>JAJDAW010000074.1 GCA_029261635.1 Nitrospinaceae bacterium
GTCTGCTCAGTTTGCAACAATTCCCATGAATCTGCTGCGTGGGAAAACCAAAGCTGACTATATTTGGACGGGTGCTTGGGGAAAGAAAGCCATTAGTGAGGCAAAAAAATATTGCGATGTGAACGTTGCGGCTTCCTCTGAAGCTGATAAATTCACCACCATTCCGCCTTTTGAGAGCTGGTCTTTGAGTTCAGATGCTGCCTATGTGCACTACACTCCAAACGAAACTATAGGTGGTGTGGAATATCATTGGATTCCTGATACCGGGGATGTGCCACTGGTTGGCGATTTTTCCTCGACGATTTTATCCCGTCCATTCGATGTGAGTCGTTTTGGGCTGATTTATGCGGGTGCGCAAAAAAATATGGGACCCGCGGGCGTCACGTTAGTAATTGTTCGCGATGATCTCATTGGGAATTCGTTACCCACGACCCCGAGTGTTTTCGATTACGCGCAACAAGCTGAAGCGGATTCGATGTTGAATACTCCTCCGACGTATTCGATCTATTTGGCGGGTTTGATCTTCAAATGGCTGAAAAAACAAGGGGGACTTTCCGCTATGGGAAAATTGAACGAAAACAAAGCCAATAAATTGTATGCGGCGATTGATAATTCAAACTTCTATAGTAATCCCGTGGAAAAAGCTTCGCGGTCTTGGATGAATGTGCCATTTGTTTTGGCCAATGCCGACTTAGACAAAGAGTTTTTAGCAGGTGCTGAGGATCTTGGGTTAACTACCCTAAAAGGTCATCGTTCAGTCGGAGGAATGCGAGCGAGTATCTATAACGCCATGCCTGAAACTGGCGTTGATGCTCTGATTGATTATATGAATGATTTTGAAAAGCGTAAGGCCTAAAGGTCAATGCCCGTTGGGCAAATTAGTATCGTTTTCCTTTTACTATTGTCTACTAATATTCCCTCCCTACGGGAGTGGGTAATTTGGAGTTAACAAATGAAAGTTTTAGTTTCAGACAACCTCTCCGCTACTGGAGTTGACATCCTCAAAAAAGAATCTGGTCTTGAAGTAGATGTAAAAACCGGATTGTCTAAAGAGGAACTGATCGCCATTATTCCTGAATATGATGGCCTGATTGTTCGAAGTGCTACCAAAGTGGTCGCAGAAATTATTGAGGCCGCCTCAAATCTCAAGGTTATAGGGCGAGCTGGTATCGGTGTCGATAATATTGACCTTGATGCGGCAGGACAAAAGGGCGTCATTGTCATGAATGCGCCGGAAGGAAATTTAATTACCACAGCAGAACATTCGATGGCCTTATTACTTTCCATGGCGCGCAATATTCCTCAGGCAAGCTGGAAGCTTAAGAATGAAAAATGGGCTCCGAAAGAGTTTATGGGAGTTGAGCTTTTTGAAAAAACCTTGGGAATCATTGGCTTTGGTCGCATCGGATCCGTTGTCGCTGACCGCGCACGGGCATTCCAAATGAAGATAATCGTTCATGACCCTTACATCTCCCAAGAAAGAGCAGAAAAAGCAGGTGTAGAATTAGTTGAGCTAAAAGACTTGCTGGGAAGATCAGATTTCCTCTCTCTTCATACTCCCGGTCTTGCTGATGGTAAAGCTCTCTTGGGAAAAGAAGAATTCGATCAAATGAAACCCGGCATACGAATTGTAAACTGCGCGCGGGGTAGCTTGATTGATGATGATGCATTGATCCAAGCTATCAAAGAAAAGAAAGTAGCGCAGGCTGCCTTGGATGTTTATTCAAAAGAACCCCTAGATCTGGAAAGCCCTCTGCTAAAGGTAGACGAAATTACCTGCACACCTCATTTGGGTGCATCAACTGGCGAGGCTCAGGTAAAGGTAGCCATTGCCATTTGTGATCAAATCATCGACTACCTCAAGTACGGAAATGTTCGCAATTCTGTAAATGTGCCTTCAATTGATGCCGAGACACTGGCACAAATCAAACCTTATCTGGTATTAGGCGAAGACCTAGGCAGCTTTCTATCACAGATTACAGATGGAGCCTTGACCCGTATCGAGATTCAATACAACGGAGAGGTGGCCGGTCTTTCAGTAGAACCTATTTCAATCGCAATCTTAAAAGGTCTGCTCAACCGAACCATCGATGGCGTCAATATGGTCAACGCACCTTTCATCGCTAAAGAAAGAGGCGTTGAGGTTCAAGAGTCTAAAAGCAATGAAGTGCATGAATACACCAACACCGTACAGGTTAAAGTGACCACACAGAAAGGGACCCATCAGGTAACAGGGAGTATCTTCGGAAAAGGCGACTCCAGGATCACCCAGCTCGAGGAATACAGCCTCGAAGGCGTTCTCTCAAAAAATATGTTGGTGCTTAATAATATGGATGTTCCCGGTGTCATTGGTAACCTGGGGAATATTCTAGGAAAGCACAACCTTAACATTGCGGGCTTCCATCTGGGAAGAATGGAAGATGGCGGAAAAGCGGTAGCAATCATCAACATCGATTCACCGCCAACGACGGAAGCATTGCGTGAGCTAAGGGATACAGCTAACATCTTAAATGTTCACAGCGTTTCGCTTTAAACAATAGCGCATAAAAAAAGCGTGGCCTCCTCTTTCGAGGGAGCCACGCTTTTTTAATTTCTCTTCTTACTTTATTATTTCTTAGTTTCTTCTTTCGATTCCGGGGTCTCAACCTTCTCAATTTTTTGCCCGAAAACCTGCGCGATCACTTCATTAATCACATCCACTCCGAGAATATTATAATCGGTGTTCGCTGACTTAAAATGCGGACTGGTGAAAAGGCTCAGCACCTTTTTACTGGTATAGCCCAGCATCATAAATTCATGAGCATAGTTTTCCGCAACCAAACGCAGAGTATCTTCATCGGCATCTTCATCTCCGGTTGGAGGTCCCGCATCGGCATCAACATCCTCTTGAATTTCATAAACATAGATTAGATGCCAGCCAAACTCTGTATTAATGGGTCCAACAACATCGCCCTCTTGTGCTGTGAAAGCCGCAACCTCAAAGGGACGAACCATAGCCCCTTTACCAAACCAGCCTAAGTCCCCACCACGTTTTTTTGAAGGACATTCGCTATGCTCTTCTGCCAACTTGGTAAACTCTTCACCAGCATCTATTTTTACCTTCAATTCTTCGGCAAGTTCTTTCGAACCCACAAGAATATGTCGGGCTTGAACTTTTTTAACCCTTCTTTCTTTTGCCATTATTTTATTCCAGTAAATGGGACAAAACCCATATCGTTTATTAAAAAATCAATTTAACATTAAGGCGCAACATTTTTTGTACTTCTTACCCGACCCGCATGGACACGGCTCGTTAGGCTTTACTTTTTCCTGTTGTATCTCGACGGGAGCTTGATTCGCAAGGAGCTCCTGACCCATCTTTTTTGCATTCTTATATCGCTGCTTCAACCTATCATTTAGATCTGGAATAACTTGGTTCAAAGCAATCAACATATCATTATTCTTTACTGTAAGTTTTGCATCTTCCTTTTCTCTCATTTCTTCATCGAAATGATAAATCGCTGAAAATAAAGGAGCCTGGTCCACACTGTCCAATTGAAACTTAAAGAATGATAACTGCAAGCATTTATTATCATTTCGCGGGTCAATATCGTAGGAATCTTCAGCAAAATATTGATTGTCTTCGTAATTAAAATCCAACATTTCCTTATTTCTCGGGAACAACTCAATAAAATTAAAATACCGTCCGGGTTCAAATTCAAGATAGCTAATGGGGTTCTTTTCTCCATACGCTTTCGCTTCTACGGCTCTCTGCTTAAACAGGACAATCAACTCATCCGCAGCATTTTTTGCAAAACCTTTAGCGATCTGACTTTGAACTTCAGTAAGTTTAGGATGTTCAGGAAGTGTATTGAATGTTTTATTGAAATTTAACTGGAAAGCAAAAGAATTTTCAAGGTTATCCTTGTCTCGAAGATAGACCACTACATAACTATATTCAAAAAACGGACTCGTATGATAATAGTCCTCAAGGACATACGTATGCCTGTAGTCCTCTTCTTCGAACCGGTAGGTCACTACTGAGTTTTCACTCTCTTGCTGGTTAATTACCCTATAACTTTCGATGACAATTTCCCTTCACTTATTATTCAAAATAACTCGTTTATATAATAATTTTAAAACACCCCGATTTAAATCAACGGGGAAGCGGAGAATCAGAAAAACCCGGATACTTTTTGAGCACCCCTTTTGCTTTTTCGCGCACTTCTATATCTCGAACTGCGCGGACTGAATCTTTGGTGATATCTTCTTTATGATTCGAATTTGCATGACCGTATCTATAGTAAAAAATAGCCGCAGTTGCATGTGGCATTTCATTAGAGGTCCACGAAGTAAACCCCCCGCCAGGAGAAAAGGCTGAACTGATGAAAATATCCATCCGATCCATATCCTTTATGCTGTGATTTTCATCGTGGAGGCTTTCCGCTTCTTCCAGATCTGGCATTCTCCAATCGGAGTATCCTGCAAATTTTTTAAGGTTCAAACCCTTAAGATATTCATGCGCTCTGAACCAGTTGTTCCACTTACTGGTATCTTGAAACGAATCCGTTTGTTTCCACATTAATTTTGATTCCAAGTCAGTAACGGTACCATCACCATTATCTACAAATCTTTTATCCAGTTCCAATTGTTGCTCCTTTAAATTTCAAATCCTGCAAAATTCAAATGTAGTCAGACCAAATCTTCACTTTTGTCTATGTCACGAACCAATCGTGAGGCGCCCTTGGAAATGCGATAGATATCATCATACATGGTGACCCCTTTTATAAAACTCAAACGGACGCCCTGTATTTTATGTCTAATATCACTGGTCCAGCATAGAGGGCTACAGCCAGAAGCAAACAAATCTGATAAGAAAATGGTTTTCCCCGAGTTGTCGGAGTTTTTCATATTCTTATCGAAAAGGCTTTTTGCTTCATTTGTTGTCGGCAGTCTCCAGTTTGAAAAACCTGCAAACCGTTTTCGGTTCAAGATTTCTGTAAACTCTCTCACCTGCAACTGGCTCATCCATTTGCCCGTAACCTGCCAGGTATCCTGTTTGAGCCAAACCAACCGTTTGGCACAATCGATCACAGTATCACTATCCCCTTCAACAAAACGTGCTTCAGGTTTGATGGTGGGACTTTCACTCATAGGTCTGTTGCCTTTTTTGTAAAATTTTAATACCCATTCGTTCAGGAATCTTTTTTAATGGTCCGAACAGCACGCACACCATGACTTCTCAATCCCATTGCGTTCCATTTATAATCACCATTGTAAAAATGAAAACGAATGGCAAACCCCTTATCGGTCTTGTGCATGGTTTTTGTCCAGGATGTCTGCCCGGCTCCCGAAGGAAATCCCTTTAACAGAAATAGTGTGTCGCCATAGCTATCTGTTACAGGACTAGAGGGATCATAAATGGACTGAGCTTCCTTCCGAGTCGGCATTCTCCAGTCCTTATGACCTCCGAATTTAACTCTATTTATTTCCATTATATAAGACTTAGCTTCTTCCCATGTCACCCACTTATCTAATTCGATATAAGAGTCATCGGCTTTCCACATCAGCCCTGTTTTATTATCTATAATCGTTCCATCTTTACGGGCCTCAATGCGGATGAATTCAGAGTCTTCATCATCCTCCGCCGTATCATCCCTAACCAGACGAACTGCGCTGGGAAAGCCGTCGTTCTCCTTTGCTAACCAGAATTCATAGTCCGAGCGATAATCATGCGACATGGCTGCCTTGGCCCCCCGAGTCTGACTGGTCCAAGTTGAAAACCCACATCCTGACGGAAAGACCGGGTTAATATGAATCTCGCATCCTTCCACATCCATATTGGTGACTTCAGAATCGAAAAGGTATTTGGCTTCCGAGGCAGAAGGAATACGCCAATTGCTGTACCCGGCAAACTTTTCTTCATTCATTTTTCGTGCAAGTTCAAGACTTTCGTGCCAAGTGATGAGTCGCCCCAGCTTCAACCATGTATCTCGTTTCATCCACATGATGCCGTGCTTGGCATCGGTAACTGTTTCATCACCGTTATCAATGTATTGCAGTTGTGTCGATTCCGTCATTATGCGTTTACTTTCTTCGAGGCGGTATTTGTTTTTTGTTTACTGTATCTTTTCGACAAATCCGAACCGAGCCAAAAGAATACTCTTCAACACTCACTACTTTTCCTTCGGAATAGTCGAACCGTGGTCTTCTCGTTGAGGTATCTCCAGCGATCCATCCTGTTTTAAAAGCTCCTTCAGGAAAGACCGGATCAAAATGAAGATTCGCTCCACCTTTGCCTGGAACCTCAAAATTCTCGTCAAACAAAGAAGTGGCTTCGTCAATACTCGGAAGTCGCCAGTCATCGAAGCCGCCAATATTTCTCAAATTCTTTCTATCTGCATAACTAATAGCTTCATGCCAGTTGAAAAATTTTCCCTTATCCTGCCAG
>JAJDAW010000075.1 GCA_029261635.1 Nitrospinaceae bacterium
CATTTTCTCCCCGCTATGCTCCCTGTGACACATAATACATTCGGTTTTTCTGATTTCTCGATCTTTCGCCAGATCATTATTATGTGCCATAGAATCTGGTCCACCAAAAGAATGACAACTAACGCAACGCTCAGAAATATCCAATTGTGTGAATACGGCTTTTGTCCAAGCTACAGGCCCTTGCCCGTAAACCGCATGGCAGGATGAGCAACCTTCTGTAAATTTTTTATGTGCTTTAGATAAAGGTCCCGCATCGGAAATACTGATGAATCCACTACCACCATCAGGGTTCAAAGCCTGCGAAGAAGCCAAGAGTGCAACAATAGCGACTACCGCTAAAAAAGCAATTCGCCCTCGAATGACACGCAAAGTTCTTCTTGGCGCACAAGGCGGCCTCCGCCATGAACATTCCCCTCGAGGGCCTGGGCCCTCAGCACATGCACCTCCAAACCGCTTGTCCCTTCGGCAAAGCCAACGATCTTTTTTGAAGAACGGCTCACAATCGTGGGTACCCCCGCAACTCCCATCTATTTTTGGTCCTTTATTGCAAGGGGTTCGCCACAAAGCACCTCGTCCACACCGATAAGGAAAATTCGGGCGTTCGTAGCGACTTTGGTCGTGATTAAATTTATCTGTATCCATTTAAATAAAAAACACCTGAATAACAATTATATGCCAAATTACCATTGCCATCACAGCCGCGGCCAAAGGCACATGCACAAGAAGCCATTTTTTCAGCATAGTCTGCAAAGAATAATGGAAATCTATTTTTCTTTTAGTTTCAGCTAGGACACAAATCTGATCCAAATAATCTCGTTCTGCTTCATTTAAAAACCGTTCTAGAACAGAACATTGCTGCATAACCCAAGTTTGTGCGTTTTGTCCGCCAAAAATATTATTAATAATAAATCGGGGACGCTGAAAAAACCATCCTAGCGTTTCAAAATAATGTTGTGCCAGCGTATCACTTCCTGTTTTTTCCGTGCACTCCAAAACCAGATTTTCGGCCTTGTTTCTTATGTCCGCAAGATCTCTTGGAATACGCTCATAAATACATTCAAGACCAACGCGGGTCAAAAGATTCGGATAAATCTTTTCCATGATCAACCCCAGAACCCCGGACAAAGTTGTACCATAAAAAAGGACCGCGAGAATCTGGACATACAATCCTTTCGGCCACAAAACATCCGCATGCAACCAAAACAGAAATAGAGCCAGAAAACCCGACACCGAATGCAGAAGAAACCACTTATGCGCAGGCCATAAGGGAAGGAAAGGTAAACGCTTACGCACATTAAACATGCACAAAACTAAAATAACGAAAAATAATGCTCCGCCACTGATAAACTCAGGATAGTTGAGAGAACTGTCGACCTGCAAAGTCCAGCCCCAAATCAAAACAAAAAAAAGGCTGGCAGTGGCTATGTATCCCCACACTCTTTTCATCATTGCCCTCCCACACCCTCACCAGTCCAAGTTACGTCTCTAAAATCAACTCTCTTTAAAGCCTCATGAGGACAAGCAAAAGCACATGCAGGGCCTGTAATCTGATCCGCACAAAGATCGCATTTGGTGGCTTTGACAATGGGTTTATGGTTTTGTGGATCTAATATGTGCTGACCATTTTCATCGTTGATAGATACCATTCGAATATTCGAATACGGACAGGAATTCGCACAGGTCTCACATCCGATACACGTGTCATCATTAATAATCACCATTCCACCCGATAGGGATCGATGGATCGCTCCTGTTGGGCAACCGATCATGCATACCGGATCAGCGCAATGCATGCATGCATTGGCCACCATCCAATTCTGAAAAGTTTTCCCGTGTCTGACAAATCGAGGATTACCGTCATGGGTTGACGCACAAGCGCGGACGCAGTCATCGCATCGCACACATTTATCCAGATTGATCAACATAGCCTGCGTGCCGTTAACAAAACGTTCTTGCACAGCCCACTCCTGCAATGCTCCTTCGGCTAGCGTCTGGTCAAAGAAATCATGTATTCTTCCACTCCTTTTTTCAGATTTCATTTCCCCAACACGGGTTCCTCCTTGACGTTCCGACTCCCAGTATGCAAACAAATGTTTTTCAATGGTCTTTGACGGCACGCGAAGAACTTCGACATACCCCAGCGCAGAAATAGTTACCTTTAAGCCAACATCCAACTCCCCTTTCCACGAGCGGTATATTTCATCCGCCCCATAAAACTCTCCAGCTCCCAAATAAGTGATGGTCTGCCGACCATTGCCTCTCTCGACTGAAACCCTGGCAAACCCTGCCCTAACCATCAATACTCCATCTGGATAGGCCCCTTGCTGGAAAATTTCAGGCTCATCTTTCACGCCTTCAATTCTGTCTTGTCCTTGAAGTTTTTTATAAGAAAGGTGCCAGTCAAATGTTCCATAGGTTTCGAAAAGCGTGTTATCAGCGACTTCTTGCAAATCGTCGCCATCAAGATGAGAGAAAATTGAGGTCGCTCCCAAATGCGCCTTGAGGGCATTCTGCCGATACCGCTGGTCAATCAATCTTCTCCAGCCTTGATCGTATTTGCGAAGCTCTCGAAGACCCTGCCATCTAATTTCTAGTAGTTCGGAGTCTGTTTCCGCAAAAATAGTAGAGGTTCTAGGAGTTCTTCCCAAAGCGGCAAGTTCTCCGAACAGAGCTCCACCTTCAAGCACAGCGGTTTTATTGGAATCTAGAACGGCGGGAACATCTTGCAGGAAAACATGGGAAGAACCTGGAACAGCGCTTTCACGAAGTCCTGATTTATGATCGTATCGTTGGATGTCTCTGAATTCGGGAGATGTTTTTTGGGTCCAGAGTTGTTTCAGAGCCTGCCAGATATTCTTTTTCTGAATTTTTCTACGGCCCAGCATTTCGCCGGGAAGACCAGGAGCCAACACCACACGCAAAGAACCGTTCAGAACAAGAAAAGCCGAGTTCCCATAGTCACCTTCACGGATGACAATGTCACCGGCTTTATACTTCATGATCCGAGCGTCGTTTCGGAGAATCCCCTCAAGCGAAATGCGAGAAGGGAACTTATCCGCTTCTATTGCCTGAATTTCAGGAACACCTAATAAGCGCTCAACATCTGCATCCGTCATTTCGGAACCAAACGGCTGATCCCAACGTTGCGGACGTGACTGGGTAGTTATAGTCATCTACCCACTCCTTCAAGATATGAAAACAACTCAGGGGCTATTTTTTTTTGCAAACTCAATGAACCCTCTGAGCAATACCAAAACACTAATGTTTTGGATCAGGTTTATTTATAATCTCCCTTGGCAGGTAGTTTACTTCCCACAGCACCCGTCAAGTCCTTACCCGCAATGGCTGCTGAAAACTTCAAAGCATTTTCCCGGCTAGGAGAAGCCAACAACTCTGCGGCCTCAGGAACACCAGAAAGAGCTGCCTTGGCATTTTCAACACGTTTTTTCTGTGCTTCTATATACTTAGCCTCACTAGATTTTGACATAACGCCTGTCGCAGAAACCAATGCAGCCGCCTGCCCAATTGCATAAAACTCGGCTTGCTGCTTAGATGTCATCTCCGCATTAACTTTCATGTTCGGCGGATAATGTCTGTGCCTGACCGATCCCTGAGAATATTTTACCAGTTCAAAATCAGGATTAATCGGGTGCCCTGCTCCCAGCATTTTAGCCAAATCATCTGCTTTCAGATTTGGGTTTGCAAGACCATGACAGGTCATGCAGTTTTCCGCGACTTCATATTTCATAGTCGGCCAAATCAAACCAGCGGCTGTCGAATCTGTAATTCGTTTTGTCTTGTGGTCGGCAGCTTCCGCTTCCCTCTTCACGTCTTTACCGCCATAGTTGTCATGCAAAGGCAACCAGTCGGAAGAAGCTCCATGGCAACTCTCGCAAGAGGTTCCAGACTTCGCTTGAGGTTTTGCACCTGCATCTTTTTTCTCAAGAGTGTAATGGCAAAGATAGCAAGTTTCATTGCGCTTCATGCGTTTCTGTCCGCCTACGGCTTTTAATATTTTTTTAGGAGAAGGTTTGCTCGCATCCTTGGGTTCCCGATGAACAGTACGAAAAGACTTAAAATGTTTTGTCTTTTCCCATACCTTGAATTCTTCTTCGTGACATTCTTCACAAAGCTTGGCACCCTTTACAAAAGGCTCAGCACTCACGATTGAAGGCATTACAAAACCTGCTGCAATGACCCAACCCAAAAGAAAAAGAAACGTTGAATTCAAACAATTCTTATCTGATCTCATAACACCCTCTCTTATATAAAAATATCTTTGCATATAAGCCCGCTTGATATCGGCCTATTAATAAAATTAAAACTGGTAACGAATTTCAGTACGGATGGTAGAACCATCGTTGCGTTTTTCAAGCACTGAGTAGGAAGCGTCTAACTGAAACTGAACTCTGTGTGCCAGTCTCTGACGAAACTCAAAACCAAAAGCAATATCATCGAAACCAGTACCCCTATCACTTATATCTTTCCGACTGGCTACTTCCAACGTTAAACTCCGGCGATGGTTTTCCCAGAAGGCTTCATAACCCACGACCAAACCGGCAACATCCGTGGTAAAATTGTTTAGCTCAGACAAGAAATTACCAACACCCGGAGATGCAAACAAAACTCCCAATCCACCTAATGCCCCCCCCACAACAGGTTCCCGTCCTGCCTGAGTGTAATTCCCATCAACAATAAAAGCGTTTACATAAGCAATATCATCCGATCGGTAAGGCGTCCAGGAAACCTCGGAGGTGAATATCGTCCCAGTTCCTGCTTTCGGACTGTTACCCCCAGGCTCGAAGGAAGTGTTTATCCTGAACGCAGTGTTGAAATGGCCGAGCCTTTGAATGGCTGCAACACCAAAATTCACACTGTCCCCTGTGGGTTGTTCATCATTGATGAAAATCATGTCTACATTGAAAGTATGCTTGGGCGTATCAATCGAGTTAAAAAAACCGAACATGTCAGCCGACCTGTTCAGACGGGCATTAGCTCGATTCAATTCACCCCAGCCGTAAAGGGCAGTGCTCCTCAAACCTGAAATCCCTGCGAAACGAATGTTATTACGTACAACACCCACGGAATCTACCGTCTCGTTGATCATAATGGCATTCTGAAACGTGAGTGCTTGCCTACCCACAGAGAAACCATAATCAATTGCTCCGGTTCCCTTTTTATCAAGACCCGGAAAAAGACTACCAAAATCGCCTTCAAAAAAGAAAGTTCGAATATCTGCATTGGCCTCAAACTTACTGGAGCCAAAGTCGCTGTTGAGCTGAACACGTGTAAAACGATTGAACGCATTCCGGTCCAAGGGGCGAATACCAATGATCAGTTTTTCGGTGTGCGTTAACTGCAGATTGGCAAAGAGGCTTAATCGAGTAGCCCATTCCGCCGAAGAGGGTCGAGCGCCATTATCAAAATAATGCAAAGCGGTGCGAAGAGTTCCAAAAACCCATAACTGTGGCTGCCAGACGGCACCCCATGGGGTTTCAAAACCTTCCTGCAAGTTACCCGTGCCAAGAAAAAGATCACCACCTTCATATATCAAAGAAGGGCGATTACCAGTATCGGAGGGTTCCAAAAGTTGAATATGCTCGTCAGAAAACCGACTGACCTCAAAGGTTTCCCCCAAGGGAAACAAATCTGCAGAGGCAGGGCGCACAAATGTAAAGAACAAGCTTACAATAAAAACGCCAGAATAAACCAGACACTGTTTAAGACACTTCTCCATCAACACTACCCTCCTCCAAAGCAATGGACAAAACTCGCTACAATTTTCAACTAAATAAAATTACTTAAAAACATCAAAGATAGAGTCAAGAAAAGAAGTCTCCATAACTTTCGTCCCACCTTCGACATCAAAAACAATCTCTTTACTACCTAGAACTTCATACCCAGCGGCAACGTTTTCAGCTACCTCTTGAGCACTCATTGCATAATCAAAGCCTCGGTTCTTGATAGCTCCAATCAAATTAGCAGGTGCCATGCCAGCAATAAAGTCTACTTTCGCTTTATAAGGCCCTTTACCCGTCAACAAGTCTCCATCTACCTTGTATTTCGCCCACTTATAATCCAGAGGAGCTAAGCTTCTCCGATTGATTCTTTCAACAGGACTTTCTCCCGTCAAAATAAGAGAACGTGTAGTAGGCCTCAAGAAAGGAATTGTTGTAATTGGATATGGCACCGGAATAACACGCTCCCTCTCTCCGCCGCGACTATTCGTCACCAGGATACGGCCACGCAGATCAAACAACTGGTCATCCAGAGGAAGATCCCCATTAATGACGTAGGCCGATTCATGATCACGGACATCTCCATTCGGGTCATAGTCGCCCGACTTAAAGATCGCCTTACCAGTACTATCCGTAACAGTTACCTGCATAAAGATAAGTCTTTCAGCCGCAAAACCCGTTGGTACGTTGTGACCGTCCGTCAAGTTTTCGACCTTAACCTTAAATGCAAGCCCCCCTTTATCGCTTCGAGTGACAACGGCCTCTCCAAGCTTATAACCATTATTTAGGACTTCCAATCGCTTCTGCCGTACCCATTCCAAACGCTCGAACTGCACATTTAAAATTTCGCGCGCATCATAACGATCATCCACCGATTCCCATCTTGACGGAAACTTCATATCATCAGGAACCTTATCCTCGAATTCATCTGTTCCCCACCCGGCTTCATGGTCAAACTGCAACCATTCTCTCATCGTCGCCAATTCCTGAGCTTCTACATTATGCGGGAATAGGCCAGGGTGTATCACGGAGTAATCTGGGCCTGCAAAAATGTGATTTGTTAATTTTCGCGGCTTGGTTTCTTTTCCACCCACCACTGCAGCGGGTCCTTCTTCATAACCCGAAGGAACGCCTTGTTCTTTGCCCATATGGCAATCCTGACATGTGATTCCCTTTGCAGCTGCTGGCGACATCCTATATTCACTAAAAGCCTCTTCCAGACGAAAACCATTCAGCAGGGTCACATCGTGGCATTGGCCGCAAAATGTTGAACTGGAAAGCGACTCAAACTTCAATGCCTTGGTATGAATTTTTCTACCTGGCTTACCCTTCTCAGTCACCACTCGGTACTCATCCGTGTTATCTAGAACACGCGCCAACTCTTCGCCACCTTTGGGTCCATAAACCGGAGCGAGTAAATCGCCTTTTTGAATTGCCAAACGACCACTGCGTTTATTGTAAGTTTTGTTCATCCGATGGCAGGCAATACAGGTAATTCCTTCTCGCGAAGAAGGATGACGATCCAGATTACTCATAAAAGGATCTTCATTCATGTTTGCGCCAATGGGCGTATGACAGCGAAAGCAAAAGTCACCATTCGTTCCACTGGTAATCTCATTCGTAAAACTACTGAAAGAAAGATAAACAGGACTCAATTGCGCATAAGAGTGTTGAGACACTGACCATTCTTTATAATGTTTTGGATGACAGGTCGCGCAGGTTGTTGCGGAAGGGTAATCATTTTCAATAAACAAATTAGCATGTTCGGTTGCGGCCATAGCAGCGACATCCCGATCTCCATCGGTCTCAGCAGCATCGCCCTTCATTTCCCCCTTCATCCCAGAAGAAGACTTGGAATCCATGGCTTTATCCTTTCCAGGTTTAGCCATCATTCCCGGTTTGTCGGAATCTTTCTTCGACATTGTCCCTGGAACATTCTTATTACAAGAAAAAAGGAATAATACAGAAAGAATGAATACAAAAAATGGAAGAACTCCACTTCGGTTACTACCCGAACCCAAACCCATAACTTAGCCCCCGTTATTGCTAGTAAAAGTTTTATTCAGCCTGATTTGCCAACTAAATGACCAAAAAGGAACTCTCATCAGGAAATGAGGCCCTTAAATTTTTGCTTACAAGTTTTACTCTGAAGCACTCTAAACCCAACTCAATAAACTAAAAATCAATACACTCCAATGTATTTTTCAAAGTGTAATATTACCTTTAAATCCAAATGGGTCAAGCAATTAATTTACTCCGCATTTTAAAGGGAACACAAAAACGTCACGCCGGAAATAAAGCGATATTTATCAACCAGTTATAACCGCTGAATAGCTTGAGAATGTTCTCAACAAAACCTTGTAAGAATTCTTTTCTCAGAAAAGCGGGTATTATTTCATTAATTTTTCTTCATTAAATAAACTCTATATAAAAATTTGTCATGATTGTGATTGAGTCCTTCCCATTGGAAGATGACAACCCAATAAGATTTTTTTCACAAGCTGGGAACGCTTACAGTAGCCTACCAACCCGTACACGGGTTAGAGTTTATTGCTTAGAAAGAATATGTATGAGGTAGGTAAAAATAAATTGCGCGCTGACAATCCCGGCGAGGAAGTTCAGGCTTTGCCCCGGCATAGACAACAAGCCCAATATCGCGATAAGAAACAAAGGCAGGTCAATTCCGTTCCACCGCCAAAGATTAAGAAGAGTTTTAACTTTAACAAAGTATTCCTGCCGCTGATCAGAGTTGAGTGTTGTATCCACAAAAGTTTCTTGTTTTTGAAACCCGTCCAGGGTCACACACTTACAGCGAAAAATTAATTGCTGCGCTTGCAAGTAGTAAAAATAAACAACTAGAACTCCTGACTTTTTTTTGCGGATTTTCCCTACGGTGCTTTGAATTTCCCTATCCATACCGTCAAACCCCTGCAGCACCATCGTGCCAAAGGTCTGCTTACAATAATCGTAAGATATCGCTCGTAGAATCGTAAAGACGGCTATGACGATTAACGCCGTGTGGAACTCCGGGTAACCGGTCATAATCCCAAAAACCACTGCCAAGTAAGCAAAGTAACCAGCAATGCCATCGATGAGTCGTCCCCAGTCGCTCGCCATTTTTTTTGCTCTGGCAAGCTGCCCGTCAACACAATCCAAAACCAACGTCAACTCGAGCAATAGTCCACCGATCGCACTGGCTATCCAAGTTCCTTGACTGAATGAGTAACCGGATGCAAAGCCAACCGCTACCGACAAATAAGTCACTTGGTTCGGAGTAACAAAGGTGTTCTTTAAGACATCGACAAATCTCTTCGCGATTGGGTTGTTGATATATACATTAACGGGTTCGGCAAGGTCTTTTAATGAGTGCTCCGCTTCTTTACTCATAGCCTACAACCATTTCTGCTTCACATACCAATCAAGAGTATGCGTAAGACCGGTTGTCAAATTGAATTGAGGAACAAAATTAAAATCGCGAAAAAAATTTTCAGAAGAAGCCGTCCAACAACTTTGCCGGATATCAATCATCCGTTGCCGGTCAAATAAAGCTGGTTTTGCACTGAGCATCGCCAAAGCCTCAAAAAAGATTGCGATGGGGATCAAAATACTTTCCGGTATCCTAAGGGCTTTCATCGAAACATTCATTTTATCCGCAGCAGCTTTCGCCACCTCTTGCCATGAGTAAGTTTCCCCATCCGTCACAAAATATACTTTCTTCTGAGAAGAACGAGGGTCGCAAACCGCAATCATCGCCTGAACCAGATCAGCAACATAAATCAACGAAAGTTTTTTTTGGGAGCTACCAATTTGCAATCCCCACCCCTTTTTTACCAATTTAAAAAAAGTGTATAAATTTTCCTCGCGAGGACCGTAGACTACCGGCGGACGAATGACTTTGATAGGCAAAGAATCGGAATATTTCAGAGCGACATCTTCTCCCGATTTTTTGGATTGCCCATAGAAAGTTATAGGATTTAAAGCCGTGGATTCATCCACCCATTGCCCATTTTTTCCTGGTCCTGCTGCGGCAAGACTACTCAAGTGCACGATCCCTTTGATACTTTCTTTATAGTTCAGACATTGCTCATATAAACTAGAGCAAACTGTGGAATTGATATCAAAATATTCTTTTCGGCTTTTTGCCTTAGTGAGACCCGCACAATGAAAGACAAAGTCGAGACCCGGAAGGTTAGGAATTTTAAAACTGGGGTCCGCCAGATCAACAAAATGAAATTGTATTTTAGGCGACGAAAGCCATCTTAAATTTGATGATTTACGAACCAGGCAGTGGACATTGCAACCCAAAGACAACAGGCTATCAACCAAATGGCTTCCAATAAAACCATTGGCCCCGGTAACCAATACCGTTGCGCCTTTAAGGTAAGAAAGATCGTTCATAGATGCGGTGTCTTTTGTAAACAGTTCCACCTATTTTAAACATAGGCTCCATAATATCTGCATTATCTTCCAGCATCCATGACATCTCACACCATTCAATACCATTTTCTATAAATTTCTTATACGTTTCATAATACATATAAGCATCGATACCAAGCTTTCGAAACTTTTTCTTCACCCCAAGTGTTAGCACGCGATAAGAATCGATTTTACCTTTGCCCCATAAAAACTTTGCCCAACCAAACGGGAAAAGCCTACCATCCAGTTTAATCAATACCTGATTAACATCTGGGAGGGCCAGCGAAAAACCTACGGGTTCTCCTTTTACTTCCGCGATCAAACAAAATTCAGGGTTCACAAAAGATTTCATTTCTTTTGCCGTATATGCAAATTCTTTATGAGTCATGGGAACAGAACCCCAATTCAAATCCCAGGCAGAATTATAAATATCCCAGATAATTTTCAACTCCTCATCAAACTTTGAGAGATTCAAATTACGCAATTTAAATCGCCCTCTTTTCTCCAGCTTATGGGCTGCGTTTTGAAGGTATTCTGGAATTTTTACAAGATCCAACCTAAAAGAAACCAAATCTTTTGACTTATTAAATCCCCATTCCTGAAAATGATTTTCGTAATATCTTGGGTTGTATGGAATACCCAGCATAGGAGGTAGATCAAACCCCTCTACCATGAGACCGCACTCGTGGTTAATGGATAAGTTCATTGGGCCAATGAGTTTGCTAAACCCCTTTTCCTCACACCATAATTTTGCCTCATCGAATAGCAACCGTGATACATTTTCATCATCAACGGTCTCAAACATCCCCAAAATACCCGTATTTTTGGAATAACTTTCCTGATAGATGTGATCGTGAACCAGAGCTATCCGGCCCAAAGGATTACCTTGCTCATCTTCTGCGAGTAAAAGCTTGACCTCGGCTCGGTCGAAGAAAGGATTGATTTGTGGATTGAGGAATTTTTTCCGCTCAG
>JAJDAW010000076.1 GCA_029261635.1 Nitrospinaceae bacterium
ATCAAAGACGGGGTACTATATAATTATATATGAGGGATTTCTCCCATTTTTTAGGAGCATTACTTTTGTTAAACGTTTCTCGATTTAGTCTTGGGGTTCTGGCGCTTTTGATTTTTTGTGGTCAGATGCTGTCTCAAGCCTCAGCGGTTCCTTTGGGGAGCGCACTAGATGAAGGGCAGGCTCAAAGTCCATTAGGAATGAATCGTCCTTTGGATATGAATCGTTCTTGGGATGAGGCCCCTCCTGTCTATTATGATCTCAATCCTCATATGACAGATAGCATCAACGATCCGCATCCATTGCCTGCTTATATCAAGCGAGATACTTATAATCAATTGTTGAATATTGAGCCAAAGAATCAAGTTCAAAGTAAAGTGTTTAATCGGGAACTTTTTAAAAAACTTCAGAGAATTGGTGTTTTGGGGTTTGAAAACAAAACCTTTGCACCGTTTGAGGATAAAGCTGCAGGGGAGGTTGTTTCCCGACAGGCTTATCAGGAGTTGAAGACGAACAAAAAATTTTCCAATATCATTCCTCCGCAGATGATGGAGGACGCCCGTTTTAAAATAATCAAGACCCCTGGCGAGAATATCTCTAAAAAACAGGAAAGCCCGAATAACGAATTGACCCTGGTTTCGACAGATGCTGTAGATGCTGTTATGGTTGGAGCTGTTACAAAATACTCCAACCAGTATCGGGACCGACGTGGCAAAATTCAGACTAGCTTTGCCAGCGGACTGGAGTTTGCGGCATTTTTGGTGAACCCCAAGACTCAGGAGGTTATCTGGGGAGCCCGGTTTGTGGGAAGTCAAAAATCAGGTTTGCAAAACTTTAATAATAATAAAGGGGGTTGGTTGAATAAAGAAGCCTTCACCCGAGCGGCTATGAAATATGTTCTGAAGGAATTTCCAAACAGAGACTGACAAATTATTTAATAAACATACCTTATGAATTCATCTTTTGATAAACCGCTTGAGTCTGAGACGGATAAGAAACGCAAGCTTTGGCGTAAACTTTTTATAATCAACTTATGTGTTTCCCTTGTTCTGATAGCTGCATTCTGGCTGCCTCAGAAGCTGGTGGGATTGCAAAACTTCCTTGATTCTCCCAGTGTAGATATTCCGGGTGAAGGGAAAATGGCAAAAAAAGAAAAGAAAAAGCCAGCGCTTCCAGCACCAGTGCAGCTCGCAAATTTGCTGATCACCAAGGTGGCTACGGTGAACGCTTCATCTGAAAAAGAATATGTGTATTTCGATTTTTCAAGTGGTGAACCTGTAAAAATTCATGACCCTTCTTCTATGGAGTGGGATCTTGCATTTCGACGAAGTAAGGTTATCTCGAATGGGGGCGCATCCGGCAAAATGGGACAAGCAGGCTTGATAGATTTAGGGGCTGTGGGTTTTGATACGGTAACAGAGGTGCCAAAGGAAAATTATGTTGTCGATATCAGCACCCGTACAGACACAGAAAACTCAGTTTTGCTGAAACCGTACAATTACAATTATTTTACGCACAAACTCAAACCCAAGAAAAACGTCTACGCGGCACGTACTGCAGACAACAAATTTGCCAAATTTCAGTTTTTAAATTTTTATTGTGATAATAAGGAAGTAGGGTGCGTAACAATTCGCTATGTTTACCAGAATAATGGCACCAACAGCTTTTTAAAATCAGCGGGCAGTTTGTCAACCGCATCGGTCGATATTGCGCCTGTTGCAGAATCGGCGACTTCGTTTTAAGTTCCCCCTTTCATACACTCGTATTTTTTGATAGATATAAGGCTTCCTTTTGCATTTTTTGCAAAAAGAAGATACTCAGCAACTAAAACATGAAGATTTGGAGAAGATAAGAATGCCTACCATGAAGGGACTATTGTTTAATCAATTTGCTGCAGAAGGTCTTAACTCGCTGGTGGAGGAGATGCAGTCAAAATATACGACCAAAAAAGGACGTCGTTTCAACCATAACAACGTTACTTATGAGGTTAGTCGACCTTCACTTAACGATGGAGCGATCGAATACGAAATAAGTTCAAAAATCCCTGAAGATGAAATTAAGGGGCCCAAAGAGATGCAAACTTATTTTACGCAGATCAAAAAGATTCTTTCCAAGGGCAAGCCCAAACCCGAATCCATTGAAATGGAAAACATAGTTTGGGATTCTAAAAAGAATACAGAAAAAAAACGCGACTATGTAAAGCTTCTTTACAAGCTCCCTTTAGATGACCTGTTTGATGATAAAGTGGTCTCCAAGCGACATGAAAGCATCCTGGCTGGTAATAAAGATGCTGAAGTCCCTCATTCGCCTAGCGCCTTCACAATGGCAGGAAACGTTGTTCTTGCCGATGTTCGCGATACCATACAAAATATTGGCAGGGATAATGTAGATAACCTTATTGATGCGAATAAACAGGTAAAAGCTGCATTGAAGGGTTAGGCTATAACCATGGGAAATATTCGTTACTTTTTAGGCCGTACCCTGCAGCTTGTGGGTCTGGCTACTATTTCCCTTGTGGTCTTCATGTTTTTTACCCAGATGACTATGGAACCGCTTTTGATGTGGTCGCTTCTGGGTGCATTCGAGTTCTATGGCGGCACTTGGCTTTTGGGAAAAGAAGGGCAAACCTGAAAGCCCGAATTGTTGATCAAGCCTGCCCGATAGAATTTCCCCATCCTTCCAAATGGATTCTCTATGGAAACATTTCTCGCTGAACCTGGCTTTTTAGCCCCTTCGGGTACGATAGGTGCTGATGTCAGTTATATTTTAGCTGTTGTTTTCACGGTCCTGTTCCTGATTGCATGGGGGATGGCCAAAAAAGCTCAAGGCACACGTCACCATAAGCTGATTTTGGTCTCTATGGTGTCGATGATTGTTTATTTCGTAGGATATTATTATGCCCGCTCTTTGGGTGTTTTATCCTTTGAGGGCAGAGAAGGGTTTGGTGGTCCCGATGATGTCTACGAAAATGTGTTTATTCCCGTGTTAAGCACTCATCTTATTCTGGTGGTACTAGGTCTGATCTTTGCTTTTTATATGCTTTCACAAGGGTTCAGAGCCAGTAAGAAGGTGGATGGCGAATACCTTCTTAACGAAGGAGAATTAAAGATAAGCCCTAGAAAATTCAAAATTGTAATGCTGACGATTTTTGGGTGCTGGGCTGTTATTCAGGTTTTGCTGTTAGCAACCCGAGAAAACCCTATGGGAGCCAGCATAGCTTATGCCTTGATTTTTGTAACTGTAGCACTGGTGGCCAGTCTGGAGAAGTTGATTGAAAAGATGTTACCCGATGGAGCAAGGAGGCATAGGGTGTTGGGCCGAGTGACAATGGTCATTTTTGCCCTGATTCTAGTAACCAGCACGGCTACTTATATTATGCTTTATTTTGTTTATCCGTTAAAAACCTGATGTTGGGTCACCCATAATTTGGGTGATGGCCAAAATACAGGTCGAAAGGCGGGAAATTCTTTAATTTAAGGGGTTTTACTCTTGACACCTCTCAAGTTTCCTGATAAATTTCGCGGAATTATATGACTTCGAAGTACATAAGGAGGAGGTATAAGGCGGTCAAGGCATTAACGCCGAGGCCTATGTAAACGATGGTGTCGAAAATTTTCCCGTCTTTGCTGGCCATAAAAATCCTCTAGGGTGAAAAAAGTTCTTTGTAAAAAAAGAGATATACCCTATCATTCACTTTTTAAAGCTGTCAAGATTAAACTGGTATTAAATTTTTCCGGAGCAAACAATGG
>JAJDAW010000077.1 GCA_029261635.1 Nitrospinaceae bacterium
CCGGCCTTACAAGCCGGGGGTCACAGGTTCGAGCCCTGTTCCGCCTACCACATATAAAGATTGCGGGGTTGTAGTTCAGTTGGTTAGAACGCCGGCCTGTCACGCCGGAGGTCGCGAGTTCGAGTCTCGTCAGCCCCGCCACTTTATAAACAGCCTACCGGCTTAGACGGTAGGCTGTTTTTAGTTTCGGCTAGTGTGGAAGAGGCCATGTTAGCAATACTATAGTAAAGGGCCTTATGATCCTTTTTAGTTTTTCAAGTATGGGCCATTCCCCCCCCTTCGCTATTGGGTTAGATCAGGTTTTGGACGGTTGCCATAAGGTTGGACTGATCGAAGCTTCCCTTGATGATATAAGCATCAGCGCCCACTTCAATTCCTCTTCTTTTATCTTCATCTTTGACAGGGCGACTTTGTTTGCCCACATGAATTATTTTGGATTTTTCCATTATTATAGGGGCATGAGGGAGAATCACAACATCCCCTTTTCCAGTAATGGTGGCTCCACTCGACAAATCTGAATTTCGTATATGGGAAGGTAGAGGTTTGACTTCCATATCTTCTTCACTTATCAGGTTGTCGATCATAACGCCGGTCATCTCATTGCCCATGGCAAGTAACAGGATGGTGGTAAATGAAAAGGGAAGGGTAGATCGGGTGAAATTTAAACGAACAGTATCTTACTGGGTTATGAAATGATGCTCAGCAGGTTACCCGTAGGAGAGTTACTGGAAGCTGAGAACTGATTTTTTACGCGCTTTGCAAAAGGAGATTCTTCGGGAGAGGCATTTTCTGCATTTGTTGATTCCTGATTTTCGATACGAGTATTAGCGTCTTTTGTATTTGCCTGGCTTGTGTTTGTTTCTGTAGTGGAGTTTTCTTCAGTATCTTCTTCGCGGGCTTCTTTTCTTTCTTCGGCTTTCTCGGCTTGAATTTGCTGTCTGGCTTGAGCCTCAAGTTGTGCTGCTTGGGCCGCTACTTGTCTGTCCTGCCCCGAAGGTTCCCTCGGGGCCAGAGCCGCTCTTTTTATTGTTTGTGCTTTGCGAGCGGTTGCTTCGGGATCTCCCGGAACAGGAGAGCTGTCTATCGAAACCTCACCCCCCCGTTGCATATTGACGACCATCCGGTCCGGTTTCATACTCAAAGGTCGGTGCGCCATTTGCGTGTGGTCCTGCCGCAGCGAGATGAGCCGCCTCATGTGCGCGGACTTCTGCGTCTCTAGCCTTCAATTGGTTTAAAATGCGACGTTCATCTTCAGTGAGTTGCAGTTCAGTTTTAGGACCGGTGCTTTGGGAGTTTGAATCTTCCCCACCCTCACTTTCCGTTGCTAAGTCATTTTCTGTGCTGGAATCTACAGAACTGGAATTTCCAGAACTGGAACTGTCGGCAAGTTTTAAAGATGCTTGGGAAAGGTTGACTCGATCTTGAGCTATGTCTTCCTGAAGAGCTTCTTGCCTTTCTTCTTCTTCGCAATCCTCGCAACGTCCTGGGCTTCTGACGAAAGTGATTTGAGGACGTGCTTGAATTATTTGAGCTTCCATGTCAAATCTCCAATTTTAGGCATACCTCTACGTGGTGGTCTCTTCGGCAGAAAACTTTAAAACTTTAGCCCCAAATCAAAAAAAATGAAATTTTTATGCTTTTATCTGGTTATTGGATGGGGAACGCATTTAATCAATTGAATTTGTTGGTCTTAAGTTATCGCATCGCTATGACCCCGTAAATTTGAATGGTTATGTGTCGTGCCAGCTCAAAGCAAAAAAACAACCGGTTTTCTTGACAGGCGATATATATTTTGATATATAACGATACATCGCTGTATAATGGTAAACATAACGATGGTGCGTATGAACTTGTTTGGAAAAAATCCAGGGATAGTTGTAGGCCTATTTTTAACCTTTCTTCTGTTTCAGGTTTCCGGTGCATTGGCTGATGAATTGCGGGTTGCTGTTGCTTCCAACTTTCTATTGCCTGTAAAAGAGTTGTCTAAGGAGTTCGAAAAAAACACCGCAAATAAAGTCGTCGTGATTTCGGCTTCGACGGGTAAGCTCTATGCCCAGATCAAGCAGGGAGCGCCTTTCGATGTTTTGCTGGCAGCGGATTCCCTGCGGCCCGAACTTCTGGAAAAAGAAGGGATAGGTGTTCCAGGTTCTCGCTTCACTTATGCGGTAGGAAGGTTGGCTCTGTGGAGTGCCGATACTAAACTTTTTTTGAAAAAAAATTTACAGGTTTTAAATCAAAAAAACTTCCGGTACCTGGCAATCGCTAACCCTAAAACAGCTCCTTATGGGAAAGCTGCCGAACAAGTTCTCAGAAAAAAAGGCCATTGGGATCAACTTCAAACAAGAATGGTTCGCGGAGAAAATATCTCTCAAACCTTTCAGTTTCTGGTGACTGGAAATGCAGATATAGGTTTCATTGCCCTCTCCCAATTAAGGAGTAATCAAGGGCAACGCAAGGGGTACTCTTGGATAGTTCCTGCTGAATGGCACGACCCTATTCGGCAACAAGCCCTATTATTAAAACGGGCAAAGACGAATAAAGCCGCAAAAGAATTCTTAAGTTTTCTAAAAAGTAACCAAGTGCAAAAAAAAATAGAAAGTTATGGTTACTCTCTCGAACAATTATAAAGAAAAGCAATGGATATAAGTTCTCTCAACTCAGGTCCAATCTGGCTTACCTTGCAGCTTGCAAGTGTGACGGTGATGATTCTATTGGCTATTGGGACTCCTATGGCCTGGTGGTTGGCGCATACCCGCTCTAAAATGCGAGTTGGAATAGAAGCTCTTGTGGCATTGCCTTTGGTGCTGCCACCTACCGTGCTGGGATTTTATTTGTTGATCTTATTGGGACCTAATGGTTGGATTGGCGGCCCTATTAAAACTTTAACCGGATCACCCCTTTCTTTCACCTTTACAGGTTTGGTGTTTGCCTCAACTCTTTACTCATTGCCATTTGTTGTGCAGCCTTTGCAAAGCAATTTTGAATCGATTGGCAGCACTCCTATGGAAACAGCCGCTTCATTAGGAGCATCGAGGTGGGATGCTTTTTTTTCGGTAATACTTCCCCTGTCCCGACGCGGTTACCTGACCGCAACGGTATTAGGATTCGCCCACACTCTAGGAGAGTTTGGAGTGGTATTGATGGTAGGGGGAAATATTCCAGGAAAAACAAAAGTCATATCCATTGAAATTTATGATCGCGTTGAGGTTTTAGAATACACACAGGCGCATATTCTTTCAGCCGGACTACTATTGTTTTCTTTTCTCATTCTACTCACGGTTTATTCCATTAACAAAAAATTGCCGGTGCATGTTTCATGACGGATTTTTTGAAAGCCATCTTTAAAGTCGATTATCCAGGTTTCGCCCTAGATGTAGATTTAAAACTTCCTGCATCGGGAATCACGGTTGTCTTCGGTCCATCGGGTTCTGGAAAAACCACATTGCTTCGTTGCCTGGCGGGTTTGGAAAAATCTGGAACAATGGAAATTGCCGGAGAGGTTTGGCAGAACGAGAATATATTCATCCCAGTAAATCAACGGGCGATCGGTATGGTTTTTCAGGACTCCCGCCTTTTCCCACATTTAAATGTTCGCGACAATCTGTTGTATGGATATAAACGCACACCTGCTGATTCTCGGAGACTGCAAATGGAGGAAGTGGTGCATGTGCTGGATTTGGAAAATCTATTGGAGCGCGGCATCGAAAAATTATCTGGCGGAGAAAAACAACGCGTTGCGTTGGGCCGGGCTCTGCTTACCAGCCCAAAACTTCTTCTGATGGATGAACCCCTCGCAGCGTTAGATGCTCAACGAAAAACCGAAATCATTCCCTTTATTCGAAAAATAGAAAAAGAACTTTCTATCCCCATAATTTATGTCACTCATTCAATGAGTGAGGTTTTGCAGCTTGTCGATACCATGGTGATTTTGAAAGAAGGGAGGGTGGTGAAGTGGGGGCCAGTAGAAAAAGTTTTCGCAGATATTCAATTGCGCGATGCCATTGGCGATCAGAATTCGGGGGCGGTTCTTGACACCACTGTTTTGGAGCACGATACCGAATTTGGAATCACTCGCCTCGACTTTATGGGACAGGAATTGAGCGTACCTCTTCAGGAAATCCCTCCGGGACAAGGGCTTCGAGTGCACATCCATTCAAAAGACGTAAGCCTTGCTACACAACCACCTGATGGGTTGACCAGCGTGCTCAATATCTTAAAAACAAAAGTTAAAAAAATTGGCGAGAATGCGGGTTATTCCGTAGATATAGAGCTGGATGCAGGTCGGCCATTACTTGCCACGATAACTCGAAAATCTTTATCTAATTTGAATTTGCAACCCGGTCAATCCATTTATGCCTTTATAAAAGCCATAAGAATGGTTCATGAAAACATATAAAGAAAAAGAATTATTGGAGCTAAGTGAGAGTTTATTCGCTTCCCTCAATTTTTGGCAGGTAAAAAGAGGTGGATCGTTTTATGTCTGCTTGGAAAATAAACCCTCCTCCGGGTTTATTGAGTTCCCCTTGAAAAAAAATAAACTCAAAAATTTCTTTGGCGCGGTTTGCATCCACGATAACCGTTAAGATATCCTGTTCCGACCATGCCCCATAATCGCTGACGTTCTCAACTGTTCTTAATCCCCTTCCTGCATTAACATTGGTTGAGTCGATATGTTTTTCAACATGAAGCATTTCAACAATTTTAATCCCGGCACCTTTTGGCAAAAAACAAGTGATCCGTTTTTCTTTTCTATGTATGTCTTGTTCCATGTTGGTTCGCCCGTATAAGATTAAGTTTTTTCTGGTTTTTTATCTGTCGAAAATTTTGCAAGGACTTCTGAAGGAATAAAGGTAGCGGCTTTTTCGAGAGGGGTGATGTACATAATTCCCATTCCGGGAGTATCGAGGTTACCGGCCAAGTACATTCTCTCGAATATCCTTTCCACTTGATCTCTAGAGACGACTATTTCTATGATTTCTTTTTCCACTTCAACCGAAACCCCTAAAATTCCCAGTCGTTCTCTTATCCCCATTCCGCGAGCAAAATAAACAGTTGCTCCCTGTGCGCCAGCTTCTCGTGCGGCTTGGATAATGGTATCGGCGAGCCCTCGTTGCACGACACAGGTAATCAAAGCAATATCTGTTAATACAGTAATTTCTCTTTGTATCATGCCACTCCTTCCTGACCCTTTAAAATTTGCATACGATGCAGGTCGGCTCGCCGTCTTTTAAATTGAACCCAAAGGCCCGTTGTTAAAACAGATAAGATGGGGCATATGGATGCCATAGACAGAATGCCAAATCCTTCGACTGCGTTGACGGCACTCCCGAAGCCCAGACCCATAGCCAGAACAAGAGGTACGGTAACAGGCCCGGTGGTTACCCCTGCGCTATCCCAGGCAACATTGACAAACTCTTCTGAAGATAATGCGGTGAGCATCAGCCCGAAAATATATCCAGGTAAAAGAAGGTAGGAAATGGGTATTTCAAAAATTATTTTCAAGACTCCCAAGCTTATTCCGAATCCCACCCCAATTGAAACGGCATACATGAGCATGCTTTTTTTAAACGCTCCATTGGTGAGATTTTCTACGGTTTGTCCCAAAGCATTTAAAGCCGGTTCTGCCAGAGTGGCCCCAAACCCCAGTATCCAGGCGAAAAAGGCAGCAATTAAAACTCCTACTGAATAAACGTACAAAGGTGAACCTTCAACATTTTCTATTGGGGCAAATGCTGCAGGCACAAAACTCCCAGATTGGCTTCCCAGTTTAGCCAGGCCATAACTCAATCCGATATTAAATATAATCATCCCGAGCACGGAAAGACACAGGCCATAAAAAAGTATTCCAGGTTCAGGAACTTTTTCCTTTAACAAAATCTTGAGGACTAGGAATAAAAATAAAACCAGCGGAACAATAGACTGAACTCCTGCAATAATTTCAACATAGGGTGTTTGCTGCAACCATCCTCCACTCGATTGCGTTACCACTACCTGAGCGGCCTGGATGATGGATTCGGGACTGACAGTTGATGCGACATAAATAGCGAGGCACATAACGCCGATGATGGGAAAGAGCGAAGCGAGGGTTACAATTCCGAACCCAGACAGTGAGGAGTTGCCTTTTCCGGCAGCTGAGGCAATTCCAATTCCCAGAGAAAGAACCAAAGGTACGGTAACAGGGCCTGTTGTTACGGCACCACAATCCCACGCAAGTCCCAGTATCTTGCTCAACTCTGGATCAAACATGCAGAACACCGTCAAGCCAAGGGTTGGAACTAGAGTCAGGTAGATCATTGGCTTGAGACTCCAACCGTTAAGAAAACGCAAGGTTCCCAGGACAGCAGCCAAACCTACCCCCATTCCCACCACGAGAACCAAAGCCCCGGTCCAGTTGTTCAGCAAGGCATAAAGATAGGGAGCTTTCTTCACATCTACGATGGAACCCACCGCCTGTAATGCTCCGATTGCCGGTTCCGCAAACGTCACACCAATCCCCAATAAAAAGGCAATCAACAGCACCACACCTAATTTAGATTTTTTTGGAAGTGTGTGACCTATAATTTCTCCAAACGGCATCAGCCCTAACTTTAATCCTTCCATAAAAATCATAAGCCCCAAAATGACAGCGATCAAACCGGCGGTGATAACCCAATGATCGAGAACGCCCTGGCGTAGAATGAGTATTTGGAAAAGAAAAAGGTATGCGGCCAATGGAACAACAGCCTTCACTTGGTTGATGAGGCGGGTTCCAACATAAGGGCCCAGAAGGCGATAAATATCGATGCTACGTAGCTGAAGTTTTGCAGGTTGGTAAGGAATTTCCTTACCATTTTTGTCGACTTTTAAAGGTGGGGTAAGAGCATTATAGGAAACATAATTTTGTTTAAGACTGACTTCCCTTACAAACTCTCCGAATCGTATTCCTTGGGTCATAAATTAGACCTAGCTAATTTGTTATTTCCTACTAACTTATGAGAAAAGTTTTGAATTAGCAAGAATCAAAATATTCCCCAAATTATCACTTTTTTTCCATTTTTTTATTTTTCTATTTCGTGCGTGGAATTTTTTCAATTGGGTGTTGACGGATGAATACAGGCAAATTATCTTAAAATAATAAGGCAAACTTGCATCACAGGAGATCTCTTGGACCCCATCTGGTTAATCGTATTAGGGCTTAGTGGGTTATTAGGGTTGGCTGTTCTAATGTATCCTGCTTCTCATCGTCTTAATATTCCTTACACAGTTTTATTGGCAATGACCGGCTGTCTCCTTGGTTATTTTGCGGAATGGGGAATTGATCTGCCGCATTTTGGAATCTTAAGTGATTTCCTGACAGGTCTGCAATCGTTCAACATTTCTTCAGATGCTGTGCTTTTCATTTTCCTACCCGTCCTAGTTTTTGAAGCAGCATTGGGAATTGATTCTCATCGCCTGATGGATGATATAGGCTCTATCCTTTTGCTCGCCATTATCGGTCTTTTAATTTCAGCATTTATGGTGGCTTATGCCCTTCATTGGGTATCGGGTGTTTCTCTGATTGTCTGTCTGCTATTAGGTGCCATCGTGTCGGCAACTGACCCGGTTGCAGTCATGGCGATATTCAAAGAGCTGCAGGCTCCGAAAAGATTGTCAGTGCTGGTAGAAGGGGAGAGTCTTTTCAACGATGCAACCGCAATCGTTCTGTTCGGAATTTTAGCTACCATGCTAACAGGAAATTCCAACGTCGACATTTCATCCGGCGTGCAATCTTTTTTAATAGTTTTTCTGTTTGGGATTTTTACTGGATTGGCGATGGGATACAGTTTCTGTTTGGTTCTGTCCAGAATGGGAAAGTATCCGCTCGTTCAAATTACTCTTACCTTGTCGCTGGCATATTTTTCTTTCATTCTTGCCGAACATTATCTTCATGTCTCAGGGGTTATGGCCGTGGTGGGTGCGGCTTTAGTCGTTGGTTCGTTTGGTCATGCAACCCTTTCTCCTGAAACCTGGAAAAAGTTGCATGAAACCTGGGATCACTTTGCTTTCTGGACCAACTCCGTGATTTTTGTGTTGGTGGGGATGGTGGTTCCCAAGATTATGGAAAACATTAGTTTAGATGAATGGTTGTTACTTGCGGTGTTGGTTGTGACGGGCTTTGGAGCGCGTGCGTTAATTCTCTTTGGATTGCTTCCCTTATTTGAAAAGAAAACCGCCAAGATAAACAATGCTTACAAAGGGGTAATGCTTTGGGGAGGGCTTAGGGGAGCTGTTTCTTTAGCGTTGGCTCTATCTGTAATTGAAAACACTCTAATCGCTCCTGAAATACAAAGGTACATTGGAGTTTTAGTAACAGGCTTCGTGTTATTCACGTTGCTGATCAATGCCACTACGATAAGGCCGGTGCTGAAGCTGTTCGGATTAGATCAGCTTGATCCTGCGGATCAAATTATTCGAAGCAAAGCCTTAAAGCATTCCCTGGCTAAAATTCAAAACTCCCTGAAAAGCAAAGCTAGCGATCAAAACATAAGTCCTGAGTGGTCTGAAGACATTTTAAAGCACTATCAGAAAGATGAAGAAGAAGTCGATCTTTTGTTGGAACAGTCAAAAGAAATATCTGAGGACGATTGGATTCGCGTAGGCCTTTTTGATTTGTGCGCTCTTGAAAGAACAGCTTACCTTAAACAATTTGAGGAAGGTTTTATATCGACCTATATTATCCGTCGTCTTTTAGCGCAGGTGGAAGATATGTTGGACGGTTTGCAAACCGGGAATGCCGGTTATAAGAAGTCTTCCATAAAAAATTTGGATTTCAATTGGCGATTTCATTTGGCGCTTGCCCTTCACCGCAGGTTTGGATATGGCAAGATGCTTTCAATGCACCTTGCGGATCGCTTCGAAATTCTTCTTTCAAGCCAAGCTGTGATAAAGGGAAATTTATTGCCCTCCCTTCCTAAAATGGAATCCTTGATTGGAAAAAAAGCCGGAGAAAATTTAAGGGCTTTAATTGAACACAGGCTGAAAAAAGTAGAGCAAGCTTTGCATATGCTACAACTGCAGTATCCGGATTATTTCCAAACGTTGCAAAAGCGTTATTTAAATAATTTAGCATCGAGGCTTCAGGAAGCGGATTATGAACAGTTGCGCGAGGAGAAAATTATTAGTGGGGAGGTTTTTAAAAATCTGGAGGAGGATTTGCAGGATCGGATTCAAAAAAATAAACTGCGTCCCACTCTAGATCTTAATCAGGAACCAGAAAAACTGGTTCGAGGTGTTTCTCTGTTTTCAAATATTCCCGCTGATCGATTAAATCATATATCCCGGCTTCTTAAACCCATGCTGGCTGTTCCCGGAGAAACAATTGTGAAAAAGGGAGCGATTGGCCATGCAATGTATTTTATTTCTTCTGGTTGCGTGGAGGTGGAGATGCTACCCGCACCGATTCGTTTAGGGAGTGGAGATTTTTTTGGTGAAATTGCACTGATCAAAAAATATCCTAGAACCTTTTCGGTAAAAGCTTTGGCGTTCTGCGACCTACTTGTTCTGAGTGATTCTGATTTTAATTTGTTTTTAGATGACAACCCGGAAATTCGAAAAACCTTATCCGAAACAGCTGAAAAAAGAATTGAAATGGATGGTTTACGTTGATGCTTCAAACTTATTGCAGATTTCTTACTGCACGCACCCCCCCATTCGTGCATTTGTCCAAAGTGCGAACAAAGGCCATGCCGGTGACAAAGTAAGCTGTCCGAGCGCAACACACTCCATGCTCTGATGACCAGTACCAATAGGCCGCTCTGTCTGCAAACAAATCTGATAAAGCCAAAGGATGTTCTGGGTCGTGGTCCATAGCTATGACATTGGACTCGGTGTTATCGTAAATTTCTCCATACTCGCGAACCAGCGGCATTCGCCAATCGGTATGCCCACCTGTCATCAGGTTTTTCACATAGCTTTTTGATTCGTGCCAGTTCAAACACTTCTCGAGATCGGCGAAGCTGTCCTTTTTCGTCCACATGAGTTTCGACTTGGTTTCCGTAATAGTCCCGTCACCGTTGTCTACTAGATCAAGTCGGGAAGGAATTTGCGGGGGTGGTACATAGGGGGGCGCTACATAAGGTTCCCGCTCTGCCCAAGTCGTCTTGGGTGGTAGAGAAATGATGAGCAAGGCTATGATAAAAATAAAGAACCGTCGTGTGTTCGTTGTTTTTATCATAGCCTTATTCATGACGCAGTTTCTCGGATAGTTTTAAGCGGTTTATCATTTATGACATCAAGACTGCTCAAAATTCCCGTTATAACGGTGAGCAATACACCAAAACAAAATGCCCAAGCGAGAATCTCCGGTTGCCAATGCCAGGCAGACTTAATCATGTATTTCATAATCGCCCAGGAGAATCCCTGTGCTAGTAAAATACCCACCAATGCAGCAATAGTTCCCAGGGCTGCGTATTCGAACCCGAGAATAGAAGCCACCATCTTTCTTTTTGCGCCGAGTATTTTTAATACTGCGGATTCACGCAAGCGTCGATACTTGGTCGAGGCGATTGATCCGGAGAGGATGAACAGCCCTGCCGCGATGGCGAATCCAGACATAAAGTCGACCAAGGTTTTAAGTTTCGATACGGTTGATTCAATGGTATTGACGATGTCGCGTGTGCTGAGCGCGGTGATATTTGGCAATGCTTTAACTACGGCGTGCTGAAGCTGCAATTCTTTTTCATCGGGAACGTGAACGGTGGCAACGTAGGTGAGGGGTGCATCAGCGAGTGCGCCAGGCGAAAAAATCATATAAAAATTGGTTCGCATATTCCGCCAGTTTACGCTGCGAATGCTAGTGACTTTTGCGGAGACAGGGATGCCTTGAATTTCTATAGTCAACTGCGATCCGATTTTTGCATTTAATCTTTTTGCTGCATCTTGTTCGAGGGAGACTTCAGCATTTTTTGCTCGCTCTTCATCCCACCATTGGCCTTCTATAATTTTATTATCCTTTGGGGGTGATCCTGCCATATAAGTCATAGCAAATTCACGGTTGATGAACCATTCCTCCCTTTGTTTGTCTTTGTATTTCCAGTTAGCGATCAATTGATCATCTATGCTGTATAACCGCGATCGCACCAGCGGAGTCAAACTGCGTTCAGCTTCTGGCGCAATTTGATCGAGTACTTTGCTGAACGTTTCTTTTTGGTCTTTCTGGATATCGATGAAAAAATAATTAGGCGGTTTCATTTCCGTATTTTTATTCAACATGGCCAGCGTATCCATTTGCACCAGTCTCACGGTGAGGATCAGCATGATGCCCATTCCCAGACAGGTGATGATCGATACGGCCTGATTATTTGGACGTTTGAGGTTGGATATTCCATATTTTCTTGCAAGGGAACCCGACTGCGGCAACGTCTTGAGTAATTTTAAAAGCAACACCGAAGCCAGCATAAACACGGCAATTGAAATTCCCAGCGCGGCGAGGAACACCAGCCCGCGTTTTAAAGACCCAGCTTGCCAGCAGATCATGGCTGCAAGGCCAATGCTCACGGTTAGCCCAGCTAGCCAGCGGTCTTTGCGACTACCCGAGGTGAGTTCTTCTTCTTCAAAGTTGCGTCGAAATAGTCGCAGGGGGCGCGTACGCACAGCGCGTAGCAAAGGCCATAGGCAGAATAGGAGTGTGGTTGCAACGCCAAGCAGCAAAGACTGTATAGAGGGTACCCAGTAAAAAATGGGTTCAAGTTGATAATTGATCAGTCCTTCCATTTTGGCGGGCAACAGATAGGTCAGGAAAAAACCGAGAGCGACTCCAAGTAAACTGCCAGCTAGCCCCATCAAAAGAGACTGTAGTAAATAAACCTTGAACAGGGTGCGAGAAGATGCACCGAGGCAGTTCATGATTGCCAGAGTGTCGAGTTTTTGTGCCATGAAAGTGCGAACGATCATAGCGACCCCGATGCCGCCCATAAGGAGAGCGATGACGCCTAACGCGCCGAGGTATTGTCCCATTCGATCAATGGAGCTGGAAAGCGAAGATTGCACATCTTTATAAGTTCTGATGGAGATGGTTTCATCTGGCAAGCCTTGTTCCAGAAGTGCTAATGCTTTTTCTAATTCGATGGTGTTCGGGAGTTTTATTAAAGTGCGGTGTTTGATCCGACTGCCGGGTTGGATCAAATCGGCCTTATCCAAAGAAGCTCGGGAAATGAATAGCCGGGGCCCGATACTAAAAGCGCGAGAGATGCGATCGGGCTCAGACAAAACAATGCCAGTGATTTTTAATTTTGTTTTTCCCAGGGAAAATTCATCGTTAAGATTCAATCCTGTTTTTATAAGGAAAGAAGGTTCGACCACCGCACCATTACCCGATAGCAACTCTTGTAAGGGCTGGTTGGGGTCGCTCTTAAATTCTCCATAGAAAGGGTATTGTGCGCCGACCAAAGGAATAGATTTCAGTTCCGTTATCAGGGAGCCGGACTTTTCTGGCGAATCTGGATTTTTAAATTGCGCCATGCCGTGCAGTTCTTTTAGAAATAAAAACTGGGTTCCTAAGGGTAAGATTTTTTTTTGGTAGGTGATATCATTTTCGCCTTGTTCCCAACTGCCTTTGATGACGATATCTGCTGCTAGGAGTCCTTTGGATTGCCCTTGGATGGTTTCTTGCACCATGTTGGAAAAACTTTTAACGGTCATCACCGCGCCCACGCCGACAGCAATGCAAAGAATAAAGAAGAACATTCGCTTCCACGCACCGCGCGATTCGGCCAACATGAGCGAGACCAGTTGGGTGAAATTGAGTTGATTCATGGTTAAGTTATTTTTCGGTCGGCGATGATTTTCCCATCTTCTAATGTCAAAATGCGCTGGCTTTGGTCGGCGACCTGAGATTCATGGGTTACGAGGACGATGGTAGCTCCCTTCACTCGATGCAGTTCTTTTAATAATTCGATAATGCGGTCACTGTTTTTTGAATCGAGGTTGCCGGTGGGTTCATCAGCAAGAATGATCTCGGGATCATTGACGAATGCGCGTGCCAGAGAAAGACGCTGTTGTTCGCCGCCAGATAACTGTGCAGGATAATGATGTTTTCGGTCTCGCAACCCTACCGTGCCCAAGAGGTCTTCAGATTTTTTGGTCGCACCGGGTGTACCGTTGAGCTCTGCGGAAAGTACGACATTTTCCAATGCAGTCAGGGTTGGGATGAGGTGAAAATTTTGGAAGATGAAGCCGAAGCGTTTTCCACGCAGCAAGGCCAGTTCGTCTTCATCGAGTTTCGTGATATCCTGCCCGTCTATAGTGATGGTTCCGTCCGTTGGGGTGTCGAGTCCGGCAATAAGGCTAAGCAGGGTGGTTTTGCCGCTACCCGAATGACCGGTGATGGCGATGAACTCCCCTGTCGGAATGGTAAGGTCAATGGATTTCAGAATCTCTACTTTGTGACCACCGCCGTGCAGGGTTTTTATCAATCCAGATATTTTTATCAAAGCTTGGTAAAATTTGAGGTTAATGATTAAGGTTCATTGTATTACAAAATTATGCGAAATATTTTATTAAACCGAATTACTGCCTATGCTTTGGTAGGGCTGCTAATGATTATAGGGGAATCCCCAGTATTTGCAGCTGACACAAAACAGGAGAAAATTGTGGTTCTTGCTTTAGGGGATAGCTTGACTGCCGGGTTCGGTGTAGACACGGAAGAGAATTTTCCTTCACGTCTGCAGGTGAAAATCGATCACGCGGGGTTGGCCTATAAAGTGGTCAATGCAGGTGTGAGTGGGGACACCACTGCGGGAGGTTTGCGCCGTATTAACTGGTTGATGAAACATAAACCGCAGATCGTCATTCTTGCGTTGGGAGCCAACGATGGATTGAGAGGGTTGTCGACAGATGAAATGCGTTCAAACCTTGAAACCATGATTCGTATTTCCCAGGAACACGGTGCCCGTGTTTTATTGGCGGGTATGAAAGCCTTGCCCAACTATGGCGAGGATTATATTTTAAAATTTGAGTCGGTGTATCCAGAGCTGGCTAAGAAGTATGACCTGGCCTATCTTCCGTTTTTGCTGGAAGGCGTTGCAGGTGTCAGGGAATATACGCGGCCTGATGGACTGCACCCCACGGGTTCCGGTTATAAAATCATAGCCGATTTAGTTTGGCAACATCTGCAACCGATGCTGAAGAAGGAATAGTTAAGGTTTTATCCATTGCATCAGTTTTTCGTAGCAAGTTCCAGATTGCAAAACTTTCAAGGCAGCATCAAAACCTTCTTGCGGGGTTTTGAAAATGTCTGACAGGTTACTCAGGCTCGCGGCTTGACTGGCAATTTGCATAGCTGCTGGCCCTTTCCCGTTTTTTAATGCGTCCTCTCCCATCTCAGCAATCGTTTCGCGTTTAGACTCTATTTCTTTGAGTGCTTCATGAGACTCGATAACTTGTTTGGCAGTTTCTTCCTGATACATTTCTGAAAATTTCAGCGATCGAGTTTGAGTTTCGCTATTTCCATTCTGAATGAAAACTTTTGCTTCTTTATGCGCTCCGAACAGAGTGGTGCCCTCCATTCCGTTACCAACAATGACCCGATCGAACGAGCTGCGCTTACCGATTTCGGTTAAGGACACTTCGTAGCCGCGGTGGAAATAAGTAGTCGCAAGAAAGTTTTTGCTTTCAGCTTGTAGCGGCATGAGAATTTTTTCCAGTGTTGCCAGCATGGGACGTTTGACAATTTCTGTTCGGATCGATCTCAGACCTTCCAATGGTGGATGAGTGTCGGCGGTGCTGAGATAGCCAAATTTAAATTTTTCGATTTGTTTAATACGGCCATTTCCAGATTTTGGAAACTGGTAATGATTGACTAATAAATCTTCGAACGTGATACCGAATTTGGGTGGCAGAGGCAATGCGGAATGACCGTAAGTGGGTAGCCCCAATTCGGCAATAACGGGGATGGCATAAAACCCGAAATAGGGGATGCGTTGAAACCCATCAAACGGATCAGCGATTTGCAGGAGGTTACCAAGAGCAACTTTTATTGGAGTCATTCTATTTTGCAACGCCCGCCAGTAACCGATATTTTCTGGTACAGTTTCGACTTTCATGCGGGCAGCGATGAGGAAGACTCCTTTCCGTACTTCGGATACTTCGCTATCCAAAATCAGAGACAAGGCATCTTCTGCTTCTTCTTCGGTAAGGTCTTTGCTCAATTTGGGGCCAGCGGCAATTTTTTGCAGATAGGCCTGCATTCTATTCTCAGGTGACATTTCAGTCATGGATGCCGGAATCCTTTTTAAATCAGTTCTATTTGAAGTATGATAGAGGCTCTGTTTTTAAACCCAATATATTTCGAGAATTAATGTCAGTTTCTTGTCCAACGGATCATACCATTTTAGATAGATCAGTATCGAATGAAGCCATTCGAGTGCTCTTAGTTTACCCGAATACTCGCGAAGTAGCTCTTGCCAACCTAGGATTTCAGCAGGTTTATTCCTTATTAAATTCGATCGAAGGTGTGGAGTGCGACCGCTATGCATTGCCAACCGATTGGAAGCCTGAAATGGAAACGCTGAGTGAGATGGATTTGCGATCTATGGACATGAACCGACTCCCTGCCGATTTCGATATGATTGCGTTTTCGATTTCCTTCGAGCCGGATTATCTGAACACTGTCATTGCGATGAAATACTTCGATATCCCGTTAGACCGGGAGAAACGCGATGCCTCCTATCCAATGATTGTTGCAGGGGGATCTGCAATTTTCATTAATCCGGAACCTTTAGCTGACTGTATGGATGTGCTGTTCATCGGTGAAGGTGAAGGCATGGCCAATACTTTTTTTGATACGCTTCTTGCAACCCCCGAAGAGGAAAAAGACAAATTTTTAGAACGGGCTGCAAGTCTCCCCGGTATTTATGTGCCTGAATTTTATAATCCGAAAATGGAGTCCGACCGGCAGGTAGGTGTTTCCACATCTTTTGGTGCTTCTCAGCGCGTGATGCGTCATTGGGTGACAGACGAGGCGTCTCTTTGCACACATTCGGTGGTGCATGGGGAAGACTCAACGTTTAAGGATATGGCATTGATGGAAGTCACTCGCGGTTGCATATGGGCTTGCCGCTTTTGCACGGCAGGTTTCATCTACCGTCCACCTCGCCTCCCCGACTTGGATAAAACCTATGATTCAATGACGCGGCTTCTTGACGGACAAGGTGAAATGGCAAAAACGGTGGGTTTGGTCGGTCCCTCGGTGACGGATCACCCACAACTTCCCGCTTTAGCGAAACGCATTACGGATGAAGGCAAGACACTTTCGTTTTCATCGTTGCGAATGGAAACGCTTACCGATGAACTTGTTGACCTCATCCTCAAGAGCGGACAAAAGACTTTGACGGTTGCTGTAGACGGTCCCTCTGAAAGGATGCGCGATGTGATCAATAAAGCGGCGACTGATGATTTTATTGTAGAAAAGTGTGGGTTTCTGACTCGTAAAGGAATTTTGCATTTAAAAATTTATTCCATTATTGGTTTGCCCCACGAAACCGATGACGATATCGACCAATTCATTCGCCTAGTTGAACGGGTTCAGGATGTTTATGTTGATGAATGCCGAAAACACGGACGCATTGGTCGGATCACGATCAGTTTGAGTCCATTGGTTCCGAAACCGGGAACACCGTTTCAATGGCATCCGATGGAAGAGGTAAGAAGCTTAAAGAAAAAATATGCCCGAGTACGAAAAGCATTGGGGAAACTCCCCCATTTGAAAATGAGCTTTGGTTCTCCCAATGAAGCTTATTTGCAGACTTATCTTTCGCGCGGAGATCGTAGTGTGCATGATTTTTTCAAAACTTATCTCAGCAATGGTCACGATGCAAAAAGTGCGTTGAACAAACATTCAGTCGACTCGTTCGTATATCGACAATACGGAAAAGAAGATTACCTTCCCTGGGATATTGTCGACCATGGTTATCGCAATGGGTTTTTATGGGATGATTATCAGCGCGGCCTGAACGCCGGGCGCACCCCTGTCTGCGATACCGCCACCTGCCACGTCTGCGGCATCTGCTAACCGGCGAGCCGCCGGTGGCAAATTGCAATACCTGTTTCAAACGATCAATGTTTTTTCTCGGCTTTAAATGTCATTTCTAATTTTTCCTGCCTCGGAAGAGGCCGAATCGCCGCTGGTGATAGGTCTATTCTCGTAACGCTATAAGAGGCCGCTGAGCTTCTAGATATTATTTTTTTCTCTGCGTTCATCTGTGCCAATCTGTGGTTAAATATCTTTATGCCCTTCGATAAAGAAAAAATGAATAAGCTTCCACCGGAAGCCCGGTTTTTTGATGTGAACGGACTCTGGTATTTTCAGAACCGCTGGGTGGTTCGGATGCTTTATCCAACCTCGATAACACCAAACCAGATTACGTTTTTATCGCTTGTTTTTGGTTTATTGTCGGCGGGGTTTTACATTTCTGGCAGACCGGATGCATTGATGTGGGGTGCTGTCTTTCTTTACGGGAAAGTATTTCTGGATAATGTGGATGGAAATCTGGCCCGCGTTCGTGGAACCTCCTCCCGGTTCGGCAGATTTCTGGACTCGCTTGCCGACTTTCTTGTCACGGTTCTGGTTTATATCGCGATATCTTTTTATCTTGTGCAAACAACGGGCGATGCGAAGTTCTGGTTTTTAGGGTTATTTGGGTTGCTGGTTTGTTTCATGCAGAGTACGTTTTTTGTTTTTTACTTGGTGAGTTATACATCACGCGTCGGTTCTTATGAAAAGAACAGAGTCGATGAAAGTATCACCGAAGAAGACCAGTCGGCCGCAGAAGACAATGAATCGCTTAAATGGGATTTAAGGTTGCAAACACTTTTTGTCTGGGTCTACGGTTGGCAAGACCGGCTCGTCGAGAAGCTGGATTTTATAAGCCGTAAACTTGCGCATGTCCCTGAAACAGATGAAGCATTAGAGAAGTGGTTTGGCGACCGGTTCTTTCTGGCAGCGATTAGCCCCCTATGTCTTTGCACCAATAATGTAATGTTGGCAATTTTTTCCTTGCTGGGACAAGTTGAACTATTTTTAATCCTGTCAATAACCCTAATGAATTTTTATTGGATCGGCTTACTGGCCTGGAAGATTTTTCGCCAATAACTCCCCTCTAGTGAGTAGAGGATCCGTGCTCTCCAAGATCATTTCCCAAAGCAGACGAGTTTCTGGTTTATAGAGGGAAGCGGACATGTCTCTGTTAGACCAAACCTTAGTGAGGAGCCTTAATCTTTTGCTCCTGCTGGCCCTAATGGGGTAGACCTTCAACCACCAGCCCGTTTGGCCTTCATGCCTTGCTTCTGCAAATAGTCAAGTATACGTTCAATATGGTCGCCTTGGATCTCGATGACACCTTGTTTGACCGTACCGCCGGAACCGCACATTACTTTGAGCTTCTTGCCCATAGATGCCAGGGTATCAGCATCCATAGCGAGTCCTTTAATCAACGTGACAGCTTTACCTTTTCTGCCCTTGGTCTCACGGGAGACTCGTACGTTACCATCACCGATTGGTGATGTCTGTTTGCGACAGTTGCATTGGTTAACGGGATTATCACAGCCGGGACAGATTCTACCGTGTTCGGTAGAGTAAACAACTTGATCCTTGGAGAACTTGTCTTTCATCTCAGGCTTTCTTAATAAATTCTAAATTTAACATCATTTTTTTAATCGTCCCAATCAAGGTTTCTATATGCTTCATACCATTTTATCTTTAACCATTCGTTGAAGTCCTCACCGTCGCCACTAAATCTTAACTCCTCATAGTTTATATCTCCACTCCATATTTTTTTATATGCCCGTCTAATCCATATATCCCACTTTGGAAACTTTATCTTCCAATCTTTAACAAGATTTTCCTTATCTTCTTCGTAAGAGTAGAAGTTTGTATCAACTTTCATCTCGAATGCTTCTGCTATTTCATCTAGCGATAAGTCATCCAACATAAAATCAACTAAATCTTGTCCCATCTTTTGTTTTTGTTGTTTATTCATTTGTTATTTTTCATTGCCATGATTTGCCCGACGGCTAGTCGTTAGTCGGGTAAATCTTGTTTGAGTGCTTTTTCGTAACCTACTAGCTCTACATAACCTTTTCCGGTTACGGGTTTTCCATTTTTGGTTCCTTTAATTGAGACACTGCCTTCCCAATAGGAACCTGAGATTGATCTCAGATGATAAAGTTCTTGATCTGCAAAATCGGGTGTGACTAGTAAGTGAGTGTCGGATTCTGGCAGGTTGATTTCCCAAGTCGCTGGATAGATGGCTCCGGTTTGTTCGCTGGTCCAGGAACTTTTTGAGGAGATGGAAAATTTTGAAATTTTTCTAGAGCTTTCATCTGCTGAAATAAATGTCCCGCTGGAATGGGGATCGATCCCGCCATCTTTTTGCCGCAACTGGTAGAGCATGATTTCGGTTTGGTTATCGAGCTTGAGTGAAAACCAGTCCCACCCTACAAGCTTGGGGTTTAGAGGATTGCTGGAAAACTCACGGTCCATCCAGCTACTGCCTGTTACTTTGAACTTTTCTCCTTTAATAAAAACGGAGCCTTCTGTTTTCATTCGGGTGAAGGAGAAATAATGCGAGGCATTTCCTTTGTCGCTTCCTTTGATGCTAATGCCGTTTTTCCCGTGAAAAACTCGCTTTTTTAGGGGTGTTAGGTTGAGTTCAATTCCTGTCTCGTTTTCCTGAGCTTTTATTTTTTGCGTGTTGCCGTCAGCAGTCAAACTCCAATCCGAATTCCATATCTTAAAGCGGTCGGATTCAGCTCCGGCATTATTGATTCCTTTTCTATTGATTCGTTCGAAGAAATGGAACTTTTTATTGTGAATATCTGAAACCGTCATGTGAGCAAAATAGATTTGATCTACTTTCCATTTTGAAGGATTTTCGATAGGCTTATCTCCTTCGAGTCCCACCCGGAAAAAGGTGAGCTGGTAACCGAAATGCCGTCCATTTTCACTTTGTAAGTTTCCAGTGTAATACCACCATTCTATGCGAAAGGCATCGTGAGAAAAATCGTCGCGCGGGAATTGGTAGGTGTAGCCAGGCAGGGCTTCTTGGAATTTTGGCGATGATGGATTTTTGGTTTGTCCATGAGCCGAGCTAGCAATCAGCACCAGTGAGAGCAGGAATAAAGTCAGACGATAGAGCATGAGGGTCTCAAGGTTCTTCCAGAAATTGCCGTCAAGATTAAAGGGACGAATAGCGATAATTATCTTTCTAGAGGCTAGCAGAGAGACCGCTGAAATTCAATCGGGCTTCTGTCTGGTTTTGCATATTAATAAGGGTTATACTGGGCTGGATTTACAAGGTTGGTAAGGTTTTTTATGCCCTTTCCCATTTTTGAAATTTATAAACCCTCCAAGACCTGTTGGTCAAATCATAATCAATGCGGATCGGAGTGACAGGGGCTTCAGGATTTATTGGCTCACACCTTACCAGCGCGTTAAAGAATTATGGCGAGGTGGTTGCCCTATCTCGTGGTAAGTCGCTTCCATCATTAGCGCACTTAAAATCTTTTGTTTCTGGGGTTGAGTTATTTTTTCATCTGGGTGGAGTGAACCGAGGAACGGATGAGGAAATCTTGACGGGAAACGTTACTGGAACTTTGCGTTTGCTGGAGGCGATAAAAAAATATGGAGAACCTTCTGCGCGGTTATTGTTTGCTTCTTCCGCACAGGTATATCGCTTGAAAAATCGTGTGGCAAAAATTTCTGAAGCAAGTGCATTGCAGCCCGAATCGATTTATGGGGTCAGTAAAAAATCGGCAGAAGATTTGATTCGCATATCAGGACTTCCGTTTACCATTTTAAGGCTGGCAAATGTGTATGGACCTGGATGTCGTCCTGAGTATAATTCTGTTGTGGCGACTTTATGTCAACGCGCGAAAAAAAAGCTGCCGTTGAAAATAAACGGGCAGGGGAAACAGAACCGCGATTTTATATATATTGACGATGTTGTGCGAGCTTTCGTGTTGGCGGGATTTAATGAAAAGCCTCTGGCGGGAAAAGCTTACAATATAAGTTCGGGGCAGATGACCTCTTTGGTAAAAATTGTAAATACCATAAAAGGATTCGAGAAGAGTGCGACGGTGGAGTTTAAGCCTGGAGTCGAAGACAAAGTATCTTATTGTTGTGATGCAAATAGGTTTAAACGGGACTATGGCTGGAAGCCTAAGACATCCCTTTTGCAAGGCATTGAAAAATCCATAAAATATTTTAGAAAAATAAAATGAAGAATATAGAAATCCAGGATCTTGAAAAAAAATCCGATGAAAGAGGTTGGTTGATAGAAGTTCTAGGAGGGGAGCTGCCAGAAGGTTGTAAGGAGTTTGGCCAGCTTCATGTCTCCGTTGCCTACCCCGGAAAGGTTCGAGGGAACCATTATCATACTCGCAAGATCGAATGGTTTTGTGTGCCGACGGGTACCGGACTTTTATTGTTGAAAGACCGGGAAACGGGTGAAACTCGTGAAGTGATGATGGGGGTTAACGATTTGAAAACTATTAAAATCGAGCCGGGCGCCATTCACGCTATCAAGAATATTGGTGAGGGAGATATGGTATTGTTGGTATATTCAAGTGAAACGTTTGACCCGGAAGACCCAGATACTTATTATGAAAAGATATTGGAATAATTCGATCTTTATTCTCGCAAATGAAACTCAAAGCAAGCCTTTTTAAAAGTTCAGCCCTACCTGATAGACCTATTTGATGAAAATTACATTTATCCTCAGCCAGTATAAAAGAATAAGCGGTGGCAACCGTGCTTTATTCGAATATATTAATCGATTAAAAAAAATGGGGCACTTGGTGCGTTTGTTTGTTGTTGCCAAGCCCGCAAGGTGGTATCGAATTGACCACTGGCCTAGAATTATTAACAAAAAGGTTACGGTTTTGGCTCCAGAAACAATTGATTGGGTAGATAATAAAGTCCCTATTGAACTTCTTTCTGTGAATCATAAAAGCCTGATTCCCGATTCTGATATTTTGCTGGCAACTGCTTGGCAAACTGCCGACTTTTCGGCTTCATTGCCTGAAAGCAAAGGTGAAAAGTTTTATTTTGTTCAGCATCACGAGAGCCTTTGGACTCGGGAAAAAGGTAAGGCGCAGAAAACATATCATATGCCTTTCAGGAAAATGGTGATTTCAACCTGGCTGAAAGATATTCTAAAGGAACAATATCAGCAGGAGGCAGAGGTTCTTGTGACTCCTGTAAATCAGAATTCTTTTTATAAAGAGGATAAGAAAGAAGATGTGGTTTCGCGGGTGTGCATGCTTCACCATGATTATGATTGGAAAGGCTATAAGGATGCGATAGCGGCGGTAAAAAAGGTTCGCTCAGAAAACTGTAAGATTGAACTTGTTGTTTTTGGAGAAAAGCTAGAAGACCCAACCCCATTATATGAGGAAGCTGGCTTTAAATTTGAATACCATTTTCGTCCTACTGGGGAGACTCTTCGTAAAATTTATTCCTCCTGCGGTACCTTTTTGTGTTCAAGTTGGTACGAAGGTCTTGGGATGCCAGCTATGGAAGCGATGATGTGTGGAACCGCACTTGTGACTACGGATACAGGAGGTAGTCGTGATTATGCTTTGAATGATGAAACCGCATTGGTTTCACCGATTAAGAACCCCGAAGCTCTCGCAAAAAACCTGATTCGCGTACTAACGGATGAGCCATTAAGACTTCAATTAGCGGAAAAGGGATATCAAAAGATTAAACAATTTTCCTGGGATTCAAATTGCGAAAAGCTGGTTAAGTGTTTTGAAAAGTCACTTGATGATCGAAAATGACACGAAAAATTTCTAAAAAACGGATCTTCATTTTTACCACGATACCTATTTTACTGTTTCTTGGAATAATGGAGTTGGGCGTGAGGACTTTTTGGGAATTCGAGCCTAACCGCGTTCTTTGTTACGATCCGGTTATGGGCCGATCCTATTGCCCTGGAACAAAGGGTTTTCTCACAGAGAATAAAGTGAAGATGCATGTTGAGGTTAATGCTGACGGCTTGTTGGGCAAAGCATATCCTGTAAAGCGTATTCCTGGGAAATTTCGTATTGCTTTGTTGGGCGATTCATTCACGTCAGCAGAAGCGGCGGCACCGGATAAAAAATTTGCGGGCGTTTGGGAAAAGAGTTTATCCAGTAATATCCCGGCGGGAGTTGAAGTGATCAACTTTGGTGTTGGCGGGACAGGCACCTGGCAACAGTCGCAAATGTTTCATATTAAAGCCCGAAAGTATAAGCCAGATTTGACCGTAGTGGCTTTTTGTTGGTGTAATGATGTTGGAAATAATATAGATAAATTCAAAAGCGGAGACATGAGCCCGCTTTTAGATGAGTATGAGGTGGGATGGTTAAAAGTTTTACAGGCGAAACGTAAAAACTTCAATAAGTGGCTCTGGAACAATAGCGGTTTGTATCAGTTTACACGCACCAAATATAACCATCTGGAACATTATTTTAAAAGGATGTTTTTGCCTGACTATATGAAGAAGGTACCTTCTCCTGAGAAAAACACACCCGCCAATGCGGTGCCAGATAAAAAAGCTCCTCCAAAGTATCTCAAAGATACAGCATCCATTTTTGATGATTTATTTTTCTTTGACTCAGAGGGTTGGGAGTTGACGCGAAAACTATTTGTGAAGCTAAAACAGGAAGTTGAGGTAAATGGAGGAAAGCTTGCAGTTATTCATTTTGGCGGGCTTCATCAGTACCGCAATTTTCCTGTTTTGCCGGTTAAACAGTTTGATGTCTTTTTGGAATCGCAGGATATTACTCATTTTAATGCCTTTGATCTGTTTATGAAAATCGATGATGAATTCTTGTCGAAAAATTTTATTCCCAATGATGGCCATTTTAATGAAACAGGGCATCGGCATTTTGCCGAATTTTCTACGAAATTTTTGCTAGACCAGATAGAAAAAGCCAAATCCTAATTTAAAAAATTAAGTACTGCAGCAACCTTCCACCCTCTAAAATTTTCTTAAGACAAACAATAAATGAAAAAAATTTCCGCTATTGTTGTTAATTGGAATGGAAGAGATGTTCTCTCCGGGTGTCTTCGGTCTTTATTGGATCAGGATTACCAAGATGTTGAAGTTCTGGTGGTCGACAACGGATCTGAAGATGGTTCCCAGGCTATGGTCAAAAAAGAGTTCCCAGCGGTTAGGTTAATTGAGAACGAAACGAATCTGGGATTCGGACCCGCAGTGAACAAGGGATTTGAGAATGCTGAGGGAGATTATTTTATTTTTCTGAACAATGATTTGGCGTTACAGCCGGATTGCCTCCGCCAGCTCGCAGAACTGTTAGATTCCGATTCAACCGTAGGAGCTGCGATCCCCAAAATTCTATATTATTCCTCGTCAGAAAAAGATGCATCAAAGAAAGCAGCAAGAATAAATTCATATGGGGTGCTGGTAAATTATACGGGCATTGCCTGCCCTAATTTGATCGATCAGCTTGATCAGCCTG
>JAJDAW010000078.1 GCA_029261635.1 Nitrospinaceae bacterium
CAAAATACGACAAACATAACTAAGGCTCCGACTTATATCGCTTGGAACGTCACGGGCAGTGACGATAAAACTTTCTGGCAAAAAATAGGGGCGTGCTGGCCACATCAGGACGGCAAGGGCTTTTCGCTTCAACTTGAAGTCCTTCCCATAAATGGCCGTGTGGTTTTGCGCCAGCCTCAAGAGGAGAGCGCAGAAAGTCCTAAAAAGGCTTAAAAGAAGAAAATGGAGGCGCAATATGTGCCTCCATTTTCTTGAATTACCTCATCTCACAAGAAATTGATCTTAGGTTGCATTGTCTCTTTTTCACTCTCGCCCTAGCGTCGCGCTGTAAAGTATAATTATGGCTTGAGGGGAATTTATATGCAGTGGGAAGAACTGGTTACTGATGGGCATGTGAACGCCGCAAAAATGCGAGCGGCACGACCATTTATTTTAGGCTTCGGCTTGCTCATCTTTTTGTTTGGTGGCGCATTATTCGGAGAATATGGCCGCTTTGACCCTGCTTCGATTTCGCTTAACAAAAACGAGCAACAAATCGATACGCGTCGAAAATCCATTGATCGGGTTTTTGCCTCAATAAAACTTCCCAAGCTTGATGACACAGCTAAAGCCAAAATGGCACCTGCCTATGAGTTGCCAGTAATTGCCGAGGCGATTTTGAGTTCATTGAACGAGAACGGCAAATTGCCCGATACCTTGCCTATTACTGAATTGTCAAAAGCAGAATTCTGGCAATTTGACAGCGATGTTGGTAAAATTCAACTTTTGGGTGTGGGCAAGCTTAAGCTCATTGCCGCTCGCGTTACCGATGAGCAAAGACAGCGCCGTTACAATGTTCGAGTTCCAGCAGAAGAGCGACTTTGGATTGGGCTGTTCAGGAAGGGCAAAGATGGGAAATGGCAAGCCTATAGTCTGTCAGGGCGTATCAATGGCAAAGGCTTACTCAGCGTCGAAGGGACTGACCGTCTTAATCCGGCCCGCTATCCTGTTACTTTTGAAAAACTGATCCCCAAGGCTTTACTCAAACCCTCAAAAAAACAAAAGGAGGGCTGAGCTATGTTAGGTGATCTCGCACAAATTTTATACGGGCTTGTTATATTTGCTGTTGTTTTTGGCCTGTTTATTTCACAAAAGTTCCGCAGTTTTATGGTCAGCGTTTTAATGTTGCCGGTGGCTTTCACATTGAGCGTTTGGTCATTGCAGGCAGCCATATTTTGGTGGCCAGCAAAGAAGTTGTTGAAACTGTTTCCGCGTTCCAAACAGGCAAGTGGCTTATTTGGTTTTTTGATCGAATTCTTTGGCCGCTTCGTCCGCCACCCTTTGGATAAGTTACTGGTCGCTGGCAAGCGTAAAGAAGCCTCTTTGCAGATTTGGCCTAAAGACAAATATCCCCAACTCTATTGCAAAGTGCCGAGCGATATTAACCGTCCGCTTTGGGAAGATGGTCGTTTGCCAAATGGGGTGAGCATTACCTGGCTGGCAGATCGCCATGTTACAAAGGAGATCATTGCCCGCGTCGCCCAAATGGGCGTGTTGCTGTTTATGGTTTTGGCTGTATCGACCTTTATCTTTCTGACCATTCAAGTGCTGGACGCATTAGCCACGCCTTTTGGAAGTTTGTTCAATGCCGATTTGCCGGTGTTGGAGCAATGGCCGGGTGAAGATCCTATTTTACAAACCCGGTGGGCATTATTTGGTCAGTTTCTGATTGGTTTTGCCAAGGTGTTTGGGATAACCCTGCTTAGCTCCGCAAAATATCTGGCTGCATCTTTTGTTACCGCCATTGGTGCAAGTTTGCTGGTATCGATGGTGGTTTTGGAGACGATGCGCCGTAAGAAGGCGGCGCCTTACGCCAATATCTCCAAAGATGCCGATGTTCGCTGGCCTTACCGCGTCGAAACCCGTGCATTGATTAATGCTGGTTACGGGCGGCAAATTGATCTGGCTACAAATTATCTCAAAGATGCGAAATTATTCAAATTGGGTAAGGCTACCGGAACGCTCCGGCTACGTGGTGATCTATGTGCGCCTAGCAAAGAGCAGGATATTATGCTCGATCAGGACTCGCTATTTCAGCACGTCATGGTGATGGGCGGCACCGGTGAGGGTAAAACTACCGCAATCCTAAAACCGCTTATGCGGCAATTTACGGCGGATCGGAATACCGGCATGTTCGTCATTGATGCCAAAGGCGTGCTTTGGGAGGATGCCCGCGATATTACCAAGGATGCAAATCGCTTGGGCGATGTAGTGGTGATTGGCACCGGCAAGGATCAATTGGGCTTTGATGTTACCGCCTTGCTAACCCCGACCCAGATTGCTGCCGTTATGCGTTCGGTAATGCGCCAAATGGGCGGCGGTGAGTCTGATAGCTTCTGGCCGGATATGGCGGCTAATTTATTGCGGCAGGTTTTGGAAGTCGGACAAGCCTATTCCAAAACCGAAGAATTTAATTCCTGGTACACGCCAGATCATGTCGCTCCGCATCCATATTCGCTCTATTGGGCTTATGATGCTGTCATCAATGAAAGTCTCTTGAGTGATACGATTGCCAGTTTGATGAAAGAGTTAGTCAGGCTTGAAGAAGAAGTTGAGGCAGGGATCAAAGCTAAAAAAGACGTATCAGATTTAGAAGAAAAACTGGAAGCCTTATCTGAGCCATCTTTGGTAAGTGCCATGTCTTATTTGCAAGGCTCATGGGCGAATATGGCCAGTGAGACCAAAACCGGCATTACCGCCAATGTTGTGCAATTACTCGGCGGGTTTTCTGGTACCAAAAATCTGCGTAATCGTTTTGCCTCTGGCAAGGATTACGGCATTGCAGATTTGCGTGAGGCTTTGAACGGCAAAATCGTACTGATCGCACTTTCCAGCATTGAGGACGGATTGCCGGCGAGATTGGTCAGCATATTGATCAAAACCTCGCTTTACCGCGAAGCCAGATTGCGCGAAGCGCGGATGAAGGCGGCGGGTAAGGAAAAACCACAAGACAAGCCCTGCATCGTAATGATGGATGAAGTGCAGGAAATTGTAACCGTCGATCCGACCTCTGGCCTAAGCGATGCAACATTTTGGAATGTGGCGCGCTCAACTGGCTTGGCTGGGGTGTTTGCAACTCAAACCGTGGCAGCGTTGGAACAAGCCATGGGCAAACGCGCTTCGAGCAATTTCTTGCAACAGGCCCGGACAAAAATATTCCTGCGCACAGAAGATCAAGCGACAGTTGAATATGCTTGCTGGTGTGCCGGTAAGTTTGAACGAAATCGGGTTTATGAAGAAGGCCAGAATGAGAGCCTTGAGCAACGAAAACTAATTGAAGGCTGGAGCGTGTTTGATCCAATCGTTGAAGATCACGATGCGGAACCTAAAAGCCTTTGGCGGTTGTTGTTAAGTTCGGCATTATCTTTGGTGATGCCATCAAGGCGGCAATCAGCACGGACAACCAGAAATCCGACCTATGCGCTTGATGAGAGATTTACGCCTAAGGGCGGTGCATCTGCTAGCGAGGGTGTGAAACTAGCTAAATTATCCGCACAGCAATCAGCCGCTTGGCGCGCCGAGGATTTAGAGCGCGATTACCGAACCAAGGGCAATGAGATCATGCCTGCTCTGACACCAGCGGATATAATCGCCATGGGGCGTTGGCATGCCTATGCCCATGTGCAACGCGCCGGATCAGTCAGGCAGGATATTATGGTTTTGCGACATGATTTTGATTAGGCGGAGGGTTTTAGATGAAATTATCGGTAAAATTGGCGATTTTAGCCCTGTTTTTAGCTGGGAGTGGAATTTCACAGGCAAAAGGGCCTGAAAACAGGCCTGTAATCGCTCATGGAAGCTTTCTAAAGGGGTTTTGTGCCTCTGAGGCTGGCAAAGATCAGCAAATATGTAAAACCATCACAGAAGGGCTTAAAATCGCAAAAATTGATGCGCATTACCGCGTAAAAGGGAATGCGCGCCTGCGCGAAGTGCCAAATACCAAAAATGCACGGGTAGTGGGTTCTTTGCCCAGAGGCAGAGAATTTGAGCCTTATGGCCGGATAATGGATGAAGCTGGTGAGCCGTGGTTGGTATTGGTGCGCGGCGATGATGTTGCGTTTCTAAAACAGGAATTGGCGGAAGAGATACTGCCCGCCAATTAAGGGAAAAGTCGCCAGCTAAGCTGGCGACGATTTTTGTAGATTATCGCAACTAGCGGCTTTTGCCCTGGGTTTTGTGCTTATTCGCCTCTTCGGCGGCAAATTTCATATCGAGTTGTTTGGTTCTTTCGATAGCCGCTTTGTTCTCCAGTTTTTGGATTGGACCATGCGAAAAACCCCGCGTGCCAGGCCGTGGCTGGAGCACCTGTTTTGGATGGGTGCGTTTGTTGATTTCATAGTTGGTTCTGTTTTTAATCTGATCCACAGCATTGCGGCTCATTTTTGGGTATCTGTTGGTGATAGCGACATCACGAGCATCCATCTCACGGCTTGGATGACCTTTGGCGGGCATATTTCCCTCAAAGGCTTGTCGGATAGATCGGTTTGACCAATGTGCTTCGGGCAAGAATTTGCTCCAATTTTGAACATCGAGACTGCTTTAAGCTCAGAGATAGAGCGGTGCATAGTGGAAATACTTTATCTTTTTATGATATTATGTAAAGGTAGAAAGGCCATTTATCTCAGACCGCAAGATGTGGGTTGTATTACAACCCGTCTTGCCAGGGGGCTTGCTTTAGCGCCGCATCCCCCGTGGACCCCCTAAGGCGAACCAAAGCATACGTAAAAGTATGACTTTGGTATGAAGGAGGCCTCGCTACCCCCTTCAGACTTCCCGAGCGACCGGTGGGTGTGACCGGTAACACAGCGTTTTTAAGAAAGGAAGTGTCCCATGAAATCTGATATTAACCCCAATAAAGAGGGCTTGGCGCAAGGTGATTTTAACGCCATAGGCGGCGGTAAAACCGGCACCAAATCAATCAGTTTTCGTGTGAGCGAGATTGAGTATCAAGAGATACAATCTCGCGCAGCACATGGCGGCATGAACCTTTCTCAGTTCATGCGCCATATGTGCCTTGATAAACCGCCACCGCGCAAAGCCAGAAGCTCGCGTTCTGACTTGAAAGTCCTAAAAATGCTCATAGGGCGACTTCAGCTTTTTGGCGACGAATTGCGCATATTGGCGCATGAAGCTCGCCAAGGCGGGTGGCCGGAAACAGAAGAGATCATCACCGTCTTGCGCGGGCATGAACAAATGCGGGCGGCCTTGATGGATGCGCTTGGCGTGGGCAATAAAAAGCCCAAAAAGCCATTTAGGAAACGCCGGGGCAAAAAGGGGCTTTATAAGCCAAAGGCGTGGTGAGATGATCTTAAAAGGCAATACCCGCTCGAATGCGAGCGGCTTGGCAAAGCACTTGGAAAACACCCGTGATAATGATCATGTGACCATCCACGAGCTACGCGGCTTTGCCAGTGAAGATTTTAGCGAAAGCCTTTTGGAAGTCGAAGCCATGGCCAAGGGGACACGCTGCCAAAAGGAATTTTATTCTCTCTCATTCAACCCACCAAAAGACGTATCGGCTGATCGGCAAGTTTTCTTGGATGCGATAGCACAATCCGAGAAGAAGCTTGGCTTTGAAAACTTGCCCCGTGCAATCATCTTTCATGAAAAATATGGTCGCCAACATGCCCATGTAGTGTGGAGCAGGATTGATCCTGAAACTGGTGTTGCTCGTGACATCAAGCATGACCGTCTGAAACTGCAATCACTCTCCATTGATCTTTATCGCCAGCATGGCTGGGAGTTACCGGCTGGGCTGAAAGACAAAGCACAAGCCAAAAAGGAAAACTTCAATCTGGCCGAAGCCAGACGTGCCGATGACGGGCAAAGTGATACCATCAGCACCAGAGAACGCATCGTTGAAGCCTGGGAGAAAACAGAAAACCGACGTGAGTTTGAAAAAACGTTAGCGGAAAATAATCTGATCCTGGCCAATGGCAAACGCGGTTTTGTCGTGGTTGATCTGCAAGGGGATATCAATGCGGTGCCGCGCTCTGTTGGTGAGCGTAAGCGCGTGGTGGAAGCAAGGCTAGGCTCGCCAGCTTCATTGCCTACAGCCGAAGCAGCCAAAGCCCATATGAAGGATTTACGCGCTCGCCTGAAAGATCAGGTAGTTGAGGCGCAACGTGTGAAACAGGATCAAGCCTTGGCGGCTCTTTCTTCTGAAAAACAGCAAATGGTAGATCGGCAGAGGAAAGTGCGTGAAGAGTTACTCAAGGCGCAGGAAAAACGGCAAACCATTGAAACCCGCGCTAGAGCAGATCGTTTGCGTGGTGGACTTGTCGGTATTTGGGATCGCCTAACCGGAAGGTATCAGCGCACCAAGCGTGAAAACCTGGCTGATAAGCATGCTTGTAAGACCCGTGATACCGAAGAGTTACAAAAGCTGGTCAGTGCGCAAATTGCTGAAAGGCAGGAATTACAGCTTCGGATTGAAAAAGCGGAGAAGATCAGTGCCGGAGAGCAAAAGGACGGTCAGGTGGTTAAGATTGATCCGGCGGATTTGAAAGTAAGTAGAACAGATGATGCTAAGACGCAGGAGGTTGAGAAGGCTAGGCAAGAAAAACTGAAGCGAGAGCGTAAAGTTGAGCCGCCTCCGCCACCTCCAGAACTTGATCCTAACAAACCTAAAAATAGGCCACGTTGAGTGCGATATTTGCTTAAATCAAACCGGCCAACTAACCGGCCAAAATTACGGCCATAGTTTTGCTTACAATCTATCAAACAGTATGATATTATTGATTTTTAACTAAAATTAAAGCGGACAAGAAAGCGGCCAAAATGACGGACAAGAAAGAGCTTATAGATAACGGCGAGAACATTAGCATGATGGAACCACTTCTGATTGGTGAGACGTCGCGCCACCGCAGTGCATTATCCGACCTTGCTGTCGAATTAACGGCACGCTCGACCGGCTTGCGACGTAGTTTGCCGAAGGAGATAGTCCGCGCTTTATCTGATCTGGTGCGCTCCATGAATTGCTATTACAGCAATCTCATAGAGGGGCATGACACGCATCCTGTCGATATTGAACGTGCCTTGAATGATGATTACAGCAATGACCCGAAACAACGCGATTTACAGCTTGAAGCGCATGCTCACATTGTAGTCCAAAAGTGGATAGATGACGGGGGTCTTGAGGGAAAGGCGACATCCAAAGAGGGTATATTAGAGATACACAAACGATTTTGTAAACTTTTACCCGATGAAATGTTGTGGTCTGAAAACAAAGAAACCGGAGAGCGTATAAAGATTGTGCCCGGCAGAATGCGTGAAACTGACGTGATTGTTGGCAGGCACGTTCCTGTCAGTCCCGGTGCATTGCCACGATTTATGAAACGCTTTGAGGAAGCCTATGCCAGGCTCGGGCGGGTGGATTCGATTATTGGGTCTGCAACGGCGCATCATCGTCTGCTTTGGATACACCCGTTTCTAGACGGAAATGGCCGTGTTGCCAGATTAATGTCTTACGCCATGCTTGATGATAGTTTGGACACAGGCGGAGTATGGTCAATTGCGCGTGGCCTAGCACGCAATGTTGATGCTTATAAGAAACATTTAATGGCTTGTGATTTGGGACGGAGGAATGATCTCGATGGACGTGGAAACTTAAGCGAAGAAGAGCTTGCAAAGTTCACGCATTTTTTCCTCAAGATATGCATCGATCAGGTCTCGTTTATGGAAGAGTTGGTTCAGCCTGATCGATTGCGTGATCGGATTATGATTTGGGCGGAAGAGGAAGTTAGAGCTGATGTCTTGCCTCCAAAGTCCGGGGCAGTGCTTGAAGCCGTGCTGTATCGAGGTGAGTTGCCGCGAGGGGATGTGGTGGCTTTGCTTGGTGGAAGTGAGCGCAGTGCACGCCGGGTTACATCAGCCTTATTGAAACGTGGCGTACTAGCTTCCGACACTTCTCGTGCCCCATTGCATTTAACGTTTCCTGCTAGTTTGGCTGAGCGTTGGATGCCTGGCTTGTTCCCTGAAAAAACTTGATTTGGAACTAAATTGATCTTGCCTTATGCGCATGCCGCAACGGCTTGTTGAATTAATGTTATTAAGAGGCCGTTCGGCCAAGAATGATCGGCAAGCGATTCCGTCGCGTAGTTCTACGCTCCTGTTTGGAATATATAATTTTACAGCATCCAAATTTATAATTTCGCACCAATGATATTTATAAAAACGCATAATTATTTCGATAAAATTCAATAAGATAACAAAAAATGATGTTATGTGAGATCAAGAATCTAAAATGACTTAGGGAGCTTTCCCTCAGCGCACTTCAATTAAAATGGACGGTCTCCCGAGGCTCAGGGCAAAGCCCTTGCGCCCGCCGTCAATTTCCCTTTTCCGTTTGCACACCCTGTTTTCGCCTAAGGGCAGGGTTGCATATGCAACCCATCTCCAATGGAAGGAAAAAGGATGAATAAGGAAACTCATAGATTTATATGGCAGGGTATTGAGGTTGAAGTGAACTATAATCCAGAATGGTATGCTCCATTTGCCCATCTTGAAATCAAAAGTATCAACCCAGAGCATGCGCCATTGCCTATTACTGAAACAGGTTATTTATCACGCTTCCATCAACAAGGGATAATTGAAGCCCACGAGGGCGGAGTCTTGGGTCAAGTTACAGCTTGGCTGGATGAGGAAGCAGAGAAATCTGAATGGAAAGCCCATATAGAGGCTAGTCGTCAGGGGTCTTTGTTTTGAGGATCGTGTCAGTTGTCAATGTATCAATTGACAAAAAAGAATTATTAGTATATGTATATATATACAAAATAATGAAATATGTATATGTATAGGTGGACAAATGAACGTCAAAGGCACAGTGAGAAAGCAATATCAAGACATAGTGGATCAGGCTGCACAGCATGTGAAGGGGTTATCTATACCCGCAGAAGGCTGGCTGGTTACCATTAGAAAGGCTCTGGGTATGTCTGGCATAAACCAAGCCAAGCGCCTTAACGTCACCCGTGCAGCAATCGATCAAGCTGAAAGGGCTGAATTGGAAGGCGGAGTCACGCTTAAATATATGGATAAGACGGCCAAAGCGATTGGTTGTAAGTTTGTCTATGCCATTGTTCCAGAGATCAGCCTTGATGATATTATCGAAGAGCAAGCAATCAAAAAAGCTACAGCGCTTGTAAAGAAAGCTGGAGGTCATATGGCGCTAGAAATGCAATCCCTTACCCACAGCCAAACTGATAGCGAAATAAAGCGTTTGGCAGAAGAGTTTGTTCAGGAAATGCCTCCTAAATTTTGGGAGGACGTATGATTTATACGGAACCTGATGGAGCAACACCGCTTGATCCTGATGAACGTGAAGGATTGAAGTTCAAGCACATAACAACGCGCGGTGAATTAAATGAGCTAGAGCAAGCCAATATCGCAAATGGCTTGCTTTGGTTGGAGCGCCGCCGCAAGTCAGATATTTTCACCGATGAATTTATGAGGAAGTTGCACAAGCAGCTTTTGGGAGATGTTTGGCGTTGGGCTGGAAAATACAGATTGACTGAAAAGTCTATTGGTATTGACCCCATACAGATCGCAGTCCAATTACGAATATTGTTGGATGATGCTCGGTTTTGGGCTGAAAATGGAACATATACCCCATTGGAGGCGGCAGCCCGCTTTCATCACAGGCTGGTTCAAATTCACTTGTTTCCTAATGGCAATGGTCGTCATGCTCGTATTGCAGCAGATATCTATCTGCAAGAAGCTTTTGAGGAAGCTCCTATTGAGTGGGCGCACGGATTTGACCTGATGGTAGATAATGAAAGGCGCAAAAAGTATATAAGTGCGTTGAGAGCCGCAGATCGTGGAGAGCTTGAATTGCTCCTTGCTTTTGTTGGGAAGGTATAGCATTTGGCGTACCGCTCAGGGCAGGCTCTAATAGAAAAACCATAAGAAAGTTTGTTCTAGACAAGGCTTCAGAGGGGTATCGGGTTCATAATTAATAAAGCTGTGGATATCTGGTATGTGACAAGCCTTCAGTAACGAATTTAGAGCTATATTGAGTCGTTAAAAATCAACTGATTTTGACACACTTTCGGACACACAAACACACCATATCCCAACAATATCAATGATTACAGCCGTTTACATAACGGTAGTTTAGTCTCATAACCTGAAGGTCGTAGGTTCAAATCCTACCCCCGCAACCAACCCGGAATTCATTACACTTTACTAATCAACTATTTAAATAGCGCAATTTGATTCATTTCAGGTTAATGGCTGTAAATCAACAATGAGATTATCAC
>JAJDAW010000079.1 GCA_029261635.1 Nitrospinaceae bacterium
AAAGGTTCTTTTTTGGGAGCCAAGTTGCTCTATTTCAGCATCTCGCCCCGAACCAAACGAACGGACATGCGGCCACTTTTGCTTTTATATAAGGGACGAAATTCTTTGTTTTTAAAGTCAAACAAAGTCCCTTCTTGCCCAGATTCCCCTTTTAGCCATACCGTAGCCTGCCCGCCGGAAGGAAAAACCGGAAATAAGTGAATCTCTTTTCCATATTTATCCTGATTGGTAGCCTCTTCACCGTAGATAGTTACGATTTCCTCGTGGCTAGGCATTCTCCAGTCCTGAAAACTACAGAACTTTAAACTATTAAAGTAATGAACCAGTTCCAACGCTTCATCCCATGTGAACCATTTTTCTTGCGTTTGCCAACCGTCTTCTTTCATCCACATCAATTGGGTTGTGGAATCGATTATTGAGCCATCCTGATTATCAATGAATCTTTCTTTTGCAGACATAGTTGACTAGTTTGTTTGAATGTTAGGAGAAACGTTGTCCAATGAAATTTTAGCCAATCTTCGATGCAGACTTTGCAGGTCGAATTCTGGAGGGCTTTTAAATTCCTTAAGAATATTATCAAATGAAGTTTTAAGGATAAAATTGGACCACGCAATCAAAGGTGTTGTAAGCAAAATTCTTTTTACCTGACTTCGTGTAATTTTAACAGGAGCATTCGAGCTTAACAAGGCCGGGTTGTTATGTAGTGCTGCAACGGTTTTCATGGCCATCCACAAAGGCCAAATGCAAAACAGGCGCAAGGACAGTTCTGTTCTCGGTATGGCAAGGGTGAATTTTAACGCATCGTGTAAATGCCCGTTGGTTTTGAAAAGCAGTTTTTCGAGTATTTGTAGATTCTTCTCAACCGATACCCCGGAATGAAATTCATCAACAGTAAGGCCATTCGCGGTGATCAAACTTTGCGGAATATAGGACCAACCTCGTTCACGGTCTGCCATTACGTCTTTTGAGATATTTGTCATTTGCAGTCCAAGTCCAAAAGACACGGCATTCTCTTTCATTATTGTTCGAGCCGATTCGGGGAGCATAGTCAGTTTCTGAAGGAAGAGATCGCATAACATTTCGCCTACGACTCCGGCTACGAAGTAACAATACTCTTCCAGGTCTTCTTCATTTTCCAGGGGTGTGATTTCCCCAAACTGAAAACGACTTTGGAAATGGGCCATCCCTTTTGCCATTTTTGAGACCGCAGGAATGATCTGATCTTGGTAATTACTTTTTAGCGAATCGAAAATAATGAATACGCGTTTGATGTTTCTTAGCAGGTCCAAATCGTTTTCACTGCCATCAACGGTGGCGCACTCTTCCAGCCATGAATCTATATGATCGAGGCGATATTCTCGGCTTTCTATTAAACGTGAAAACTCCAAGAGCAATTTAATTTTAATTTTAGGGTCCAGTTCCGCTGCATCCTCAACGGTATCGACAGTTCGGCAGAACAGGTATGCGATTAATACGCTACGATGCAGCTCACCTTGCAAGGTCTTTATGTTCAGGGCAAAGGTTCTGCTGACTTTGGGTAGAGTTTGTTGGCAGTAAGTCCAATCGTCCATATTACCTGAAGCTCGTTTCTGCGTTTTTAGGAGTTGAGGGAATAGGATATTGGGAAGGTCTGCCTGCTTGCGGGTCGGGCATTTATTATTGAAGTTTCTTAAGAGGTGAGTGAAACCTGGCCTTCTATTTCTTCGGCAATTTCCAGAATTTTTGTATGTACTTCATTGATGACATTTTCGGGGGTACTTGTGCCAGCTGTTATCCCCACATGTTGTTTGCTAACGAACCAGTTCTTATCCAGCTGATCAAATGATTCGATGTGATGAGCCTCTATACCTTTTTCCCCACAAACATGGACTAGCTTCTTTGTGTTAGATGAGTTGTAACCTCCAATAACAATCATAAGGTCTACCTGATCTGCCAATTCATGTACCGCTACCTGCCGATCATGGGTAGGCTGACAGATGGTATTTACAAATGAGACTTCATCTACATAATCAAGAGCACGAATTTTCTCAACCAAGGCTTCTACTTTATCTCTTTGCTGTGTGGTTTGGGTGACGATTCCCAGTTTTCGATTTCCAGACTTTTCAATCTTAGAGAAATCTTCTTCACTATTGATGACCAGATGATCGTCCAGATCTCCAACGATGCCTTTAACTTCCACATGGTCTTTTTGTCCGATCACCACAGGGAAATAACCTTTGGAGACCAACGATTTTATTGTTTGATGCACCCTCATCACCAAGGGGCAGCTAGCGTCAAAAACAATAAACCCTGCATCGTGGAGTTGTTGCTTTGTTTTTTCAGCCGCGCCATGGGCTGTGATCATTACTTTTTTAGTTTTAATTTTGTCTATATCTTCAATCCCGGGTACCAGAGATACGCCGTTTTGCTTTAAGGAATCACTGACTTGAGGGTTGTGAACCAGTTGCCCCACAATAGTTAATTCATTGTTGAATTCGGGGGACATAGCGAGATTGATGGCATCCTGAACTCCGAAACAGGTACCCATTGCACTGGCGAGTGAGACTTTCATTTATATTTTTCCTTTAAGGTAATGCTACCTGAAAATATTATGTAATAGTAAATCATAACAAACTGTTGCAATGTTTTAAATAAAAAATACCTTCAGCTATTTTACTAGGAGGTTTTTTATAAACTGCCAACTGGTTTGGCGACCGATATCGGCAATGGATTCCGTCAGAGGTATATTTTTGGGGCACACCTCAACGCAAACCTGCGCATTGCCACAATCAGTGATTCCGCCTTCGCCCATAACGGCATCGAGTCTTTCTTCTTTGTTCATGCTCCCCGCTGGATGGAGATTGAAAAGCCGGACCTGATTGAAAGTTGCGGCTCCCATGAATGAATTATTCAGACTGAATTGCGGACAAGCCTCCAGACAACAACCACAGGTCATGCATTCTGACATGACATAACGTTTGGCACGATCGGAGTCCGGCATTATCGCCCCTTCGCCGATATCATGAGACCCATCGATATCAATCCATGCTTTGACTTTTTTCAGGTTTTCAAACATTCGGGTGCGGTTGACTTGCAAATCGCGTACAACCGGAAACTTTGTCATGGGTTCCAGAGCAATGGGTTGTTCAAGGTTGTCTACAAGTGCGGTGCAAGCCTGTCTAACTTTGCCATTGATGACCATGGTGCAGGAACCGCAAACCTCCTCGAGGCAATTGCAATCCCAGGTGACCGGGGCGACCGTTTTGCCTGCCTTGGTAGTGGGGTTTCTCTGGATTTCCATGAGACAGGAAATAATGTTTGCAAACGGTTTGTATGCCACTTGAAAGTTCTGCCAGTACGATGGCGAGCCCGGCTTGTCTTGTCGTTTGATCTTAAATGTGATTTTTTTATCTGTCATGGTTTTATGAATGACTTCGCCGCTAGCGGCAAGGTCACGCCTTTTTTTTTGGTGACGACCTTTACTTGCGGCAGTTCGCCGTCTCAATCATATTTTCTCGGTCGTGGTGTTATTAATGAAGTGTCTACCTCATCATAAGTAATGTCCGGTTGATTATCTTTGAACTGCGCCACAGTGGTTTTTAACCATTTAATATTGTTTTCTTCGAACCGTTTCATATAGTCCAGATGGCCTGCTGGAAACTTATCTTCCGCAATATCTCCATATTGTTTTTGCTCAAGATATTCTATGTATTCGTGCGGATCAAAATCTTTTGGCTGAGTCAAATCGAAATCGGGTTTGTAATGGCTGCCGCGAAACTCGTCACGCAGTAACGCACCTTTGGTAATGATTTTCGATAGATGGATCATGCAGAATAGCTGGTTGATGAAACTTGGAGAAGGGTTCGCCCAGTCACTCGTATCCACACATTTCACATCTTTAAAACGTGTTTCAATATCGTTGATTTCATCGGTCGCTTTTTCAAGCGACTTGTTGTCGCGCACGATGAGAACATTGGCCAACATGACCTCCCCCAACTCTTGATGTAATTGGTAGGGGTTTTCACGGCCGTTCATTTTTTTGATTTCTTTGAAGCGAGCTTTCCAGTGATTGCGAGCATCGTCGAACACGGTAGAGGGGATATCATCAACTGACTTTTCCAGCGAGTCGGTATAATTCATAATCCCACGTGCCAACATCAGTCCTGTATAGATGCAGCTCAATAATGAAATGGCTCCAAGCCTGTTGGCACCGTGATACTGGTAGTCCGCTTCACCCGCGGCAAAAAGTCCTGTGATGGAAGTCATCTGGTTGCGAGGTGAACCGTGATCGATCAAACCATTTTGGTCGGGACCATAATCGGTCCACAGTCCTCCCATAGAGTAATGCACTGCTGGGAAAATCTTCATCGGATGGTCACGCGGATCGACACCCGTGAACTTGGTGTAGATATCCATGATTCCACCGAGTCGGTTGTCAAGAAACTCTCTCGATTTATGTGTCAGATCGAGGTAGACCATCGGGTCGCCATCGACACCCATCTTCTGGTTATAAACAATGTCATAAATTTCACGGCTTGCAACATCTCTGGGAACCAGGTTTTTAAACAGGGGATATTTTTCTTCCAGAAAATAAAACCGTTCGTTTTCGGGAATTTTTTTCGGATCGCGCCTGTCATCTGCTTTTCGCGGTACCCAAACTCTTCCGCCTTCACCACGAGCCGATTCGCTCATCAACCTTAGTTTGTCTTGTCCGGGAATAGCCGTGGGATGAATTTGGATAAATTCTCCATTGGCATATTTGGCTCCCTGCAAATAGGCGGTGGTAGCCGCCGCTCCGGTATTGACCACTGAGTTGGTGGAGCGTCCATAAACCTGCCCCGGACCGCCAGTAGCAAGAACGACTGCATCGGCTGGCAGGGTATAGATTTCATCGGTTTTCAGATCATGAATCACGGCTCCTCGACAAATGCCATCCGAGTCGAGCACCGCACCCAAGTATTCGTGCCATTCCAAAGCTGTCGCGTTTCCATCATGGATGTTGCGTCGCACTTGTTCGTCGAGAGCGTAAACCAGTTGTTGTCCGGTGGTAGCTCCTGCAAAAGCAGTGCGGTTGTATAGAGTGCCTCCGAATCGACGGAAATCGAGATGCCCTTCACCAGTGCGATTGAAGGCAACGCCCATGCGATCCATCAAGTGAATTATGGCAGGAGCCTGAAAACACATATCGCGAACCAAAGGTTGATGTGCTAGGAAGTCGCCTCCTTTGATTGTGTCGTAAAAATGTTTTTCTGGAGAATCGCCTTCGTTTTTTGCATCGATGGCTGCATTGATCCCGCCCTGCGCGCAAACGGAGTGTGATCGTTTTAAAGATTGATACGAGACAACGGTAACTTCTCCATTGCGCTCACAAAACTTCATGGCCAAGGCCAGCCCGGCAAGTCCGCCGCCTATAATTACAATTTTTTTCTTGCGGTTCATCATAATGTCAACCTGCTACCGTTGCTTCTACGGGAATGGGATTCATATTGAATTCGAGAACTGTCGCGAGACCGAGAAATGTTAACACTAGCCCCATAGCTGCGAATACGATCGCGCCGTTCCGTTGTGCATTTTTACCAATCAGGATTCCCCAAGAGACACAAAATCCCCAAACCCCATTGCTGAAATGAAAAGTCGCAGAGACAATGCCTATGGTGTAAACCACAATTCCCTGCCAAGTCTGAAATTCTCCGTTGAGAATATCTATTAAAAAGGGCGCGGCTTCAAAATGGTGTTTGCCTTCCCACAACTTGGCACCGACTGTCGTTCCCATATGGTAAATCAGAAATAGAAATGTTATGGCTCCCGTTAACCGTTGCATCGTGTAAAGCCAGTTGCGCTGATATCGGTAACGGAACATGTTGGTTTTGCCAACATGAATAATATAAAAGCCCATCAGTGAATGAAATAGCAACGGAATATAAATAAAGCCAATTTCGATCAGTATCAGGAAAGGCAAATTGTTGAGAGCATCGACGGCCAACTGAAAAGGCCAGACTCCAACCGTTCGCAAAGAATTAATAGATAAATGGATGACAAGAAATGCTCCGACTGGGACAATCCCTGTAAGGGAGTGGAGCTTTAAAAGAATGTAATGGATCTCGTCTTTAGCCGGTTTTGTCATAGAAGGTGGTATCTAACAGTGATAACTATTAAAGCTTTAGAATAAACGGGCAAATCCAGATACTATTCTTGCGTAAAATCAATGATCCTACAAGGATAATATATGAAAAAAGGCCTTTTATGGGAGCTATTCGGGGGGACTATTAGAAATCCGATTCCAGCAACGGACGTTGCTTGAAGTCTGGATTGATTGGTTTGTCTTCTGCGCTAATTTTCAAATTTATAGGATCTTTTACAAACAGATCAACAAAACCGCATCTGCCACAGACACTGGGTTGCAACGGGACATTTTTTTCTATCCCGTGATCCTGCCGGACAACGACCACCAGATCCATTGTTTTACTGTTCCTGAGGCCGATGTCACCCTTAAGAATACTTTTTTCCCCGCATTTACTGCAGGTATCCCGGTTGTCGGTCATGCCGGGGCTCCTTTGCGTTGTTGAACTGCCAATTTTTTCCTGAATTGCTGAAATCTATTGTAGCACAACAAAGTAGTTTAGCCCATGGTCGCTTCGAATGCGTTTTCTGGAACACGCAGATGACGGATCAAGTCTTCGGCTTCGTGCATCAATTCCATTTCCTCATTAACCCGTTCACGTAATTCCTTACCTGCATGAAAACTCGGCTTGCGTCGAACTGGCAAATGAATTACTTCTCCTGTCAATGGCTTTTTTGCTACACGGGCTTTGTATTCATTAACTTTAAAAGATCCAAATCCTTGCACCACCACACGCCCGTCCTTAGCTAGAGTATCCATGATGGAATCTAGGAAAGCGGAAAGATAGGTCTCTGCGTCTTTTTTCGTAACTTTCATTCTGAATGCAAGCTTGTCTACCAATTGTACTCGTGTCATGATCCCCCTCCATTAGGTGAGCAGTTAAAGAATGTTACAATTGGGTTAAAGCAAAAACCGGGCCAAATTTTTATATTTCTTTTAACTCCATTGGTTTCAACTATTTAATTGAAATCGCGTAAAGTTTCTGGATTACGGAGAAGTATGATAAATAGTAAAAGTGTTAACTTAAGTGCACAGTATAAAGGTCGGTTAACCAAGGGATTTCAGCCATTTTACTGAGAGTTTCTTTTACAAAAATGAATAGGATTAAATCGTGAGATATAACAAAATTCTGGTTTATTTAACGCACCCGCATGTGGATGTCTGGAATTTCAAGCCCGAGCATAAGGCTCTGTTACAGTCTCTTCTTCCGGGGACTGTGGTACAGGTATGCGCCAATTCCAAGGAGTTTAAAGATAATCTGCCGGAAGCAGATGCCGTAATTATCTGGGTTTTCAAAGAAGAGTGGCTGGAAAATGCACCGAAGCTAAAACTCATTGCTACGCCTGCAGCTGGAAATGATTGGATTCCCTGGCAGCCTCCAGCAAATTTAAAACTCTCGTTTGGCGGATTCCACGGGCCGATGATGGCGGAAAGCGTTATTGGTGCGATGCTGCATTTTCTGAAAGCGTTTCCATTATCTATGAAGATGCAAGGGAAGAAAAAATGGGCGCGTATAAAAATTTCAAAAAGGCAGCAATCTCTTTATAAGGCGCGGGTTACTATTTTAGGTTTTGGTAAAATTGGCAATACCTTGGGCAGGTTATTAAAACCCTTCGGCTGCAAAATAACAGGTATCAAACGTACCGAAATGCCCGCGCCGGATTATTTTGATGAAGAAGATGAAATTTTGATTCACGATAAATGGGAGGCAGCATTGCCCGAAACCGATCATTTAATTTGTGCACTGCCCGGTGGGCCAGAGACCCGTGAAATCCTACAGTCCATCCATTTTAAAAATATGCCGAAGACTTCGTTTTTTTATAATGTGGGACGTGGAAATATTTATAAAGAATCTGATTTAGTAGAAGCCTTGCAAGGCGGAGAAATTGCCGGCGCGTATCTGGATGTGTTTGGCAAAGAACCTTTATCTGAGTTTTCCAGGTTATGGGGGTTGGGCAATGTCCTCATCCAACCGCATACTTCCGCCGCCTCGCCACAATACTTGGAGCTGTTCATTGAAGAGTTGGCGGGAAGGGTTAGGGAAGGGGAGCTTGGTTAGAACTCAACACCTTCTTCCTGATAGGGGAGAGGCTAAGAAAGGGTTGATTGAGTTTGTGATTGCAGTAAAATTTTAAAATTAAGCAAAAAAAACGGGAGAGGCTGTGAAGCCTCTCCCGTTTAGTAGTGCTTTTCTTTTTATGTAGCAGTAGGAGCATCTGCAGCTTCTAACCCATCTTTCAGGGCTTCTTTTCTGCTGAGCTTAACCTTGCCTTGCTGATCTACATCGATGACTTTGACTTTGATCTCATCGCCTTCCTGAATTTCATCGCTTACATTTTTAATGCGACGATCACAGATTTGAGAGATGTGAACCAGTCCATCGGTACCTGGAAAAATTTCTACAAAGGCACCGAAGTCGACAATTTTTTTAACTTTGCCGAGATAAATTCTTCCGACTTCAACTTCTTGTGTAAGGTTCTCGACAAACTCTACCGCTTTCGCAGCCGCTTCGGCATCCGCTGAAGCGATGGAAACCAGACCATCGTCATTGATGTCGATAGAAACTCCCGTCTTGTCGATAATCTCACGAATGACTTTACCGCCAGGTCCTATGACATCCCGGATTTTATCTTTGGGTACCGTGAGAGTGACAATCCTCGGTGCGTGTTGGTTTATTTCACCGCGGTGGGTTGATAGTGCTTTGTTCATTTCACCAAGAATATGCAAACGTCCTTCTTTAGCTTGCTGCAGAGCTGTTTTCATCAGATCACGGTCAAGTCCCGTGATTTTGATGTCCATTTGCAACGCGGTGATACCATTGGCTGTTCCCGCTACTTTAAAATCCATATCCCCTAAATGATCTTCGGAGCCGAGGATGTCTGAAAGAATTGCCACACGATCGCCGTCTTTGATGAGTCCCATTGCGATTCCAGCTACAGGCGCTTTAATGGGAATACCTGCGTCCATCATGGATAGTGCCCCGCCACATACAGAAGCCATTGAAGAAGAACCGTTTGACTCTAGAATTTCGGAAACAATTCGAATGGTGTATGGGAAATCATCTTTGTTAGGGAGAACAGGGATCAAAGAACGTTCAGCAAGCATGCCGTGTCCAATTTCTCTTCGTCCGGGTCCAGAAATAAACTTCACTTCGCCGGTACAGAATGCAGGGAAGTTGTAATGTAGCATAAAGGATTTGCTGCCTTTGAATTCTAGGCTATCCATTCTTTGTTCATCGGAAGAGGTTCCCAGGGTTGTGGCAACCAGTGCTTGAGTTTCACCGCGTGTAAAAACGGCAGAGCCGTGAACACGGGGTAGATAACCCGTCATAATGCTAATTGGGCGAACATCTGCAAGTCCTCTACCGTCGACACGATATTGCTTGTCGAGAACAAGGTTCCGCACGACCGTTTTTTCCAAGTCATGGAAAATATCTTTTATTTCCCCTTTGATGTTGTCATCTTCATCGGGATTCAGTTCAGCGCAAAGATCGTTTTGGATTTGCTTTACAGCATCGCCACGCTCATGTTTGCCAGCAATTTGGCAGGCTGCATTGAGTTTTTCTGCGGCTTTGCTGTTGATAGATGCTTTTAGCTCTTCATTAACTGGTGCAGGTTCAACAACCAGTTTTTCTTTACCAAGAAGCTCACGCAGTTTGATCTGAATGCCAATGACTTTTTTAATTCGTTCGTGACCAAAGTCCAAGGCTTCCATCATATCGTCTTCGCTGACTTCGTTGGCTCCTGATTCAACCATTACGATTCCGTCTGCGGTTCCAGCCATGATGAGGTTGAGATCGCTAGCGGCGGTTTCTTCGTAATTAGGGTTGAAAATCAGTTTTCCATCGACTCTTGAAATTCGGGCTCCTGCTACCGGGTTTTCAAAAGGGATATCTGAGATCATCAAAGCGGCAGAAGCGCCGGTGATGGCATTGACGTCCGGTGGATTTTCGCCATCATGGGAAACTACCATGGCAACGACTTGCGTCTCGTTTTTAAATTCTTTTGGAAACAAAGGGCGTATCGGTCGATCGATCAATCGGCAGATCAATGTTTCGAGTTCTCCCGGTCGGGCTTCTCGTCTAAAAAAGCTACCTGGAATTTTACCCGCTGCGTAGGTTTTTTCTCTGTAGTCCACGGTCAATGGGAAGAAATCTATTCCTTCGCGAGGTTTTCCTGCCATGGTGGCAGCAACCAGAACCATTGTGTCACCCTGACGGATGATAACCGTGCCGCCTGCTTGTCGAGCCAGGTCGCCTGCTTCTATTGAAATTATTTTCCCATCAATATCTATTTCTACTTTTTCCATTAATATTTCTCCAATATCTTTCCCTAATATTCAATTAGGCGTGTGTGTTGTTGCGCGGTTATCTGCGGATGCCAAGTTTCGTAATGATTTTTTGGTATCGATTGAGGTCTTCTATCTTCAAGTGGTCAAGAAGTTTTCTTCTTTTGCTGACCAGTTTGAGCAGTCCGCGCCTGGAATGGTGGTCTTTTGCGTGAGTCTTAAAATGTTCTGTTAAATAGGTCACCCGTTTTGATATGAGTGCGATTTGCACTTCGGACGACCCTGTATCTTTTTCGTGAAGCTTGTTATCTGTGATGATGGTTGACTTTTGTTCAGCATTGAGTGCCATGACTATTTCTCCAACTTGATTGATTTAGAAAATTGATCGGAGAATGTTTTCGTAGAAAGGCTCCGGCTTTTTTGCTGTCGGGACCTGCCTGCGAAAACATTCCAATCTATTTCCACTAAAACTAATAATATTAATTTACTAAAACACGTTTTAATTTAAACGCGATTGCACTTTCATCCATTTTCTCGAACTGATCTTGGTTTACCAGAGGTTCGACGATAGCCAGTATTGCATCATTGCCGTTAGAAACCCTCAGACTCATTCCCGGTTTAAACTCCTGGGGTAAAGCCTTAAACGCAGATTTGGGCAAAGCACTACCATTGGCAATGGGTTTTACAAATTCATCTTTGATGCGAAGCTCTGGCAGGAAGGCAAGTACCTTTTCAACTGAAAAAAGCACATCCTCCAGAGCCCTGTTTTCACTGGCTTCTTTTAAAGCTTCCAGAGTGACAGATGAGTCCAGATCAAACAGTCCGACTCCACTTCTAACCAAGTGGGACATATGCGCTCCACACCCAAATTCTTGCCCGATATCGTGGCATAAGGTGCGGATATAAGTTCCCGCTGAGCAGTGGACATCAAATTTTACCCGATTTTCATCCTTATTGACAAACTCTATGGAGAAAAAATGTACTGAAACGGGTTTTCTTTCGATAGTAATACCATTTCTGGCTAATTTGTAAAGGGGAATTCCATTGTTTTTCTTGGCCGAATACATCGGCGGCACTTGTTTTTGTTCGCCTGAAAACTTTTTAAATATGTCCTTGATCTGTTCATCCGTTACCGCTGATGGGTCGCCGCTGGATATCACCTTACCGGTGGCATCCTGAGTGTCTGTAGCTGATCCAAGAACCATAGTGCATTGATAACGTTTGGATAAGGGCGATAAGAACTGAATAATGCGGGTAGATTGACCGAGGCAGATAGGAAGAAGTCCTTCCGCCATGGGGTCCAGAGTGCCAATATGCCCCGCTTTTTTCACTCCCAATATTTTTTTTATCTGATGCACCATTGCAAAGGATGTGGGGCCTTTAGGTTTATAAAGGTTCACTATCCGATTCTGAGTGCAAGTCATTGATGATTCTTGTGATTTTTTCAACATGCTCTGCATTTTCGTCTATTTTGAATTCCAATTCAGGCAAATATCTTAAATAAAGGTTTTTGCCTAAAGAGTTTCTTATAAATCCTTTTGCGCTTATCAATGCTTCCAAAGTATCGGTTTTTTCTTTTTCAGTACCCATCACGCTGACAAAAACTTTTGCGTGCTTGAGATTATCCGAAACATCGACCCGGGTAAGGGTTGTAAATCCGATTCTAGGATCTTTTAATCCACTTTGAAGCAGTTTTGAAATTTCTTCGAGAAGCAGCTCCTGGATTCTTTGAGAACGTTTGAATCTCATGGACACACCTTTAGCTGTTTCTAATTTCCATTAGCGGGATTCAATCCCTGATAATTCGGTCGCGGTTTAGAAATCTCCAGAACCCATGTTTAATGTTTCGGTTTTGCAATCTACTATTTCCGCTAGGTTCATTCTGTCTATTGCATCGGTGACTTTGCTCATCAGGCTATCCATGTAGGGCCGGTTTGAACCGACTGCCGATATCCCTATATGAAGGCTTTGCCAGACATCCTGATCGCCCACTTCTGCAACGGAGACATTAAAATCGTTTTTTAACCGGTCTTTGATGGCTCTTACAACGCGTCTTTTTCCTTTTAACGAGTTATTGCCATGCAAATAAAACTTTATGGAACAGCAACCAATGACCATTTTTCTTTTGCATTATTTTGCGGATCAGGAGGTTATTAGTTCCATGATAAAGGGTTCAATAATATCCCCTTGTTTTATATCCTGAAATTTGTCTATCGAGATCCCGCACTCATAACCTGCCGCCACTTCTTTTACATCGTCCTTAAATCGCCGGATGGATGCTATCTTGCCTTGATAGACGACTACGTTGTCGCGAATCAGTCGTGCTTCTAGATTGCGCTCGGCTTTTCCGGTTAGAACATGACAGCCTGCGATAGCGCCCACTTTCGGGATGGTAAATACTTCTCTAACTTCGGCGCGACCGATGATTTTTTCTTTGAACTTGGGTGCCAGCATTCCTTCCAGCGCCGCTTTCATATCATTGATAGCATCGTAAATGATGCTGTACATGCGAATATCTACTTGTTCTCTCAGAGCAAGTTTGGTTGCCTGATCGGTGGGGCGGACATTGAATCCGATGATGATAGCGTTCGATGCGGTTGCCAGCAATACATCCGATTCGGTGATACCGCCGACAGCATCGTGAATGCATTTTATCCTCACTTCTTCGCCGCCCAGTTTACCGAAAGCTTCTTGAACCGCATGAATGGACCCTTGCACATCTGCTTTAATGATCAAGTCGAGTTCTTTTATCTGCCCTTCGACAATTTGTTGATGCAAGTCATCCATGGTGATTCGGGTAGACTTGGCTAATTGAATTTCTCTTTGTTGTTGTAACCTCAGGTTACTCAGTTGACGCGCACGTCTTTCATCTTTAACAACCATGAAATGGTCGCCTGGTTGCGGGACGTCAGGCAGGCCTACAATTTCAACGGGTGTTGACGGAATAGCCTTCTTGACTTTCTTTCCGGCATCCCCAATCAAAGCGCGGACTTTGCCAAAATGGCAGCCGACTATAAAAGGTTGGCCAATTTCCAGAGTGCCACTTTCAACGATCAGTGTTGCAACGGGGCCACGGCCTTTGTCCAACTTAGACTCGATGATGACACCCGTTGCTCTTAATTTCGGATTCGCCTTCAACTCCATAATCTCAGCTTGCAGGATGAGGTTTTCCAACAGGCTATCAATTCCTGCCCCAGTTAAAGCAGAAACCTCTATGTAAATTGTTTGTCCGCCCCAGTCCTCGGGTAAGAGGCCTTGGTCAGCCAATTGTTTTTTCACTTCATCGGGTTTGGCGTCCGGCTTGTCAATTTTATTGATGGCGACCAGAATAGGAACCCCTGCGGCCTCGGCATGATGGATAGCTTCTTTTGTTTGAGGCTTTATGCCGTCATCTGCTGCAACGACCAGCACTACAATATCTGTCACTTGCGCGCCACGGGCACGCATCGCTGTAAAGGCTTCATGCCCGGGTGTATCTAAAAATGTGATAGCGGCACCTTTGATATGGGCCTGATATGCGCCTATATGCTGGGTGATTCCCCCTGCCTCAATTTTAGTTACTTCGGTTTTGCGTATAGCATCAAGCAAAGAAGTTTTACCATGATCAACATGCCCCATAATAGTGACGATGGGGGACCGTGTTATGTGGTCTTTTGGGTTGTCCTCTTCTTCTTCGCTGAAGTCGAGTTCAGATTTCTCGACCAGAAGCTCCACTTCGAATCCCATTTTATCTGCCACTTTGCTTGCAAGATCAAAGTTCAGCGTCTGGTTGATGTTGGCCAGAACACCAAAAACCATTAATTCTTTTATGATTTCATTAGGGGTGGATTTTAAGGTTTCCGCTAAGTCTCGAATTGGGATGTTTTCGGTAATCTTTACCAGCTCAAACGCTTGTTCTTCTTCGACCGGCGCAGGTGCAGGCGCGGGGGCGGTTTGTTTTGCTGCTACAGGTTTTTCAATTTTTGGTTCGGGAGCTTTGGGTTTTTCTTTTACCGGGGCCTTAGCTTGCTTTTCTTTTTCAGGTGGTTTCTCTTCCTGTTTGATAATTTTCAGGCCGAGTTTTTTTGCAGGCTTCGCTTCAGTGGTTTGTTTGCTTTCTTCTTCCTTCGTTGTTTTTATTATCTTGGGTTTAGCCTTTTCTTCTTTTACTACTTTTACGGCAGCCTTTTTGACTGTACCGGATTTGGCCTGGGTTTTTGCTGTGGTGATTTTTACTTTTGAAGGCGCTTTTATTTTGATTTTGGTTTTCGCTTTAATCTTCACAGCCTTGGGTGTGGCTTTTGCGGGAGCTTTAGGCGAAAAAAGGTCGCGGATTTCTTGAGCCACCTCTTCATCAACGGAACTCATGTGATTTTTGACGGCGATTTCTTTTTTTTGCAGGGCCTCAATGATCTGATCATTTTGCAGGCCGAGTTCCAGAGCCAGTTTGTTTACGCGAATCTTAGCCAAATTTCCTCCTGTGTTCTTGCAAGCCTGCCATTCTACTTTGACTCAAGAGTCGAGTCTTTGCTGTAAGCCCTGGCAAGGGATTCTGACATGTGATTTGCAAAAAAATTCTTAAATAAGTTTTATACATTTCCCGCATTTCCCAGTTGTTGCTTTACTTTTTCAAGGATATCTTTTCCTGATTCTTCGTCTATACCCTCAATAGCAATCAGTTCGTCTAATGACGTAACAGAAAGTTCTGCTACGGTTTCAAAACCATTGGTTTCTAAAATGTCTAGTAGTTCTTGCGATACGCCAGATAAATTCTGGATGAGGATTTCTTCATCATCGTCTCCCGGCTCATCTATCTCGTCGGCAGGAGTGCTTTCTTCTGGCTCATCAGTTATTTCAGGCTCTTCTTCTACAGTCTCATTGGCTTTTTCGGCTTCTTTGGCTTTTTTGGCCTCTGCTTCTACAGCCGCAGCTTCCAGAATTTCTGCTTTAACTCGTTCTTTAATATCTTCTGCCAGTTCCACCAAAGCTTCTGCTTTTTTGGGTCCAATTCCTGGCAGTAGCACTATTCCTTTTACGCCTCTGGTTAACGCTTCTTCGTAAGTGACGAGATTATCGCTAAATAAAATGTTCATCACTTTTTCCCCTAGACCCTTGGCATTTTTTATCTCTTCAAGGAAGTCAATAGTGGATATTGATGACGGCATGAAAGCGGAAGTTTGCTCTCCCATCTCCAAAGCTTCAGCAGCTCCTTTAATGTCTACTTTCCATTTGACGAGTTTTGCTGCCAGCCGAACGTTCTGGCCTTTTTTGCCGATTGCGAGCGACATTTGGTCTTCGGCGACAATGATGGTCATTTGCTTGTCATCGCGATTAAGAATGATCCTCGAAACTTTAGCCGGACTCAGCGCATTTTTTATATAGGTTTCAGGGTCTTCAGAGTACTCAACAATGTCGATCTTCTCGCCTCGCAACTCCTGAACGATAGACTGGACACGCATTCCCCTCATGCCAACACAGGCACCAACGGCATCAATATCACGATCATTAGTGCGCACGGCAATTTTGGTTCGACCGTTGGGTTCGCGCACCACTCCCATAATTTCTACCATACCCTCGCTAATTTCCGGGACTTCCATCTCAAACAATCTCTTGACCAAACCAATATGGGTTCGAGACAAGATGACCAATGCATGTTTAGGAGTTCTTCGAACATCGAGGACATAAGCGCGAATGCGCTCTCCACGGTTAAAACTTTCTCGGAAAACTTGTTCCCGGCGAGGCAAAATTCCTTCTGCATTTCCAAGGTCAACAACCAAGTCGCCATGTTCCATGCGGTGAACTATGCCATTGATGATCTCACCCTTTTTGTCCTTGTACTCATTATGAACCAGTTCGATTTCTGCTTCGCGGACTTTTTGGACAATCACCTGCTTGGCAAGCTGCGCAGCAATGCGGCCGTAGTTTTCCATGATCTGCTGCACTAGAACCTGATCTCCTATTTGAACATCTTCGGAGAAAGCAGTAGCTTCTTTAAGACTTATTTCTTCGTCTGGGTTCTCAACCTTTTTAACCACTGTTTTCTCAAGATAAATTTCCACCTCTCCGGTGGACTCGTTGAACTCACTTTGAAGTTCAGTGGCTGCGGGGTAACGCTTTCGAGCTGCAACTTCAACCGCTGCTTTTAAAGCATCGATCAACACATCTTTATCGATGCCTTTATCCCGGCTCAGTTGTTCCAAAATGCTGATAGTTTCCAGACCCATTTTTCTTTCCTAAAATTCTATGACTAAATTTGCTTTGGCAACTTGATTCAAGGGAATCGTATAGTGTCGCCCATCCACCTCAAGGTGAATCGATTGATCTATAAAATCTTTCAAGATGCCAGTAAATTTTTTTCTGCCATCCATAGGGGCATGACATTGCACGTATATTTTCTTTCCTGAATACCTGAGAAAGTCTTTTTCCTTTTTCAGCACCCGGTTTAATCCGGGAGAAGAAACTTCCAAGGTGTAAACAGGCTCAATAACTTCTTCAACTTCGATCAGGTCTCCGGCAAGACGGCTGACTTTCTGGCAGTCTTCAACCGTTACCCCACCTTCTCTATCGATATAAATCCGCAAGACCCAGTTTTGGCCTTCTTTCTTGAACTCGACATCAACCAGTTCGAGTTCATTTGCCAGAAGACCAGGCTCAATCAACTCTGTTACCGATTGAGTGACCGGGGCTTTTCCCATTTAGACCTCAATGTGTAAGAGAGAATTCCCAGAAACTGTTATCTGGAATCAGTAAAACCCACAAGGAAGAGGAAGCAATAACTGACCAATTTCCACGGGAAAAGCAAAAAAAAAATGCGAGCTCAAAGCCCGCATTGCAGAGCCCGTATTAAGTTAAGCGTATTGTACAAGAATTGCGTGCCTGATTTCAAGGGAAATCTGGGGGCAAGGGGGACCAGCCAGCGATTTATAAGTCCTTTAAAATATTGGGGATATCATTAACAATCTGTGGGTAGGGGTGCAGTTTAGATTCCTGTGTCTTGCGAATCTTTATTTCCACTTTTCCTTCTTCGAGGTTTTTAGGGCCCACGATTATTTGCAGAGGAATCCCAATTAAATCAGCATCTTTCAGCTTGCCTCCCAATCGATCCTGGCGATCGTCGAGAATCACTTCGACTCCCATTTCTTTGAGTTGGGTATAAATTGACTCGCAGGTATTTTTTAAATCGTCATTTTTGAAATTTACCGGGATAATTATGACCTCGAAAGGAGCCAGGTTGCGAGGCCATATAATTCCTTTTTCATCATGGTTTTGTTCGACAGAGGCGGCTGCGGTTCTACCCACACCAATTCCGTAACACCCCATAACCATTGGCTTTTCTTTGCCGTTGTTATCCAGATATACGGCTTTCATCGCTTCA
>JAJDAW010000080.1 GCA_029261635.1 Nitrospinaceae bacterium
CTGCCAAGTCGCATTAAAAAAAGCTAACTATTAATTTCCTGGAGGCATCATGGAAGTCCCTGAAAATCTTCTCTACACGCAAGAACATGAATGGGTGCGCGTGGATGGCAAAAAAGCAGTGGTCGGTGTTACCCAATTTGCACAAGAACAACTGGGAGACATTGTGTTTGTAGAATTACCTGAAGTCGGCACCCTGATAGAACAAGAAAGCCCCTTTGGAGTTGTGGAATCTGTTAAAACCGTTTCCGATCTTTACGCTCCTGTCAGCGGCACCGTTACGGCCTCAAACAAAGACCTGGAAGCGCATCCCGAGCAGGTGAATAGCGAACCCTATGGCAATGGATGGATCATTGAGATCGAAATTGCAGACGAAAAGGAACTTGAAAAATTAATGAGTCCTGACGACTACATTAATCAATGCGAAAAGGAACAAGGCTAATCGCCCTTAACTCAATAGGCCTCTCCTAAAATGCGGTATATCCCCCACACAGAACAAGACATTAAACAAATGATCGCCGAGATCGGTGTGAAAAATGTTGATGAACTGTTCGATAGTATTCCGGAATCTTTACGACTGCAAAACAAGTTGCTGGAATTGCCTCCCAGCCTGCCGGAAAGCGAATTAACGGCATACTTGAAGCGGCTGCAAAAAAGAAACACCACTTCCGAAAATGGGTCCATATTTCTGGGTGCCGGTGCTTATCAGCATTTCGCCCCGATATTGATAGACCATTTGATTTCGCGTGGAGAATTTGCCACCAGTTACACTCCCTATCAGCCCGAAGTCAGCCAAGGAACCTTGCAGGCTATTTATGAATTCCAGACGATGATCTGCCTTTTGACCGGTATGGAAATCGCCAATGCCTCGATGTATGACGGCGCATCTGCACTTGCCGAAGCCGTGATTATGGCAAACCGGATCAATCGCCGAAGTGAATTCCTGATATCACGAGCTATTCACCCTGAATACCGGAGTGTCGTTAAGACTTATACCAAGGGCAGCAAATTTGATTTAAAGGAAATTCCATATACAGAGGCAGGTGGCACTGATCTGGAATTCATCACGAAAAATCTGACAGAAAACACAGCTGCAGTCGTTCTTCAATCGCCTAATTTTTTTGGAACCGTTGAAGAATATGCCACTCTCACTGAGACGCTCGCAAAAAATGGAACGCTATTAATAGTAGCAGTAGCGGAAGCGTTGTCTTTGGGTATCCTAAAACCACCTGGACTACGCGGAGCTGATATTGTGGTGGGGGAAGGACAATCTTTCGGACTGCCCATGTCATTTGGTGGCCCCTACGTAGGGTTCTTCGCCACACGCGAAAAATATCTCCGGCAAATGCCGGGTAGACTCGCCGGAGAAACTCAAGATCAAAATGGCAAACGAGCTTATGTGCTCACCTTGTCTACTCGTGAACAACATATCCGCCGGGAACGAGCGACCTCTAATATTTGTACGAATCAAGGGCTTTGCGCGCTGGCCGCTACCATTTTTCTATCTACACTTGGCAAACAGGGTTTGCGCGAAATGGCGGTTCTCAATGTTAGGAAAGCACATTATCTCAAAAATCGATTGGCCCATATTCCTGGATTCGAAGTTAAATTTAGCACTAACACTTTCAACGAATTTGTTCTCGAATGTCCGCGACCTGTCGAAGAGGTTTTGCAGAAATTGAAACAGGATCACATCATTGGGGGCTATCCCTTGGAACAACATTATCCAGAATTAAAAAATAGCCTCTTGGTTTGCGCGACAGAATTAAACAGTCAGGAAGAAATGGATCGGCTTGCAGACAAGCTGGAAGAAATGTAATTTCCCTTACTTGCCAGATATTTGTTCAGCCAGCTCTTCAGCAGGATAGGTCAGAATCTCTGCAAGGGTAGGATGATAATGTGGGATATTCATCAAGTCGTTCACCGTGCCGCGAAAATGCATGAGGGTGATGATCTCGTGAATCAACTCTCCCGCTTCCGGCCCCACGATATGCCCCCCCAGAACCTCACCGCTTGCAGGGTCACATAAGATTTTCACATGCCCGTGGGTTTCCCCAAGACACATTGATTTCCCGTGGTCGCTGAAGGGATGTGATGCCACCAAGTAATCAATATTTGCCGCCTTGCATTCTTTTTCGCTCAATCCCACACTGGCCACTGCCGGGTCGGTAAAAACAACCGATGCTTTTAAACGGTCATCCACCTTCTTCGAAGTCTCAGGATTGCAAGCGTTGAATCCGGCTGCTTCCCCTTGTTGAATGGCAATATGAACCACCTCGTGGATTCCATTCACATCGCCTACGGCAAAAATATTTTTTTGGTTGGTGCGCATTTCAGAATCGACGGTCACGCGACCTCTATCTGTTTCAACTCCTGCGGCTTGTAGATTGAGTCCATCAATATTCGGTCTTCGCCCCAAAGCCTGAAGAATAGTTTCCGCTTCGACACGTTTTTCTTTTCCTTCGTGTTCAAAATAGATTACAGAGCGTCCATTTTCTTTGGCAGCTTTACTAATTTTCGTCCCCGTAAAAAGATCCATCCCTTCTTCGCGAAAACGATCCTCTACCGGACGCGCAAGATCTTCATCGCCTTGCGATAAAATATGCCCGCTTCTTTGCAGTAAAGTAACTTTTGTTCCAATGCGTAGAAAAAACTGCGCCAGCTCTACCGCAACAGCACCCGCACCCAAAACGATGATCGACTCAGGAGCTTCTCGCATTGTCAAAGCATCGTCGCTGGTGATATACCCGGTTTCTTTTAATCCGGGTATGGGGTAATCGGCAATCACGGAACCTGTGGCGATTATAAATGATTTGGCTTTAAGTGTAGACGTTCCCACCTGCACTTCATTCGGGGAAATGAACTCGGCTTTTTCTTGTATGAGAGTGAAGCGAGGGTCTTTTAATTGTTTAACGCGGTATTCGGCAAATTCCCCAATCAACTGGTTTTTGCGATCGTTGATAGCGGCAAGATCGGCGCCGGTTTCAACAGGTAGCAAGCCGAACTCTTTGGCGCGACGCATTAAAGAAATGATATCGGATGAGCGGAGAATGGTTTTGGTAGGCATGCACCCACGCAAAATGCAGAGTCCACCCAATGGGCCAGGGTCGACAATAGCTACCCGAGCGCCGAGGGATTGGGCGGAAGACGCGGCGGAATACCCCGCCGAACCCCCACCAAGTATTACAACATCAAATTCCAAAGAAGGAGGCCTTTAAAAAAAAATTAATAAATAACTATTTCTAGAAGCGAAAAAAAAATAGTATCGCAAAACCTTCACAGACCCATCGGCCCGAGGGGCCTACCCCTCGAGAGTTAGGCAGTCTTCGGGTGTTAAATCAAACTCCCTGCCGCATTCATGTATCAGGTCACGGGCATTTTTTTCCATGAAATCTTCGCCGGTTTCCTTAAAAATATCTGCTGCTTTGGAAAGGTGGTGAATCGTTTCCTTGCCCCTCTTGAGGCCATAATGAAGCATGGCAATATTGCTGTGGGCACGCCCGAATTCCGGGTTGATGCGTATGGCTTCTCTATAATGTTTGAATGCTTCATCCATCTCGCCGATGAGGTTGCTCACCACTGCCAGACTGTAATGCACCATGGGTGCCTCTGGCTTCAAACGGAGTGCTTCCCGAAACGATTTGGAAGCTTCCAGATTCATGCGAAGCTTGCCATAGCGAATAGCAATATTAAAATGTGCCAGGAAATGATCTGGATCAAGTTCAATGGCTTTTTTATAAGATTCAAATGTTCTGCGGTCATCGCCCAGCTTGCTAAAAGCCAGCCCGTCTTTAAAATGTTCTTCCGCAGTTTTTTCTGCCTGTTGTTCCGATGACATAATATTCCTCTAATCTTCTAATTAAATAGGGTTCACGACAAAATTGTAAATGGATAAGCATCTATGCTACCTTATTGAACCCTAACATTGCAACTGCTCGGCGCAGGGCCAATTGGTCAGAGCTTTTCCGATGATAAGAGGGCTATTTACCTTTTTGTTGAGGTTTTTAATAATTCCCCCTGACATGGGGCATTAAGGGGGTTTTCTTAAAAAATTCCCCCGGATAACACGAAATTTATTATGGCAATAGAACCTGGAACAGAAGAAGAACGGCTCATGTTGGGTCGTTGGATTAAAAGAGGGCAAAAACTCATTGTGGGCACTTCCTGTCTTGGAGATTCCTATCTCGATTCCAATATCAAAAGAGACGAAGAAGTACAAAAAAAGTCAGAAGAATACGTTGCCTACGACCACAAGGTAAGTGAAGAACTGCCTCACCTGAAAGGCAAGTTTCGCTGGGATCTTGAAAAATATTATCGCGACCGATTCGGTCCTTACCTGCCTGAGGATTAACCTTCATGTCTAAAGTCAAGCTATCAGAAGTTTCAGATGCGCCGGAAGAGGGAAAAGGCAGGCAAATTAACCTCAGACACCCCTATACAGAAATCGACTATATCCTGGGCTTGTTCCAAGTTGAGGGAAAATATTATTGCATCACAGACCTATGCAAGAGTTGCGAGGGTAGCTTGTCAAAAGGAGTGCTGCAAGGCATGTTTGCCTTCTGCAACAAAGAGGAATGCGCCTGGAATATTAGAAAAGGTTTTTGTAAATGGAACCGATCTGAAACCACACCCATTTATAAAGTCGCGAAAGAAGAAGATGGGCTCTATATAGAAATTTAACAATAACACTCTTTGCCCCCCCCCTCATGAAGCTAGACTCTGTTATCCCGCTCGGCAGATCGTTCGAAGAATATTCTTTAATGTTTGATCTTTCCAGCCATGATCTGAAAAATAAAATTATTGGAATTGGCGACGGCCCCGCCAGCTTTAACTGCACTATGAACAAGATACGGCACAGTGTGGTTTCTGTAGATCCAATTTATATTTTCAGTTCTCATGAAATAAAAATTCAGTTTGAACGGAATATCGATAATATTATCAAACAAATTCAGGAAAGCCCTGATGAATGGGTTTGGAAGTTCCATGCGTCTCCTGAAGAACTGAAAAAACACAGAAGACAAGTTATAAGTCAATTCTCAGATGATTTTGAGTCAGGGCAAAAAGAAAGGAGATATATTGTTGGCGAATTGCCATCTTTAAGCTTTAAGAGCGATCAATTCGACCTGGCATTGTGTTCGCATTTTCTTTTTCTGTATTCAGAACAATTTGACTTCGAATTTCATAAAAAATCCATCAAAGAAATGCTCAGAATATCCAAGGAAATTCGAATCTTTCCACTATTAGATTTGGGAAGTCATAGATCGAAGTATGTTGCTCCCCTAATCAACTTTTATGAAAAACAAGATTGTCAGGTGGAAGTTAGGAAAGTGAATTATGAATTACAGCGTGGCGGCAATGAAATGCTACGCATTCGGAAGAATTGATGTTTCGATTACAAGTTTTCTCACTGGGTGTATAATTTCATCTCAACAGGAGGTGAAATATGAGTCTCGATTTAAAAGGAAAAGTTGTAACCGTCCGCCCAAAAGAAACCATCACAACAAAACAAAACCTGCCTTATTACGTGGGCATTTCACAAGAAACCGCAGGCGCAAATGGATTATCCATGAATCTGGTGGTGATCCCACCCGGCGGCTCACCGAAAGCGCATTACCATAAAGATTTTGAAACAGCGATTTACCTTTTGAAAGGAAGGGTGGAAACAAAATTCGGGGAAAACCTGAAAGAGTCCACCATCAATGAGGAAGGCGATTTTGTCTTCATTCCGCCTGGGGTACCGCATAAGCCTGTTAATTTAAGCGAAACCGAACCTGCGCTGGCTATTGTTTCCCGCAACGATTCCAACGAGCATGAGAATGTGGTTGCATATGATGAGAAATCATAATCATTTATTTCTGGATCGCCGCGCTCCTTTCAGTCGCTCGCGATGACGTGCGGAAGAGTTAGTGCGAACAAAACCTTTCTTGTTCACATGCTTGAGCTTGATAGTATCGCTTTACGGGCTCTGACCTATCACCACCGGGCGTTGCCCGGCTAGACCATGCCGATGGCGGGTTGTTGCATGTTGCGGCGTTGGTCTTCGGTCATTTCGAGTTGTGGGAGATTGTTCGATCCGTATTTGTCGATGTAGAGGAAGATGTATTCGCGGACACAGGTTCTTAAGTCCCATTTGGTATTGTGGTTTTGCTCGAACTCATCGAAAACGTCAAGAGCATCCTGAATGGTGAGTCCGTCTTTGGTGGTGAAATAATAGTCTAACGCCAGATCCCATTCCGGATTTTTGTAATAGGTCAGACCGTACTTTTCTGGCTCGAAAGCAATAGGACTGTATTTCCCCAAAACAAAAGTCATGAAGCCGAGAGAGTGTATGTGTGCGCTGTTCTTTTCGACAAAGGCTTTGCTGTCGTCTGCTTCTGCGCTGGTTTCTCCTGTGAAGCCAAAAAAGCCCATCAAGTGATTCCAAATCCCCGCATCAGAAGACATGCGCAAGTTGGTTTCGTTGGCATCAAGCTTGGTTGCCTTATCCATTAGTTTTAATACGCGCTGGTTGCCCGACTCGTAACCGAAGTGGAGGTATTTGCAACCGGACTCCGCCACATCTTTCCACACCTGTTCTTCGAGCAAAGACTCTTCAAACCGCATATGCGTTGTCCATGCGATATCGAGCTTGTCGTCAATCAGGCGACGCGAAAGTTTCTGGAATAGGGCAGGCGGATAAGATTCATCTGTAAAATGAAAAAACCGCGTGCCATATTTTTCTTTAAGGAAACGGATTTCTTCAACTATATGGTCGACTTGTTTGGTGCGGAACCCTTCGACATAACCCTGAAAATGGTCGCAGAAGGTGCATTTGCCCCAATAGCAACCTCGGGTAGCGAGGTAGGGGAGAATCACTTGTGGCACAAAATATTTTTCGAGTGGCAGGCCATCAAAATCGGGTGGCGGTAATTCTGCAAGAGATTCGGCAAAAACTTCTTTGTTAACGTGAACACCGTCTTCGTCTTTATAAATCAAATTCGGTAAAGATGAAAAGTCATCGCCGTTTTTAACCGCCTCGGTTAATTTAAGATAGGCAGACTCGCCCTCATAAACGATAGCGCTGTCGAAAAATTCCCATAAATTTTCCATCCCCGGAAGCATGTCGCGGATACGGGTGATAATGTTGCCCCCCAATGTGATATGGGTTGCAGGGAATTCTTCTTTGATCATTTTGCAGAAGGTGAATACCGGGATCAGTTGTTTTTGCTGAACAACCGAGATGCCAACCATTGCCGGTCGGTCGCGCTCCATCACCGGGCGAATCAGCATGGCGTAAACATCGCGATAAATATTGATCTGATCGTCATCGAGAGATTCAATGATCTCACTCGACATAAACGGTTTGTAAACAATGTCGGTTTCGATGGGAGGAAAACAAATTTGCGCCGGATAATAACCCAGAGAGATCAATGTCATCGTCTGGTGTAGACAGTTTGTTGCCCATTCCAACTGGTCGATGTCGTAGAAAGCCTGACTGCGCAAAATTTTCTTGGCGCGTTCAACATCGTTTGAAAATTGTTCAAATAGTTCAGATGTGCAGGTCAGTAGCTTGTCGAGCAGTTCCTGTTCTTCCTCATCCAGCTCCCGTTTTTCCTGAACCTCTTGAAGGTGTTGCCTTTCATGGGCTATGCGCTGGGCTACATGTTCGAGAAAACGCCGACTGAAAAACAGGTCATACATTTCCACGTTGACATCCATTTGCACGACTTCGTGTCCCGCAGGGCGCAACACCGAAGCCAGAGAAGGCAAGCTCAAATAAGGCTCTGAGGGTAACCAGTCGGGTGGAAATAGAAGTAAGTTTTTCATATTTTTTATCAGGTCGTTATTTTCCTGGTCTCGTTGAGACCTAAGCCCGGCAGAGAACTTTCTCTTCTTCTGGAGCAGGCGGTTTTTTGCCGTTCAATGCTTCTTTGCCAAATTTATCTATATAGAGTAGAAAATGTTCGCGTGGCAACGTGCCCCAGATTTTTAGCGATTGAAAATACTCTTCTGCCATACGGATGCAGGTATCGTTCATCTCTACTGCTTCTTCCCGCGACATTCCCTCTTTAGCAACAAAGTCCAGGTTCATCGCGATATTTCTTTCGGGGTCTTCAATTATTTTTTCGATGGAAAACTTTTCTGGGTACTGATAACAACTCGAATCGCGGTTCAATAGAAACACGCCTGGACCAAAAGAATGGATCGACTGCAAGTTGTCTCTTAAAAAATCGATGGTCTCCTGAGCTTCCGGTCGCGTTTCGGTTGGGAATCCGAAAAATAAAAACGAGTGATTCCAGATTCCAGCGTTATGACTTTTCATCAGAACATCGTGTTCCACTTCCTTGGTTGTGCCCTTGTCTATGAGAGCCAACACCCGGTCGTTGGCACTTTCCAATCCGAACATGAGGAAGGTGAATCCAGCCTTTTTCATTTTTCCGAATAACTCTTCGTCCATCACCTTTTCAAATTTCAATAAAGCCAGTGAGCTTATTTCGACTCCGCGCTCAATCATTTCTTCTGATACATCATTTAGGGAATGCGGTGACACCGCTTCATCAGAAAAAGTAAAATATTTCGTATTGTATTTTTTCATTAATCTTTCCAGCTCATCTACCATCGCCTGGGTTTTTTGTTTTCCGTAACGATGACCATAAACAAAGCTATGAGTGCAAAAAGTGCATTTGCCCCAATAACAGCCTCGGCTTTGCAGTACAGGTAAAATGGGATAAGGCGAAAGATATTTATCCATCGGCAGGCCTTCAAAGTCCGGATTGGGCAATTCTTCGAATCTCAGTTCGACCCTTTCCTTGTTGTGCACGACTTCTCTGTCATCAAGATGCAATAGATTGGGAACCGTAGAAAGTGAATCGCCTGCTTTCAAAGCCGAAAGCAAACGGTGCATGGGCTCTTCCCCCTCGAAGGTGACAACACTGTGGCAAAAATCGTCAAAAAACTCTGGATGACCGATCAACTGGCCGGCGTTGACACTGAAAATTGGACCGCCCAAGGTTATGTGTAGATGAGGATATTTTTCTTTTATCATTCTCGCCAGCGTGAGGCCGGGGATGATTTGCGAAATACCCACAATGGAAATACCCACCACGTCATATTCCTGCCAATTTTCTGTGGACAGAAGAACGTTTTCATACAAATTGATGAAAGGGTTGGTGGCGGTGTCGCGGGTGGTTTCGTGTGCTTTTCGGGTCGACTCTTCAGCGCGAGTGCCACTTTCAAAAGTGGACATGCTTAATATTGCAGGTGCATGCGCATCAGAAACCAGTTTCAAAGCCGACTTGATGACCATGTCAGCCTGCTGGTATGAGCCGAAATCGAAAAAGCGTTCTGGCGTTCTCATCACCGACTTGGCTTCTTCCACACCTTCAATGATGCGGTCTGAAAACTTGAGTCCCATCGACAAAACATCCAGATGCGACTTTTCCTTGATCGAAAGCGAACTCTGGGACTTCAAAGATTGTTGCTGTTTCTTCAGCAAATCCTCTGCTTGACGCAACAAGGGTGCGGATAAAAAATGGTCGTAAGATTCAATGTTGAAATCCCTTTGCGATACCTTCCATCCCTTTTCCTGCAAAAAGGCAGTTAAGTAGGGAGTGCTCAGATAAGGCTGAGTTGGGTACCACTGGGCCGGAAAAATCAATAATGTTTTCATGGTGTTACAATAATACCATTTTCCTCCCTAGCGAGGAAAGCAAAGTTAGCAAACCGACTAAAAGGCTTGACGATGTTACGGGTTTATGCGGATCGACGATATTGGGACCAGCGCCACATAGCCCGCTATCATGGGAAAGGTGTCTATTGCTTGAAAAATATCGACCTATTACCTGTGTGGGTTGCCGCTTAGCCCTTGACAAGAGCGGCCCTCGATGAAATAATCCAGCTTACCTTCCCGCAATTCCCTCACTTGAAGGATGACTAACCGTCTGATTTGGTTGAGAGACGCGGGTTTTTCGTATTTTTAAGAAAGAAAGAATCATGAAAAGAACATTTCAACCCAGTAATATCAAGAGAAAACGTGTACACGGTTTCCGAAAACGAAGTGCTACCGTTGGTGGCAGACGTATTTTGGCTAATCGCAGACGAAAAGGAAGAAAAGTCCTGTCTGCCTGAGAAAATGGGTGACTACTCGTACACTAAACTCGAAAGACTCACCAAAAGACCTGAGTTCCAAAAAGTTCTAGCCGAAGGGGAGAAGAAACGCATAGGAAGACTGTGCACTGTTTTTTCGCTTCCAAATGACTTGAATAGAAAAAGGCTGGGGATCATTGCATCGAAAAAAGTAGGCAATGCCGTAGCACGGAACCGGGTTAAAAGAGCCATTCGCGAAACATTTAGACAGATGAAACATCGCATGACTCCGGCAGTGGACATCGTTGTGATTTCCGGAAAAGAAATGGTTGCCGAGTCTTACAAGGTTATAGACGAAAAGCTTTCGAATGCCCTTCTGGCTATCAAGTGATTCCCCGATTTTAAATTTTCCCAGTCCGAAACAGGCCCTCAACTGTTGAACCAGATTTTTCTTAAATTTGTCCGTGGATATCA
>JAJDAW010000081.1 GCA_029261635.1 Nitrospinaceae bacterium
TTGTCATCAACGAAAAGGACTTGGAAAAGCTGGGAGACATATTGAAAAAGTCTATCTCTGAAAATGAAATTTTTTATAAGGTCTATAAAGAAACACTTCACGCAATGGGGAAAGCATGAGCCTGAAGGACACACCGATACATCAGAGTTATGCTGATGGCGATGTCATCATCACTGAAGGAATAATGAGCAACAATGCATATGTTGTTCTAAAAGGTAGTGTAAGGATAACAAAAAAAATTGATAAAAAAATAGTGTCGGTAGGAACTTTGAAAGAAGGGGATGTGTTTGGGGAAATGGGGCTCATCTCGCAATCGGTCAGAAGTGCCAATATATCTGCCATTGGAGATGTGACGGTAGGAGTTATTGATAAAGAAACATTTGAAGGTGTAATGGATAACCTGCCTGAAGACCTGAAACCCATCATCCTTTCTTTGGTTGAGCGACTAAAAATAACGACTCAGCTATTAACGCGGATTGGGTTGGAGTTGGAAACCACACGGAACAAAATCAACTCCTACACTTTGAAGGAAAAAGAATAACCTGCTATGACAACTTTTATTTATAAAGCTAAAGTTAAGGGGAAAGTTCAATCTGGAGAAGTTGAAGCAGATGACGAAAAATCTGCTGTTGCAAAATTAAAAATGCAAAAGATTCGACCTACATTGGTCAAAGAAAAAAAGGCACAGAGTGCTTTTTTTGGACCTAAAGTCCATAAAGTTACGACTCGAGATGTGGTTATTTTCACTCGCCAGTTTTCCACTATGGTGGATGCAGGGTTACCGCTGGTTCAATGTCTGGATATTCTTGGCAAGCAGTCTGATAACCCCACCTTTGGCGAAAGAATCTTATCTGTTAAATCGAACATTGAGATGGGGAACAACCTTTCCGAATCAATGAGAAAATTTCCCGCTATATGGGACCAGTTATATTGCAACTTGGTTGAAGCTGGGGAAGTTGGCGGAATTTTAGATATTATTTTAAGACGTCTTGCAGAATATATTGAAAAAGCAGAGGCTCTCAAAAAGAAAGTAAAATCTGCGATGGTTTATCCGGGAGCTATTGTTACCGTTGCATTTCTGGTTGTGGCTTTTTTAATGGTTTTTGTAATACCCTCTTTTGCTACGATGTTTTCAAAAGGAGGCGCTGAACTTCCAGGCCCAACCCAAATAGTAATGGATGTCAGTAACTTTTTTCAGAATCAATGGTACGTCATGATTGGAGGTTTTATCGCGTTCTTTTTTACCTTCAAAAAAGTTTATGCGACTCGAAGAGGGAGAATAGAGATAGATCGAATGGCTTTAAAACTTCCTGTATTTGGCATGCTAATCCGAAAGGTTTCTGTTGCAAAGTTTACTCGAACTTTAGGTACCTTGATTTCAAGTGGTGTTCCTTTGATTGAAGGTTTGGATATCTGTGCACGAACAGCGGGAAATTCAATGGTTGAAATTGCCGTTATGAAAACCATTGAAGCTATTAAAGAAGGAGAAACCATTGCCGCGCCCCTTGCGCGTGAAGAGGTTTTTCCTGCTATGGTTATTCAGATGATTGATGTTGGTGAATCTTCAGGTTCACTGGATAAAATGCTCGCCAAAATTGCTGATTTTTACGATGAAGAAGTAGATGCCGCTGTGGATGGTTTGACAGCACTATTAGAGCCCATGCTCATGGTGTTCTTAGGTTGTGTCGTAGGGTTTATCGTGGTGGCTATGTACCTGCCCATTTTTAAAATGGGAGAAGCTATTTAATTCCAAGTTTTATCAATCCGATATGATTCGCAATCAAAATAATACGGATAAGGAATCAGAGCAGCGGATCAAAAGAATAATGCTGCTAAGGGTATTTTTTCTGACTGGTTTCGTAGGCTTGCTACTGACCTTTCAGGAACGCCTGGGTATCACCGCTCCAATCGGTCCTCTATGCATAGTCATAGGTATTGGTTTTTTCTTCTCGCTCTTACATGCGCTCCTTTTTAAATTCTTACCTCTTACATTAACGGCATCTTCTCAGGTAGTCGGCGATCTTTTCCTAGTAGGCGGCATCTTATATACCACGGGTGGAATAGCCAGTCCCATATCTTTCCTGTTTTTATTTGTAATTATTGCAACGAGTTTCATGTTGCCCAGAGCTGCTGTCTTTCTGGCTGCCTCAGGTTCCATCATTATCTATGGTGTGCTAATTGATTTGGAATATTATGGTTTTATTACTCCAGTCTATTTATTTCCTGAATCAAAATTATCATTTGAGAGTGGTTATGTTTTTTATATTATTTTTCTAAATATTGTCGCCTACTATACAGTTGCTTACCTCAGTAGTTTTTTATCTCACCGGTTGAGGATAGTTAAAGAAGAACTAGAACAAACTAGCTTGAATCTGGAAGAGCAGAGAGCTCTCAATCGGAATATTGTGCAGTATATGGGGAACGGCTTGGTAACGATTGACCGTGAGGGAATCATAACTTCGATAAATCCGGCAGCAGAAACACTGACCGGATTTTCTTCGCAAGAAAGTCTTAAACAGCATGTAAAAACTCTTTTTTCATCCAATCAATTAAATAAACTCTTATTGAGAAACGAACCTATTACCCTCCCGGAGCAGATTGAAGTAAAGTTTGTGAGAAGGGACGGCGAGAAAATATTTTTGCGAATAAAAATCAGCACCCTTTCTGACTTTAATGTTCCAGGTTATATTTTGGTTTTTGAAGATTTAACAGAAATTAAATTTATGCAGAATAAAATGCTTCGCACCGAGCAATTAGCAGCGGTAGGAAGGTTCTCAGCAGGACTGGCACATGAAATTAGAAATCCATTAACTTCTTTAAGTGGGTCAATTCAGGTTTTAGCTAAAGGACTCAATCTTGAAGATTCTTATAAAAAACTAATGAATATTGTTATTAAAGAAACAGACCGACTCAATAACATACTTTCTGATTTTCTAACTTATTCTCAACCAAAAAAAAATACAAATACCATTGTAGATTTGACGCAATTGGTTCAAGATGTAATCATTCTTTTAAAAAATAATGAAGATTCTAGTCCTAACAAAAAAATTATTTTTCAAGGATCAGCGGATCATATTATTTTTAATGGAGATGAACAGCAGGTCAAACAAGTCGTATGGAATTTGTGCATAAATGCTTTGGAAGCTATGAAGACAGGCACGCTTACGATAAAATTAAAAGAAGTATCTGCATATCATAATCACGACTTTCACACAAATAGAAGGGGTGTGGTGTTAGAAGTTATGGATCAGGGTTGTGGAATTGCTCCTGACCAGATGGAAAATATTTATGATCCATTTTATTCTAGTAAAAAAGATGGCGTTGGTCTCGGATTAGCAACCGTGTACCAGATTGTTCATAGAAACGAAGGTACTTTGGATGTAAAAAGTACCCTTGGAGAGGGGACCTGTTTTACGGTTTTTCTACCAGACCTGGAAACATCTTTATCCTTGGCATCTAATTAACAAAGGAATTTTAAATGTCAGAAAATCGTGGACCTATAAAAATAACCGATACTTCAGAAATTGCTGTTTGTACTTGTATGCAATCGAACCACTGGCCTTTCTGTGATGCTACGCATCATACAACAGGGGGTGAACCTGAAATATTGGAACTGGATAAATCCAAAACTTATTATCTCTGTGGTTGCTTTAGAACTAAAAAGCGACCTTTCTGCGATGGCTCTCACGAAAAAATTAAAAAGTCCTGATTAAACCTACAAAGCCGATCTAATCTCCCCATTTTCTTGAAGTTTATTATGCGTGTGCAAATTTTTTTACCAAAATTTATTAGGCTGTTTATTTTAATCAGTATTGTATTTATCAACACTCTTTTGATGTCCGGTTGCATGTCAGCCATTAAAGATGATGCTAAAGAAAATATGGTATTTATCCCAGAAGGATCTTTTACGATGGGATTTAAAATAGACAACGATCATGAGTGGGGCGATATGGATGAAGAACCCGTTCATCAGGTAACCCTATCTTCATACTGGATAGATAAATATGAAGTAACAAGTTCAAACTTTGCAAAGTTCCTCAATGAAAACAAAAATGAAGCTCACCGTTTCATTGAGATCACCCCTTCCGTTACGGTTCAATTTGAAGATGATGTTTACGAACCCAGAAAAGGATTAGAGAACTATCCTGTAAACCGCGTATCGTGGTTTGGCGCTGAAGCCTATTGCAAATGGAAAGGAAAGAGGCTGCCGACTGAAGCTGAATGGGAAAAGGCAGCAAGAGGAACCGACCAGAGAATATTTCCTTGGGGCAACGAATTTCCAGATAATAGCCGAGTCACCTTTAGAAGAAAATTTAGTGAAAAGGGATTTCAGGTTATGGAACCCGTAGATGGAATGAAAAATGGAATCTCCCCTTATGGAGTCCATCAAATGTCAGGCAATGTTTGGGAATGGGTTTCAGACTGGTTCGATTCGGCAGCTTATCAGGATGAAAATAGAACAGACCCAAAAGGTCCAGAACTTGGAATTAGTAAAGTACTAAGAGGAGGAAATTGGTACTACAAAGCCTACTATATGAGAACCACTTACCGTTTTAATGAGAAGCCAGAAATTTTTAAAGTTTGGCAAGGTTTCCGCTGTGCCCATCCTGCAATGTCAACTGATAACTAGTCAGTAGATCCGCTTGTGGTCAATAAAAAAGCCGATCTGAAGCCAACATAAAATGTTAGCCAGTTGAAGTCTACTACCAACTAGTTTTTCTGATAACCCATTCGGCTACTCCTAAATTAATTACCCATGCTAATGTCATCATCACATCTCTTGTAAGGCCGGTTGCCTCTTCTCCAAAAAACACTATCCAGGTTATCCCTATCAAAGCTTGTGTTCCTGCTCCCTGACCGATCGCATATGCGCGTATCATGCTGGCGCCATGAATGGGAATGCGCCTGTTTTTTATAGCCACTACTCCCCGTACAATAAAAACTACCATTGCAATGCCTAGTACCATCCGAACGATGTAGAGCAAGTTACCTTGGAGCTCAATTGGAAGAGCATAATAATGCGTCATCCACAAACCACTTACAGCTGACAAAATACCCGTTAAAGCAACAATTTTCCCGTTAAACCGGTGCCTTTCCGGGGTATGTTTACGAATGCTTGGCAGAAATTGAAAAGCTCCTAAAATGCAAAAAGGAACAGCACCAAACACGTGCAAGATTGCTGGCAACGGATCATTAGAGATGCGAGGGTTTTCCGGTAAACCAACTGGACCGCCAACAATCTCAAAAACCCTGAATGTACCACCAACCACCGGAATAAAGCTCAACACGAATAATGAGGCGAGAATAGCCCGCTCCTTCTTGTTTTTTAATAACCCCACTCTTTATCTCCCGCTATTACCAACATTACTCTTATGGAAATCAACAAATTCTTATGGGATCTACCTTACTACATACTAATTTTCTATTGTTTTGAAAATTTTTTATGTTGTAGAGTGACACTGGTAAATGTCCGCTATTGGCCCAGACTGTGTGAAAACGCAGAGTCGTCAATATTATTAAGCGATGTTATATTTATTGCATTGTTATCGTAATAGAGGCGAGGAAATTAATGAAGCGTTTTGTTGAAGGTGAAAGTCGCCAGCAATTGATCCTGTTCCCCGATCAGCTTGATGATTATATAGCAGAAGATAACCCTGTCAGAGTTGTTGACGTATTTGTTGATGAGATGGACTTGCTCAAGATGGGGTTTAAAGTGATACCTGCTGATACAGGCCGTCCTTCCTATCACCCCGCAACAATGTTGAAAATCTATATTTATGGTTATTTAAATCGCGTTCAATCCAGCCGCCGTCTTGAACATGAGACGCAACGCAATGTTGAGCTTATGTGGTTGCTCGGGCGGTTGACCCCTGATTTTAAAACGATTGCTGATTTCCGTAAAAACAACACCAAAGCTATTCAATCGGTTTGCCGTGAGTTCGTCATGATATGTCGCAAACTCGACTTATTTTCTGATGCTTTTGTTGCTATTGATGGCAGTAAGTTTAAGGCAGTCAATCATCGTGATTTAAACTTCACACGTGCCAAATTAAAATATCGCCTAAACCTCATCAATGAAAGCATTGCAAAATATTTAAGTCAAGTTGACAGTGCTGATCGTCAAGAAGCGTTGGTCGCTAAAGTGTGTGTTGAACGACTCGAAAACAAGATTTCTAATCTTAAAAAGGAAGTAAAACGACTGAATAAAGAGGAAATATTAGAGTGTGAGCAATCGGGCATCATCGCCTTTTTACCTAAACCACAGACATCAGGTAACCAGGCAAAAGGCCTTTTTGGAAAACGTGACTTTATCTATAGACATGAATCAGACACGTATGATTGTCCTGGCGGAGAGCAGGTAACCTATCGTTTTAGCAGGGAAGAAAAGGGAAAGATTATAAGGCGTTATTGGTCATCGGCATGCTTGAGTTGCCCTATCAAGGCACAATGCACCACAGGTCAATACCGACGTATCAGTCGTTGGGAACATGAAACCGTATTGGAGGTTGTGGATGCTAGGCTTGAGCAGCAACCCGACATGATGAAAATCCGAAAATCAACAGTCGAGCACCCTTTTGGTACGATAAAATATTGGATGGGCTCAACACATTTTCAAATGAAAACTTTGAAAAAAGTCGGCGCAGAAATGAGTTTGCATGTACTTGCCTATAATATGAAACGCGTACTAAAAATTATGGGAGCAATACCCCTGATGAAGGTATTGACGGCCTGACAGGCCTTCATTTTTTCAATATAGAAGCTGAAACAAAGATGTTTTTTGTAAAATACTATCCGTATCAACAAAATCAGTAAGCTCAAAATAACTTGATCTGGAATTAAAAATAAATGAAATAACTTTCACTTAAAAAACATCTGTACTTTGCGTTTTCACACAGCCTGGGCCGAAAGCAGACTTTTTTTTCTTCAGAAAAACAACTGATAACTAATCATTTCGCGTAAAGCAGATATTTTAATATAAAGTTGTGATTACTTACTTACTTACGCCGTTAGGAAGATTTTCTTTTGAGGGCTTTTTTAAGCATCCAGGGGATGTTCACTTTTGTTTTACAAAATTTATAAATTGCTTCGTTCAAAGTTAATAAAGAGCAATGGTCGGTTAAAATCCCTGCTTCGCTGCAATTAGAAACGACAACGGGATTATCGCGTTTCCAGGTGGTGAAAGCCCATTTGAACCATTGTTTCGAAACTGACATGGACTTCAGTGTACGGAGTTGTTGATCGTTCATATCTGTTTCTAAAACGATGCTATCTTTTTGCTTTTCCACCATTGACTTTAAGCCTTTGCCAGAAGCATCACTACCCTTACTGTGCGAATTCTTTTTCGGATAGGACAAATCTTGACCGACAAAAAGAATCGGATTGCACCCCGCCTGAAAAGCAAGATCATAAGTAACAGATAGCACAGTGCCACCTGGTGTAAGAATGCCTACTTGCGGAACCATTTTTTGGATTTCAACAAGTGTTGGAATATCGGGTGCGAACTTATTAAAAAATAATATATCCCCTTGCCACAATTCAAGAATATTGGGATGAACAATGGTGGGAACCACAAGAGTGATTCCACGTTGTGGAACGTTGCTGAGAAACCGGGCAATCTCCTCTTGAGGGTCTAAAACAACTACAAAATTAGGAACGATATTGTGCGACAGCAAAGGTTTAAGTGCGGCATCGCAACAGAGGATGATAGCCTTTTTGCAAGCTTTGCGAAGGTATCGTATATTTTTGTCCAGAGATGGGCCGGCACCGACAACAATGCAGGGTATATCGCGAAATCTATTTTTGAGAGCAATCACTCCGGGGTTTCGTTGAATGGCATTCCGGTTGCTTAAAAAATTTCGTTGCCAAACCTGATTGAAACGAAGGAGAGTTGCAGATTTAACTTCGCGGATTTGTTCTTCGCGGTTCATAAATGTAATGTAACAAAGTCACCTGCCAGTAACAAGTGAACAAAAAAAAAGACCCGGACAAAAAGTCCGGGTCTTGATAGTAAAAGATTAAAAATATTACCGAACCAGATTCACGGCTTCAGTAAGAAGATCGTCTGCGGTGGTAATGATCCTGGCACTGGCCTGAAAGGCCTGCTGAGTTTGGATCAAGGTAACGAACTGCTCCGCAAGATCAACGTTAGAAAGCTCCAGCGATTGGCCGACAATGGCACCAAATCCACCCGTTTCAGCTACACCAATAACTGGTTGTCCTGATTCAGCCGATTCGGCAAATAGGTTTTGTCCCTGACGGGTCAAACCAGAGGGTGCCAGAAAGTCTGCCATAACAACTTGGAACAGGTTATCTGTTTGTCCATTATTGAACAGACCGGCAATGACTCCCTGGGCATTGACAGTTAAACCAACCAAGGTTCCTGTCGTAAATCCATCCTGAACCAGAGAGTTATTATTCGATTGCGCAGCAAAACCCGTTAACTTACCATTTGTGGCTCCGCTATTGTCAACAAGATCCCAGGTTAAGCTTTGTGCGGCAGCAGGTGGGTTGGCAGAAGAATAATCTATCACAATCGTTTGATCTGCAAGAGCTCCATTAATCGAAGCCAACTGACCCGATGTATCAAAGGTAACGGTTCCTGAGGCACCTGATGTTACAGTTCCATCCGAGGGACTGAGAGCATAGGTCCATGAATTCGAACCCGCAACCTTGGTAAATTGAGCATTTAAAAGAATCTGCGAACCTACAGAGTTGAAAAGAGTGATAGGTGTATTAAAAGTGCTGGCTGCGGTTGCAGCGGAATCTAAGTTCGCACCTATCTGAAATGTGGTGGATGCTTGAGGTGCCGATTGCACACCAGCTAAATCAATATTTCCTGTGGTGGTTGATGGGATTCCATTGGTAATTTGATTGCCCTGCAAGATTTCACCGGTGATGGCTTGAACTAATCCATCATCATTTAACCTGAACTGACCCGCTCGCGTATAGAAATTACCAGTACCGTTATTGACGACAAAGAATCCAGAACCGTCAATAGCCAGATCCAAGGCATTGGTAGAAGCTTCAAATGAGCCCTGAGAAAATGACTGAATGGTTCCCTGCAACTGCGAACCACGGCCGAGCTGACTGGTCACCGAACCATTTGTCAAAATTGAGCTAAAAATATCGCTGAATACCGCCTTACTTTCTTTAAAACCGACGGTATTAACGTTGGATATATTGTCACCAATGACTCCCATTGCAGATGAGTTACCTGTTAGGCCGGTGACCCCAGTGAATAATGTACTGATTAAAGACATATCTAATCTCCTCTTTCTATTTTCTCTAAATTAAAGGCTGACTTTTGAAATTTCGTTTACAGAAACTTTTTGCCCGTTAACGATGGCAAAGGTTTCACCTTCCTCAAAAATAATATCGGTAACCACGCCTGCGGAAAATGTTCCTGCTTCTATAAAGTTACCTGAAGCATCTTCTGCAGTAACGCCGAAGCTATATGTCCCTGCTGGTAGAGGTTGCCCGCTGGAATCTGTGCCTGGCCATACAAACTCTTTTTGACCTCCACTTTGACCACCAATGCTGAAGGAAGCAACATTTGCTCCTGCTGAGTTAAAGACATCTATGGTTACATCCGCAGCATCCTCTCCCAGTGAGAAGCTCAGAGTTTCGGTTTCGCCTTCACCCAACTCAAAGTTGTTGCCTGGGGCGTCTACCGTTTTACCTATCAAATTGACCATGGATGAATTGCTCAATGCCAAATCAAATGCCTGACTGGCTTCTAGGTTATCGTTGATATTTGTCAACTGCTCAAGACTACTGAATTGGGCTAACTGTGCGGCGAATTCTTGTCCCTCTTGAGGGGCAAGTGGGTCTTGATGTTCCAGTTGTGCGACAAGAAGCTTAAGAAAATCGTTCTTACCCAGGCTGGCTCCTGAAGTTAAAGAGTTGCCTTCTGAGTTTGTGCTTGGAATGGGATTTATTCCTGCGATCATATTTTTCTAGTCCTTAAAAGTTAAATACAATTTTCTTTAAGCCAATACGCTAATCGACTGGTTTCCATCAAAGATAAACGAAGCATTGGATTCATCCGATTCACCTTCGTTTCCAGATAAAGCAACTTGTTCATTGCTTAGAGAGTTGGATGAATTTCCCTCGCCAAACTGTTTTCCATTTTGGTTTGAGTTTCCAGATTCACCACCGACTGTTACAGAAAAGCTGTCTACCTTCAGGCCTTGTTCGCTCATTGCATCGCGAAGCTGGTTGAAGTTATTTTCAATCGTCTGCTTTACCGCATGATTCTCAGCAATGATCATAGTGCGTACAGAATCGCCCATCGTTGTAATGTTCAACCGAACGGTTCCGAGTGATGGCGGATCGAGCCTGATTTGAACTTCATTCTGACCACCGCCACTACGGGTACTTAATTTGTTTACAATTTGGCTTATGATTTTGGTTTCCGTAGCTCCACGCGCAATTAGTTTTTCTGGTAGAACAGATTTGCTGGATTCAACTGCTTTTATTGCATTATCTGAGGCAGCGGTGGGAGCTTGAACCTGTAAGTCGGGTCCTACCTTGGTGGATTCAAGTCCTTTAACAATTCCTGCATCTTTTCCTGCATCGGTTTGGACCAAAGTCGCTTGAGCATTGTTGTCGTTCAATAGTTGGTTGAACTTGGAGGTTTGAGTTCCCTTATCTCCTAACGGTTCAGGTGGCGTGATACGCGGTGCTTCACTGACTTTTGGAGTTTCAGGAAGCTTATCTATTGAAGCGGTCCGTTCTGTTTTTTCTGCCTTTTTAGAATTCTCTTTTACTTGAACGGGGACGTTGGTTTCAGTTCCTTTTTCTTGCTGACCTGCATTTTTAGAAGTTTCAGTTTGTTCAGTCGTTTTCAGTGTTACCTTTTCTGTAGAGGCAGCTTCTTGCTGAGCCTGAATATCTTTTTTCAAATTTAGGTCAAGAGTCTTATCCACTTCTTTTTGAGCAATGTTTGTGACAGGTGCTGATTTAAGATGATCGAGTAAATTTTTTGCTTGATCATCTGTCAGACCTGCTTTTTTGAGAAGGTTAATCGCTTCACCCTCATGTTGCTGAAGTCGTGCCAGAAGTTCACTTTGAGAAAGAGTATCTATACCCTTCCCCACTGTGACTCCATTTTGATTCAGGCCTTGAGTGAGAGATTGTAATAAAGAATCAAAATTCACCTCACCCTTTAACCCAAGGTGTTCTAGTAAAGCTTCAAACTGCTCTTGATCAATGCCAAGCTCCTTTAATTTTGCAGCAAAGGCGGCATTGTCTTCTAATATGGAATCCTTCGTCACGGTCTCAGTTTGAGTGATGGGTTCATTGCCGATTGCAGCGGCGGTTTCTTGATATTTCCCATCATCCGTTTCGGGCTTGTCGTTCTTATTTTTCATTTTAGGCTTGGACATCTTGCCTACTTCGGTTTCGTTATTGTTATTGGCCGAATCTCCAGGACTTGGTTTCTGCGTTTTTTCTACCTGATTCGTAGCGTTGTTCAGAAAATCATTAAAGTCGCTATCACTTCCGCGATCGGCCTTTGGAGCAGTCGGTTCAACTGGGGGTTGAGGAGAAAACAAAGCTAATACACTTGAATTGCCTGGCATCGTTTAAATTCCATTTGTAGATGATGAATAATATCCCGCAACCATCTCTTGAGCAAAAGCGGTGCCAAACCAAAAATAACTATAGAAACTTGTTTATTTACAATAATTTATGAAATCTAGAGGGGTCTAAATTTGCCTCTTCGATACGGAAAAATCTACCCCTGTGGGGGAATATTTTCCTGATTTAAGCGAAATTGCTCTTCAAATTTTCAATTTTTCATACAGTTACTCGAAAGAAATTTTCATCAAAAAAATACAACTTAATGATTTATAAGGGGTTTTTTAATTGGCATGTCACTTGCTCTTCTATTTAACGAAGAATGAATTGCGGGGTGAGTATTTAAAGTAGATAGCCTACGATTTTTCAATCTTCCTGGAGGATCGGGAGAAAATAATTTTGTAACTCTTTTAATCTATTGGGGTTTCAATACATGAGTCCGACCGAATTTCTAACGGGTCAAAAGCGCTTGTTAATTTAGGAAATACTATTATGAGCTATTGGGTGTTAACTTTTTTTCTCGTTTTGGTCAGTATTTTAGTATTTAGACTCATCTTGGTAAAACCAAAATCGAAGACTCCGGAACCCGAAGAAAAGAAGGATTCTACAAATGAATCCTTGCCTGATTCACCAAAAAAAGTAGCCGAGTGTATTTTAAAACTGGAAAAATCCCGGACAGAGGCGAAGGAAAAGTTATGTCGACCTCCTACGTATTCTGAAAGATTTCACGGTCGAAACGAAATCATTTTTGAAATTTTAAAGGAAATTCAAAAGGGCAGCTCAACGGTAATTCTGTATGGAAGAAAAGGTATCGGAAAAACAACTCTGGCTTTGGAACTGCTAAAAAAGTATGAGTATAATTTTCAAAATATAAAATTATATTTAGATCTCAAGGGCGGAGAAAATGAACCTATGTCCATCCGTGATGCCATGGTTCAGGTTCTGCTCTCATTCCGTCCGGCTGAAATCATTCCTGAAAATAAAACTCAATTGAGTCGATTATATAAAAAGGTAATGACTCGCCAGCAGGGAATCCTTGTTTTAGATAATGTTACACACACTGATCAGATTAAAGCCCTCAAACCACCAGACTCCTGGTTGGTCATTGCGACTGCATATAAAAATCTAAACGTGATAGGCGCCATCAATAAGGAAGTTCAACCCTTGGATGTTGGATCTGCGCAGGAATTTTTAGTTTCCTGCTCCCTCAGGTTGAAACCCAATGCAAGGGAAATTGCAAAATTATGCCGAGGACTTCCTTTGGCTCTTGAGGTTTGTGGAAAATTTCTTTCCTGCAATATGAAAATAAATCCAATAAACTTTCTGTCTCTGTTTCGCAAGCATTGGAAAGATTCATTACTGGAAAAGAGCGATGAGTATGAAGAATCTTTGCAAGCGGCTTTTAAAGCTATATTTTATTCATTGAGTGAAAAAGACCAGAAAGCTTTGTGTAAGCTTTCAGTGTTTCCCGGTACTTTTGATTCGAAGGCGGCGAGCAAAGTATCAGAGCAGAACATTGATACATTACAAACCTTGGTACAGTACGGGCTGATAAAAAATGATCTCCTGAGTAAGAGATACATCATCCATAATTGGATCAAAGAACAACTAAAAGATTATTTCCCGGAAATGGATTTTCGAGATGCACGAATACGGCATGCAAACTTTTATCTTTCAACTTTAGATACTGCAGGAGAATCTTTTTTCAAGGGTGGAGAAAAAATTGTTGAAGGTTTGAAGTTGTTCCATCAGGAATGGGAAAATATTCGTTGCGGATTGAGCCGAGTGCAAAAAGGCAGTGTAGAAGGCAAGAAAGCTGCAGAGTTATTCAGCTCCTACATAAGAGCGGGAAGTCAATTACTTCGTTTTCGTTTCTTCCAAAAAGAGTACCGAGAATTTTTAGAGGCAGGATTAAAATTTTCTCAGCGGCTGGGCACGGAAAATATAGAGACCTTTCACCTCCTTAATCTTGGAACTTTTTTAAATTCTATTTTTAAATACGAAGACGCGAAAGAATGCCTCGATAAGGCGGCGCAGCTTGCGGATAAGCTGGAAATCGCTCAGGCGAAATGTCAAATCTTCAACGAATTAGCCATTTATTATCTTGCAACAAAAAAACCGGATGAAGCCATACAGAGCCTTATACAAAAACAAAACATTGAACGATTAAATAAATTTGAAATAGAACCGGAAGCAGGGTGGACTCGATTGGGTTTGGCCTACGAGCAAAAAGGAGAATTGGAAGAGGCGATTGCTGCTTTAAAATCAGGATTGAGTAAAGCCAAAGAAATGGGTAACGGACTTTGTCTGAGAATAATCTTTAAGCATTTAGGTTCATGTTTTGTGAGTATGAAAGATTACCAGCAGGCAGAAGAATATTTTGAGGCCAGCCTCATTCTGGCTCGCAGTCTTAACAAGCGAAATGAAGAAATGGAAATTCTACATAGATTCGGAAAAATGTACGTTGAATCAGGAGATATCGATCAGGCTATCCATATTTTTAATGAAGGTCTCGAGTTAGCCAAAAATTCTCGCAACGCAAAATTTGAAGGCGTCTTCCTTGGGCGAATAGGTGATGCTTATGCTCTAACGCCTCAAAAACAAAAATCAGTAGAATTTTATATGCAGGCATTGAGTCCATTAAAAAAATCTAAAGAACTCGCTATGGTGGCTGAAATCAACCAACGACTGAACCGGTCAGTTAGAATCAAAGATGGAAGTATAAAGACTCCTGAACTAGAAAGTGTAGTGAGGCCTTTTCATAAATCCATGCAGGGGAAAGGGCTTATCCTGATGCAAGACAGAACCAGTGAGTTTATAAAGATCGGCGATAATAAGATGATCAACTTCTACATAACCAGCGTTGAAGAAATCATGCAGGATTATCAACTCGATCCGGAAGAATCTGAAATCCGCAATAGACTCAGCAAACAAATGGGAACTCTACGAAAAAATAATCACCACGCTTGTGCCACCATCCTAAAGCAAAAATATCTCCTCTAGCCACTTGGAGTGGGGCCAATAGGTCAGTTCTCGTAAAGCTAAAACACTATAAAGCCTTTTACTGTAGGATTGCGAGTATTTCTTCAAGGCAGTGCCTTGCACGCTATTGAGGTTTTACTAGGGCTTGATCGAAATAGTTGATGGACATACCTGCATCAAGTACGACTCCTTGAGCGTTGATTCCACTTGAACGGTTGCTCAATAAAAAGATTGCTGCGTTGGCAGCTTCTTGAGTCGTAAGAGAATTTTTTCTCAGGGTTGCCTTTTCAGCATGGAGGAAGGAATCTACATAACCCGGGATGCCCGCAGATGCAGATGTTTTAAGCAGGCCGGGATTAATAGAGTTAAAGCGAATTTCAGAAAATGCGCTGAAAGATTTTGCCAGAAAGCAGAGCGTTGAATCGAGTGCTGCTTTAGCGGGTGCCATGTAACCATAATTTTCTGCCGCCATACGCGTGGTAGAAATGGAAACGGTTACAACAGAAGCTTTTTTGTCGAGTAGACTCTTCAAAGCATCGGACAATGCAATTAACGAATAACAACTTATGTCGATAGATTGCAAAAAATCTTTCCGGGGTGTTTCATGAAAAGGTTTCCAACCCTCCGAATAATTTGCAAATGCTATTGAATGCACCAGTCCATGAAGAATTTTATATTTTACACTTATTTCTTTTTTTAGACGTTCAATGCCTTCTGGTTTTTCTACATCACAAATAAAAACAGGTTTCCCTGCGAGCAATTTATCGAGAGATTTTTTTCTGTCCTCTGAGCGTACGCTGTAAAGTACGTTGGCACCTTCTTCTTCAAGGGTTTTAGCGATATGCCAGGCCACGCTTTTTTTATTGGCGACCCCCATTACCAGAATATTTTTATTTTCCAGATTAAGAAAACTCATTTCACATCCTCGACTAACATGGCAGTGAACTCAAGGGTTACGGCGGTTTTGCCGTTCACCGATGCTTTACCCGTCATGTAAGCTGCAGAACTTACCAGACCTTTTAGTTTTACTTCAATCTGCAGAGTATCGCCGGGATTGACAGCATGTTTGAGTTTTATATTGTTGACGCGAGTGAGAACCGGAATTTTTCCTTCGTTAGCGATTCGTTTTCCCATCATAATCGCACCGGTTTGAAAAATGGATTCAAAGATCAATACCCCTGGCATGATCGGTCGGTCAGGGTAGTGGCCCTGAAAAAATGGTTCGTCAGGGTCGATGGTTTTTTCGGCTTTGATAGTGTCATCAACTTCTTCTACTACTTTGTCGACAAACAAGAATGGCGGGCGATGTGGAATGTATTGAAGAAAATCCTGCGACATTTTTATAGGCCTCCGGTTACCTCTAACACGGATCCGGTGATGTAAGAAGATTCTTTTGAAGCAAGGAACAAAACCGGCGTTGCAACATCCTGCGGTGACCCGAAGCGTTTGAGGGGGACCTGCTTTTTATAAGCATCCCTTTGTTCATCGGGTAAATCAGAAATAAAATCTGTGTCGATGAAACCAGGTGAAACACAATTGACGGTAATTTTTCTGCTGGCCACTTCTTTGGATAGGGATTTAACCAAGGCTACCTGTCCCGCTTTCGATGCAGCATAATTGGCTTGCCCGGCAAAACCAAGTTTACCAATGGGCGAGGTCAAGGCAATGATGCGACCGTATTTTTGCCGCATCATATATTGCACGGCAAGCTTGGAGATATTAAAGGTTCCCGTCAGGTTGGTATCGATAACATTGTTCCAGTCTTCCGTCTTCATCATACCCACGATGGAGTCGGAACGGATCCCTGAGCTGACGACAACAATTTGCAAGGCCCCGTGTTTTTTTTCAACTTCTTTATAAAAATTTTCTACCTCGTCATAACAGGTGACATCGAACTTATAAATGTCGAGGCATTCAGCATGCGCGGCATTAGCTTCTGTAAATTTTTTGGCTTCTTCTTCGTTGCTTCGGTAAGTAGCGATGACTTTCGCTCCCGCCTTTAAAAAAGCTTCGGAAACAGCTCGGCCTATTCCGCGTGTGCCACCCGTTACGACAGCAGTCTGTCCTTTAAAATCGAATTCCATAAAACAATATTAAATTAAATTGGAGGAAGAAGGAAGGAAAGAAAGGAGTTAATCTTAAGCCGTGACTAGGCTTGGGCTCATCTGTCTTAAAAACTTATCGGTTTCATTGGCAACGATTACTCCGTAGTTCGCGGCTCCCAGCCAACCGGACATGATAATGCCCACCGAGCCGGCATGAAACAGACCGTTTATTTGATTAGGAAGTTCACGGCTGACTTTGAGTCCCTCAAACTTGGTGCCGAACGAAGTACCCGATGGATGCAGGGTATAGCGCTTAAAAGTTTTTGGGGTTGAAGCTTCTATATGATCTATTTTGCTACGGATACCGGGAACATATTTTTCCAGCGAGTCGAGGGTGGTTTGTTCCAAGTCGTGCTTATCGTTCAGATACTCTTTTTCGCTGAGATTTGCCCAGTCTTTATATCTTGCATTGGTGGAAGATACGATTGAGTATCGATCCGTGCCGGGGCGAATTTCTGGATAATAAAATGAAAAAGTGCGGCTGGTAATATCGTCTTTACTTAAAATTTTATCAGTACAGTATTCATCGGCATC
>JAJDAW010000082.1 GCA_029261635.1 Nitrospinaceae bacterium
TTTGAGTCATTCTTACGGTTGCGTTGCCCGATGGGTTTAACAGGGAAACACATGGGGGTTTTATTGATGCCCTGAGAGGGAGGTGATCCTATGCTATCTGACAGTATTAAGGGAGCTCCCGGAGTAATTTGTTAACGTCACGTTAACGGGAGCTCCTTTGCTTCTATAGCGCCCCACTTTATTAGTGGGGCGTTTTTTTTGAAAACTGATTATCCAAACCATGGGTTGATCTATTTTTTGCACCTTGGAAAATTAAACCACGTTCCTTCGGATTAAAACCATGTCCTTTTTTGATCAATGGGTAACCAAAGAAAACGCTTATATCTTAGAAGCGTTTTTTGTACTAGTTTTTGCACTCCTTGCAGATGTTATTCAGAGAAAAACCTTCCGTAGCCTATCCGCTAAAGCAACAAAAACAAAAACCAAATGGGATGATGCCATCCTACTGTCCATCCCAAAACCCTTAAGTATTATTATTTGGATCGCCAGTATCGCTTTTGCTGCGGATATAATTCGAGAAGCCCTCGACGCAAAAATCCTTGAAGCTTTTTACCCAATAAGAAATGCAACCATCATTACCGCACTTGGATATTTTCTGACTCTTGCGATTGGACGTATTGAAAAAACATTTCTTTCTGATGGCAAGGGAATAGACCCCACAACTCTCGATGCACTTTCAAAGCTTGCACGTATTTCCGTTTTTATCACGGCAGCTTTAATGATACTTCAAACTCTAGGATTCAGCATTTCAGGGGTGCTGGCCTTTGGCGGTATAGGGGGTGTCGCTGTTGGCTTTGCCTCAAAAGACCTGCTATCGAATTTTTTTGGTGGATTCATCATCTATATGGATCGCCCTTTTGCAGTAGGTGACTGGATTAGATCTCCAGACCGAGAAATTGAAGGCACTGTTGAAAATATTGGCTGGAGGGTGACTCGAATCCGAACCTTTGACAAACGTCCTCTCTATATACCAAACTCAGTTTTTTCTCATATTGCGGTTGAGAATCCATCTCGAATGTCCAACCGGAGAATAAAAGAAACTATTGGTATTCGTTATGATGATGCTTCTAAGATTGAAATCATCATAAATAAGATAAAAGAAATGTTAAAAAAACACCCAGACATTGATGCTGAAAAAACACTGATTGTAAATTTCAACTGTTTCGCACCCTCTTCACTGGATTTCTTTATTTACACATTCACCAAAACAACGGACTGGATCGAATACCACGATGTCAAACAAGACGTGCTTTTGAAAATCATTAAGATCGTCGAAGAAAATGGTGCCGAGTTTGCATTCCCAACATCGACAATGCATCTTGCCCATCAAGAAGTTTTCAAAAATTCTGACTCAAACGATCATTAAATATTTTTCCATACAAATGAAATCAAACAAACTTCCTATTACGCCTACCCTACTTTTTATATCCATTATTTTTCTCTTTTTGACAAGCGGCTGTGTCAACCTTGGGCCGACAACATTGAAGAGCGAACGTAGCAATTATAATCTCGCCGTGCAAAGGACAAACGATGAGCAGTTATTGCTCAATCTGGCGCGTCTGAAATATCGAGACACACCATTTTTTATGGAAGTCAGTAGTGTTGCTTCGCAGTTCACGCTTTCTACATCCGCGAATGCCAGCGCAACTCTTCAGGAAGGAGTGAAAGGACTTTTTGGCCTTGGGGGTTCTGTTGGGATGACAGAAAAACCCACCGTCACTTATTCTCCCTTACAAGGAGATCAGTTTATTCAACGCGTCCTCTCCCCTTTGCCTTTGGAAACCATCACACTTTTATATCATTCGGGTTGGAGCGTCGAAAGAATTTTCCGGTTATGCTTTCAAAGAATGAACAATGTAAAAAATGCTCCAGGCGCATCCGGTCCGACACCCCAAAAAGCACCTCAATTTAAAGAATTCATTGAGGCCGCAAAACACTTAAGAGAACTTCAATCCCAAGATGCTTTGAATCTATTTTTTCACAAGCAAGACGGAATCTCTCAAATTATTTTACAAATTGCTGAAGAAGGGAAAAATCAGGAACCTGCAAACAACTTCGCAAGAGCCCTCAGTGTAGAACCCGGCAGAGAGAAGTATGTCATCACATTTTCTCCGAAACAAAATGAACCTGATCAAATTAGAGTTGTCACTCGATCTCTTTTAGGCATTCTATTTTATCTTTCTCAGGCCGTAGAAGCACCTGAGCGAGACATTAGAGCTGGCAAAGTCACGCGTACGCTTAACTCATCAGGAGAAACATTTGACTGGAGAGAACTTACTGGGGAACTGCTCAGAATCAGATCCAAACCTAATCGGCCTGAAGATGCAACCTTGATGGTTTATTATCGAGACACATGGTTTTACATTGATGATTCGGATCTTAAATCGAAATCAACTTTTTCCCTGCTATCCCAAATATTTTCCCTGCAAGCCGGAAAGATAAAAGATAACAGCCCTGTTCTCACACTAGGAGTAGGGCAATAAAACAGAACTAAAAATCTGTTCTCTTTTTAAGGTCATTTCTTTTTCCCACCAAGCTATCAATAAAAAGTTTTCCATCTAAATGGTCTATCTCGTGTTGAAGAGCACGGGCTTCGTATCCCACCATTTCATACTTCACATGAGTACCTAATTCATTTTGGGCTGTCACCGCTATATTCTTGGAGCGGCTTACTTTACCGGTATAATCTGGCACCGAAAGACAACCTTCTCTCCCAACAACATCCCCTTCTTTAAATGTAATAAGAGGGTTAATAAGAACCCGATGACCATGATTCTTGTGATGCTGTCTAGAAGAAACATCGATAATAATAATTCGTTCGAGCCGACCCACCTGAGGGGCAGCAATTCCAACGCATCCCGGAAGTGAACTTAAAGTCTCCTCCAAATCAGAAATAAAACTTCTAATCTCATCATCCACTTCAATCACAGGTTGCGAAATCTGCCGCAACCTTTCATCCGGATAAACCAAAATCTCCAGTTGAGCCATCGGATCAACCCACCATGGTATCGATGGGAACCAAGTGCATGACAATTTCTTTTTCTATTTTTAACAACTGTAGGCTTTTCTCCAGTTCTAAAAAGCTACAATCTGCAAATCCTTCAATATGCATAATATAAACAGGCTTCTCCGCGCTCCCACCTACATCTGACTCCAGGTTTAGAATATTAAAGTTAGACTTTGCCAAAGAACCCGCTACTGCCGAAACTATACCGGCCTGGTCCGCCCCATGCACACTCAACCTGAAATTGGGATCAATATGTTGATGCAAACCTGCAATAATATTATCGATATGAAAAAACAAATCCATTTTATCGCATATAGGTTGGAGCATTTGTTTGATGCTCTCTTTCCCGGTATCCATATGCAACATGAGCATCACGGTGAAGTTTCCTCCCAAGCGCGACATAGAGGCTTCTCCCAGATTTCCTCCGGCATCAAATAGAACCCGGCTGACCTCAGCAACAATTCCAGGCTGATCCTTCCCAACCAAAGTGAGCATGTACCAGTTTTTCATTGCACGCCTTATTGTTAAAATGAATATAGGACAGGGTTTGCAGCTCTATAATTCTTGCTGAAACAATTCAAGAGCTTCTTTCATTCTTCCTACGACAAACCTTTTTTCAATTGGGGCTGCGGTCCCATCGTCTATGGAGACGATAATATACTTTTCATGCAGGCTTGCGTTTTGCGTAAAGACCGAAACCCTTTTAGCTAAAACAAACCCCGTTCCACGAACAAGTTCATCCTGAATTGCTCTGAGATTATTTTTTACAGGCAATCCATCCTTATTAAATAATTGAGACATATTTTTATTTTTTTAATTTTTAAATATTTTTTCCAGCACTAATTTACAACATTTAACGAACCCATAACCAAAATTAAATATCCCCACGAATCAAATAGCATAATATGGTTTACATTATTCAACCCTATGCACGTACTGTTTTTAAATGGCAATTTACATTATTTTAAGTTAGAGTATATGCTTTATAGTATTGAGTTATTTGATTTTATCTAATTCTCAGGTTTTTATGCGAAAAATAAAAGTGCTGGTAGTTGATGACGCCGTAGTCGTTCGGAAGATTGTCACAGACACCTTGGGCTCTGATCCCGAGATAGAAGTTATTGCTACAGCCGCAAACGGAAAAATTGCTCTACAAAAAATTCCGCAACTTAAGCCCGATATCTTGACGCTTGACATTGAAATGCCCGAAATGGATGGTATAGAAACCCTGACTGAAGCCCGCAAGCTTTATATAGACCTACCTATCATCATGTTCAGTACTCTTACTGAAAGAGGTGGATCTAAAACTTTAGAGGCGTTGGCATTGGGAGCTACCGATTACGTTACCAAGCCCGCCAATGTCGGCAGTGTTTCGATCGCCAAGCAACGAATTCGTGATGAATTGATCCCAAAGATAAAAATGTTTTGTGCGGGAAAGGCTGGCACAGAAACTCCTGTTGCGGCAATTCCAAAGCCGGTTGCAAAAACGGCAGCACCTGTTATTAAAAAGCAATTCCGCCCCCGGGCCGCCAACCAGAGAATAGATATAGTCGCAATTGGGGTATCAACTGGAGGCCCCAATGCCCTAGCAGAATTATTCCCGACACTTCCTGGGGATCTTCCTGTGCCCATAGTTTTGGTGCAACATATGCCACCTTTTTTTACAAAACTTTTGGCGGAAAGACTATCAAGCAAATCACCTGTAGATATTCAAGAGGGAAAAGCTGGCGAAAAACTCCAACCCGGAAAAGCATGGATCGCACCGGGAGATTACCATATGGTTTTGGAAAAAAAAGCCGATGGCGTTTACCTCAAAACCAATCAGGAAGCGCAGGAAAATTCCTGCCGACCTGCCGTCGACCCGCTATTCCGTTCGGTCTCTGATATATACGGCCCGAATGTATTGTCTGTGGTATTAACTGGGATGGGACAAGATGGAATGAAAGGCTGCGAGCAAATTAAGGAGAAAGGTGGCTATGTGATTGTTCAAGACGAGCAAACAAGTGTGGTGTGGGGAATGCCTGGGTTTGTTGCTCGAGAAGGACTGGCCGATGAAATTTTGCCGCTAAACCAGATCGGACCAAAAATCATCTCAATTGTGAAAAAAAACCGCTAGCCTATGTTAGATGCTAGCTGGTTCGACCACGCTAGTGTTGATGTTTACTGCCTTCTCGGCATCTAGAATCAAAAGTAATTTACCTTCCAGCTTATAAACCCCACGCACCAGCTTTCTGACCTCTTCAGGAATGGTTTCAGGAGGTCGCTCGTAGACTTCTTCCGAAACTTCTAAAACATCTCCAATCGCATCGACAAGAAGACTGACGACACTTTCACCCGTTCGAACCACAACGTTCATAGGGAGCTTGTCTTCTGGTAGTTTACTTATGCTTAATCTTTGTCTGAGATCAATCGCAGTGATGACCTGGCCTCGCAAATTGATCAAACCACGAATTTCTGGAGGTGCCAAAGGAATATGTGTCATCTCCTGATAGCGAAAAACTTCCTGCACTGTTTCAACAGCTACTCCAAAGAAATGATTATCCAGATAAAATGTACAAAACTGTTTTTCTTCTGACATCAGTTAGCCTCCTCTGCCAAAGCCAATTCGGTTGTTTCGATTAGGAAACTTGGATCTGCCTCTTTAACAATACTTTCGATGTCAAGCAAGTCGGTAACCCGGTCCTGCACCACAATGGTTCCAAGAACACCTGCACGATTAGCTCCTCGTTTAACCGTGATATTCTCATCAACAATATCTATGATGCGCCTCACTACCAGCCCGACACTTCTTTCGTTGCGAGTAAATACCACCGCTTGCATTAACTCGTTCGAGTCCGCTTCCGGACTCACGCCCCCCACATCGAGATATTTACGAAGGTAAACCAAAGGCATGATCTCACCACGATATTGAACCACATCCTGATCTCCCGATTGTTCAACATCGGATCGTTTGAACTCTTCCAGCCTCGCAACTTCTGAAAGTGGAATTGCCATACGGTCGTCTTCTTCCAATCCAAAAATCAACAATGTCTGTCGATCTCCCGCCAAAGCCTGGGTCGAATGTGCAACGGCTAGTGTTTTTTCTGAATGTTCTGCAATAACACGGGCTTTTTGGGCCAATCCCATAACATCCAAAATTAATGCCAGCTTACCGTCACCCATAATTGTTGCGCCTGAGAAAGCGGCAAGCCCTTTCAATTGTTCTCCCAAAGGTTTAACAACAATTTCTTCAGTATCGCTAATTCCCTCTACAACCAACCCAAACTGTCGATCATCGGCGTGCAGCACAACAATGTTAATGGCATCATCTTCAGATTTTTTCTCCAACTCCAACTCTTCATGCAAATAAATCAGCGGCAACAGGTTTCCTCGTAGTCGATAAACTGGCGCACCCTGAATCTGCTCCACAGATTTTTTAGCTTCTTCGCCATCAAGACGAACCAACTCCAGAAGGTTAACCTGCGGAATTGCATAACGACCTCCTCCGGAGGTTATAATCAACGCTGGAATAATAGCCAAGGTTAAAGGAATCTTTACACGAAGTGTGGTGCCTTTGCCTTTACGACTTTGAATGTCTACCGTTCCACCAATTTTTTCGATATTAGTACGAACAACATCCATACCCACACCACGTCCGGAAACATTGGTTACCTTTTCTGCGGTTGAAAAACCAGCCGCAAAAATTAAATTGACCAATTCCCTATCACCCATACGATCAGCTTGTTCTTGAGTGATGACCTCTTTTTCAAGTGCTTTAGCCTTAATTTTTTCTGGATCAATTCCACCGCCATCATCAACGATTTCGATATTAACCTGTCCGCCTTCATGAAAAGCCCTCAGCAGTAAAACGCCCTCTTCATCCTTACCTGCTTCTGCACGCTTTTCTGGAGATTCTATTCCATGATCGCAAGAGTTCCTGACGATATGCGTGAGAGGATCTTTGATCGCCTCGATCAGAGTTTTATCCAACTCCGTTTCTTTTCCTTCCATTTCCAATCGAATTTTTTTGCCTACAGCCATGGAAAGATCTCTTACCACACGAGGAAATTTACTCCAGATATTACCGATGGGTTGCATTCGGGTTTTCATGACCCCTTCTTGAAGCTCCGAAGTAACCAAATTTAAATGTTGGCTGGTAGCAATAAAACTCGCGTCGGCACCCGTAGGAACAAACTGAAGAATCTGATTTCGCGCCAATACCAATTCCCCTACTAGATTCATCAATCTGTCGAGAATATCAACGTCAACCCGAATGCTTGAATCGGCGACGCTTCGAGTTTCATTTCGTCGATCCGCTGCTGCTCTTTTATCCCCAGTTTTAGCAACATGTTGAGCTTGTTCGGCAGGACTTGACTGTCTGCGGTCTTTCTTCTCAGCCACAACTGGTTTTTCTTCAACCGCAGGCTCTTCTTTCTTCTCAGCAACAGGTGCGGTAGCCGGTGCAGGCTGTGTAGCCACCTCTTTTGCACCGTCATCGGTCAACAATTTGCCGAGGGTTACAACCAATTGCGAATAATCAACATCGCCTTCATTGCGGTCACTTTCAATACAAGAAAGCATTTGTCGAATAGCATCCACCATGGCCAACAAAGCACTGGTGCGCGGTGGGTTCAAAGCCAATTCACCATCTCTCAGTTTACCCAGCAGGTTTTCCCCTACATGAGCAACTTTTTCAAGTTTATGGAGACCAATGAATCCGCAAGTGCCTTTAATAGTATGAATGGTTCGAAAAATGCTACCGAGAATATCTGTATTACCAGGATCCTGCTCCAACTCGATCAGATCCTTATCCAGTTTGTCTAGGTTTTCGTAACTTTCGACAAGGAACTCATCAACGATGGGTTCCATATCCTCATCAATTTCTGCGGAAGGTTTTATAGGTTCTGGATCGGCTTCTGGGGCTGGCTGTTCTTCCTGCTTGGGTGCTTCTTCAACAGCAAGTGCGGGTTCTTCAACTTTAGCAGTCGTGGTTGGTTCGGCTGAAGATTCTTCTGATTGCAAACGAGTGAGCGTTTCCACTAACTCTGAGTAATCGACAGAACCTTCGTTTCGATCAGCTTCAATACAGGAAAGCATTTGTCGAATAGCATCGACCATGGCAAGTAAGGCGCTGGTTCGAGGAGGGTCCAAGTCCAATACCCCATCTCTTAATTTGCTCAGCAGACTTTCTCCAACATGTGCCACCGATTCGAGCTTGGTAAAACCTATAAATCCACAAGTGCCTTTAATGGTATGTATGGTCCGGAAAATACTGGAGAGAATATTTGTATCGCCGGGATTTTGCTCCAGGTCTATGAGGTTTTGATCGAGTTGATCGAGGTTCTCATAACTTTCCACCAAGAATTCGTTGATGATTTCTCCCATCCCATCATCTTCTTCACTACCCTCATCAGAATTTAAATCTGGTGCTACTGGTTCATCACTCATTACATGCCCCCCCCACTTAGACAAACTCGGAACATTAACAACGTATTGACAAATTAAAACAAAAGTTCATCAATACTCTGCTTACCAATTTTATTACTTTCCCTTAAAGGGATAAAACCTTTACAGCTTTTTTTGAATACCTCAGGTACCTGGTTTTCTACCCACAACACTGCCTGATTTTGCTCCTGATATTTTCAGTAAAAACTCCCCTTCTGGCATATCAAAATGCAACTTTTCCAAAGGAAGTCCACTGGGCAGCATGGGTTCAACATTTTGCCCACGCATAATCGTAGGCAGAGACATGGCAGCCTTCAAATCTTCTTTGGCCATGCGGGCAACAATATCCCCCGCAAGAACATTTGCAAGCTCACCGACAACATCTCCCATGTCCGCACTGTCATAATCAATATCAAAACCACAAAACTTTGAAGCCATTGCCTTGGCAGATTCTTTCGGAAGCTCCAACATAACGATCCAGCTTATATCTCCCATAAAAGAAATAATACCGACTACTCCATCACCCATCTTTTTGCCATTCCCATCCCCGCTGAATTTGGGCACCGATCCAAAAATCGTATTAAAAATGGAAAAGATAGAATCCCGAGTCACGTCGGTTAAAACTTGCGGAATTTTTCCTTCACTGAAATCAATTGTAGCCATTGTAATTCCTCTTTTTCGGGCAACCCCGTTTCAGGCAACCTTTCCAAAATTTTGAGTGACCGTTAAAAAAAAATCAAGCTCGATTCTCATAGCACTCATAATTAAAGTTAACCTATTGTTTAATCGTAGTTTAAACTTAAATTTCCGATAATTATTATATGCTACGCAATTATAACCGTCAATCCAAACATTGGGATAAAACCTTATTTTTCAATCACTAGTTGGAATTCCCCTAAATGGTAAAAAACCAGCAGTGTTTAAATTTTTCATTAAAATTTAATGGCCTTAATTTTTTCTTCCAGTTGCATGGCATTGAAGGGCTTAACAATATATTGATTCACCCCAGCCTGAACCGCTTCCATAATTTTTTCTTTATCGGCTTCCGAAGTAACCATGATAAAAGCAACGCCCTTTATACTGGCATCTGCCCTAACAGCTTTAAGAAACTCCAAACCCGTCATATTTGGCATATTCCAATCCGACACAATTAAATCTACCGGCTCTTCGCCTGCTTTCTTAAGGCCAGCGGCACCATCTTCCGCCTCTGACAGCTCAGTAAACCCAAGCTCTTTCAGGTTTTTCTTAATAATTTGCCGCATTACCGCAGAATCATCCACCACCAGAACTTTTTTACCTTCGTACCCCATGTCGTTTTTCCTTTTTAACAATAGAGTTGAGACAATGTCCGAACATCATGCTCCAGACAGTTAAACCTAAATTAAGCCAAAAACAATGAAATATGGTTTGCAACTCTATACTACATTAAATACACCACAAATGTAAAGATTAAATCAAGATCAGGTTACTATTGTGTAACATCGACAAATATCTCACCATCGAGCCGTTTATCGGAAGTCTGCGGCCAGTTACACCTTCGCCATTCTGTTTTCCACCTTTTCATAAAGAGTATCACGCTCCACTGGATTACGACCCGCTTCCGTGATCATATCTATGATTTGATCTTGATGGAAGATCTGATCCGTTGCCGCCCCAGCAGCATGAATAATTTTCTCCTCAACAACTGTACCATCCATATCATCAGCACCAAAAGATTGCGCTAATTGAGCAATCTTAGGAGTGATCATGATCCAGAAAGCTTTTATATGCGGAAAATTATCCAACATCAATCTCGACACCGCCAAAGCCCTTAAGTCCAATTGGCCCGGCGTGGTCTTTAAAAAATCTAAAACCGTATTTTCAGGATGAAACGCCAGTGGGATAAAAGTGACAAACCC
>JAJDAW010000083.1 GCA_029261635.1 Nitrospinaceae bacterium
TAGGAATGCCATGCTCCACAGCAGTTCGCCGGACAAAGCTTTTTCCATAAATTCATAACCATTTCCCAGAACTGCCGGAAAGCCAACAGAAATTAATCCAACTATCAACCCTCCCAAGGCAGGTTTTAAGAGTTTTGGAATGCGAACTTTTTCTTCAAAAAAATCATTCGATTTGAAGTAAACCAAAGTGAACAACCGGGACACCAGTCCGCATAAAAGACCGAGGAATAGATAGAGAATGATTTCTGAATAACTGACCAGCTCATGCACGGGTACATGAAATGTGATTTCATTGCCTTCAAGGGCTCTTCCTGTTGCAGTGCCGATTACGGATGCAACAATAATCGGGCTGAATGTATGGATCGTAAATTCGCCGAGGATAATTTCCAGGGAAAATAAAACTCCGGCCAGAGGAGCATTGAAGGATGCGGCGATCCCTGCTGCGGCTCCACACCCGACTAATACCCGTACTCGCTCTCTTGATAAGTGGAAAAGGTTTCCTAATGCTGAGCCAACAGCCGAGCCGATTTGCACGGTGGGTCCTTCACGACCGGCAGAACCACCGGAGCCAATGGTTAGGGCAGAAGTTGTGGAACAAGTGAGCAGAGTGCGCTTGCGAATTTTTCCGGCTTTCAATGCAACTGCATGCATGACCCGGTGCACACCGTTTTCTTTCACTGCATCGGGAAAGAAGTGACAAATTAGTCCGGTAATTATTCCGCCAAACATCGGCATGAGCGGTAAAAGAAAAGGCAATGCCGTCCCCGTAATTCCCAGCCATGATAATCCTTCAGCGGAAAATACAATGCCAAAGAATTCAATCATCCACCTGAAAGCCGTGGAGGCAAAACCAGCAAGAAAGCCGATCAATGCTGCCAGTATCAGCATATTGTGATCCTGCATCAGAAGGGCTTTGATTTTTTCTCGGATAATTTCCAGGTTGTTTTTCACAGCTTTTTATAAGAAATGAGAGTAAAGCTTTCTATTATAAAGAAAGTGGCTATTGATAACCATTGCATAATATTGGTACAGTTATCGGGCTTTATGATATGCTTCCCAAAATTTGTGATGGCGATAAGGAAATTCACTCAATGACAAAAAAATCAGAAGAGGTCGTAATTGCTCCATCCATCCTTTCAGCGGATTTTGGTCGCCTGACGGATGAAGTGAAAGAGGTTGAACAAGCGGGCGCAGACTGGATCCATGTGGATGTGATGGACGGACATTTTGTCCCCAATATCACTATTGGGCCAATGGTTGTTGAGTCCGTACGCAAAGCAACTGACTTGCCGCTCGATGTGCATTTGATGATTGAAAATGCCGACGCATATATCAAAGATTTTGCCAGTGCCGGTTCAGATATAATTACGGTTCATGTGGAAGCCTGCCCGCACTTGAATCGCACCATCCAATTAATAAAAGAACAAGGGATTAAGGCCGGTGTCGTGCTCAACCCGGCAACTCCACTTTCTTCTCTTGAGGAAATTCTCCATGAGATTGACTTGGTTCTGCTGATGTCCGTAAACCCCGGATTCGGCGGCCAAACGTTTATTCCTTCATTGTTGGATAAAATTCATAATTTGGACGAAGTGATGTCGCATTATGAAAACCCTTTATTGTTAGAAGTCGATGGCGGAATTAAACCGGATAATGCTGGAGATATAAAACAAGCAGGGGCCAATGTGCTGGTTGCCGGTTCAGCCATTTTCAACGCAAAGGATTATAAAAAAGCTATCGAGTCTTTGCGAGAAGCCTAAATTGAGAAGTAGAGAGGGAACGATCCGCTAATAGAGGTGACTGCTTAGAAGTTTTTCGATTCTTTATCTTCCATTTCGTTATGGGGTTCCAAACCATAACCTAAGGAAAGCTCCATAGCTTTCTGGAATTCTTTTTCTGCATCTGCCTGCTTGTCCTGAGCCCAGAAAACGGTGCCTAATCCATTATGAAGATCGGGTGATTCCGGTGCTATTTTCAATGCATGCTTAAAAGTCTTCTCGGCTTTTCTCAAGCTGTTTTGCTCTTTAAATAGGTTCCCCAGATTATAATAAATTTGCCCATCTTTAGGCCTAAGGGTTAGAGCTTTTTTAAATTTTTCCTCAGCCTTATTGAAGTCCTTTTGTTCAAAATAAAGAATTCCAAGGTGGTTGTGAGTGTCTGCATCATAGGGAAATTTTTTCAGCGCTTCTTCAAACTTAACAGTTGCGACTTCATCAACACCCAGACTGGTAAAAACCATACCCGTTATGTTGCTGAGTGCGGCATCGACCTGTTTGTTCTTTGGATTTAAATGCAGGCCGGCATATGCAAAATCAAGTGCCTGATCAATATTATTCTGTTCGTATTCCCGACTGGCAAGAACCAAAAAGTCTTCAGGGGATTTCTTATGAAAGGGCCGCGCTTGAGCTGTTCGAATCATTTTCTCGGCGCGAATTTTTATTTCTGGTGTGATTTTATTTTGATAAAGCTTAACAGCTAGCAGGCTCTCCTGTTCATCCGCTAAGTGGCGTGAATTGCTTTGCGAAACCAAGAATTGATTTTCAGAGTTTTGTGGAGCAGCGGAAATCACAGTTACAATAATCAGCGTTCCTAAGCTCATCGCAATAATTCGCATGCGGGTTCTTCGAATAGAGAACAAACCACGGCAGATTAATAATCCACCAAAAAGAATCGCAATAAGAGGCTCTATATTCATATTAAGAAATGCTCACGGAGGCTTTAAACTTATTACACAATATTAACAAAATAATTTTATCAATGTAAATCTATGTGTTCAGTTTGTCAAGTTTTAAGTATTGTTTTTATTATTTAAGTTCCGATAAATTAGGTTAGATTTTCATTTACACTTTTGTAGGAAATACAGATGTTAATAAATCTGCGTTATTGAATTGTTGTAATTATAAGGAGCTTGCATTTTTTCAAACTTGACAATTATTCCCCTTGTGTTTACGTGATGAAAAAGGATAAACTTAGGAAAATCAGTTAATTTTTAATCAATAAGGCTCTGTTTTCGTAAAATATCGGGGTGTTTTCAATACTACTGGAGGGCAAGGATTATGATGGGCATAGGTTTTCCTGAGTTGATGATTATTTTGGTCATCATAATGATTATTTTTGGAGCGGGAAAACTTCCCGAAATTGGTAGTGCTTTTGGTCGTAGTATTAAAAACTTCAAAACTTCTATGAAAGAGGCGCAGGATGAGGAAGAAGGCGCTCAAGTAGAAGAGGGCCAGCAAGCGGCCATTGAAGAAGGGAAAGAGGGCGAGTCTGAAGAAAACTTAACAGATGAAGAAAAAGAAGCCCTGGCCCGGAAAAAAGCTCAAGAGGAAGGCGATGCTAAAGACTTGGCTATGAAAGAAAAAGCAGATAGTTTCACGGCATCTTTACCCAGAAAAGGTTCTTACGATTTCAGTGCGGATCAGGAAAAAAGTTAAGTTCTACTTTATAGAATTAAAAAAGCCCTATGCATTTTGCATAGGGCTTTTTTATTTTCTGGTTACTACCGCTATTCGTATTCCCAGGGTTCTTTGAGATTGTCCTGTGTCCAAACAGTTAATCCATCCATGTCTTTATATATTCCGCGTGTGAAA
>JAJDAW010000084.1 GCA_029261635.1 Nitrospinaceae bacterium
AGAAATGGGTGGGGTAGAACTAAATCAGATGATTCATGTCTCTGACCTAAACCTGGGTGAATCTGTATCGATAGTAAATAACCCCAATGATGTCGTGGTGAATGTTCACCTCGCGAAAGTAAAAGAAGAAAAAGCTGAAGGGGACGAAGAAGCAGAAGGAGATGCTGCTGCTCCCGCAGACTCCAAAGAGGATGCCGGGAAGAAAGAGGACGGTAAAAATTAATTGTGTTTTTGATTTTAGGCTTGGGCAATCCCGGGCCGCGTTATGAGCTGACACGCCATAATGCGGGATTTCTTGTTTTAGACAATCTGGCTGATAAATATAAAATCAAACTGACTCAACATAAGTATCGTTCCCTTTATGGAAAAGGGGAAATTGAAGGGTTTCCGGTTATTCTCGCAAAACCGATGACCTATATGAACGAGAGCGGAAAAGCTGTAAAAGCACTTCTTTCCACTTTTAACCTTTCCCCGGAACAAATTCTGGTTGTACATGACGACATTGACCTTCCACTTGGCAAAATAAAGACCAAGTTGAAGGGAGGCGATGGGGGGCAATTGGGAATTCGATCGACCATAGAAACTTTGCGAACCAGGGAGTTTTATCGAGTGCGCATTGGGGTCGACCGCCCTGAAGATAAAGAGGACATTGTAGATTATGTTTTGTCCCCTTTTCCGGAAGAAGAGTCAGGGCTGTTAAATGATGTAATGAGTAAAGCGGTGCAAACGATAGAAGCGGCGCTCAAGGAATTGAATAAACAAAACAATCCTACGGAGGAATAAAAATAATGTTATCGGAAAACAAGGGAGAAATTGCCTTCATTGGTTTTGCCATGGTGGCATACTTGGTGATGGCCGCTTTTGATGCATCGCATAATTATGTGTATCTCGCTGTTGTTTTTGGTCTCTTCGGTCTCGTCATTGCTTGGAAACTTTTTGAAGGTGTCGATGATGCACCAGCGGGAAATGAGAAAATGACAGAAATCGCCGACGCTATTCATGAAGGCGCCATGGTCTTTCTATCAAGGGAATACAAAATTCTCGGCTATTTTATTGGAGGGATTTTTCTACTCCTGCTTATCCTGATTTCCATGCAAAAAGGTATGTGGATAGGACTCTGGACAGCGATTTCTTATGCCGTCGGCGCAGGGTGTTCCATGCTGGCTGGTTTTTTTGGTATGAATGCAGCCACAACTTCCGGTGTACGCACATCCCAAGCCGCAGTTGACGGTGGGCAGTCCAAGGCACTTCTTATTGCATTTAATGGTGGGGCGGTGATGGGACTTTGTGTTGCAAGTCTCGGCCTTCTTGGTGTTGGAGGATTATTTCTTCTCTTCGGTCGTGGAGATTCTTTTACAGTTATTAGTGGATTTGCCATGGGCGCGAGTTCTATTGCATTATTTGCTCGCGTGGGTGGCGGTATTTATACCAAAACCGCAGACGTTGGCTCAGACCTCGTAGGTAAAGTAGAAGCAGGTATACCGGAAGACGATCCACGTAACCCTGGAGTTATCGCGGATAACGTTGGCGATTGCGTAGGCGACACAGCGGGGCTGGGCGCAGATATTTTTGAATCTTATTGTGGTTCCATGATCGCGGCTATCGTCATTGGCGCTAGCATGGCGACCCTGAGATTCGAATACATGGCCCTTCCCATTATGATAGCCATGGTCGGTTTACTTGCTTCGGTCATTGGTATTCGTGCCATGACATCTTTAGGCAACATGGACCCTTCAGCCGCTCTTAGAAACTGCACCTTTATCAGTGCGGGTTCTATGTTGTTCGTGGCGTTTTTCCTTATTAAAGTCATGGGCCTTCCTTCAGGCGTATTTATAGCGCTGCTGTTTGGTTGTCTGGCAGGTATAGGTATTGGCTTGATTACCGAATATTACACAGCCGGTAAGCCTGTTGTTCGTATTGCAGAATCGAGCAGTACAGGGGTTGCAACGGTAATGATCACAGGTCTTGCGGTCGCCATGGAAAGTTGTGTGATTCCTGTAGTGATTATAGCGCTGACTATTTATGTTAGTGCTGAGTCTGCCGGTCTTTATGGTGTTGCACTGTCTGCCGTGGGTATGTTGGCAACAGTAGGTATTACCATGTCCGTCGATGCTTATGGGCCAATCGCTGATAACGCGGGTGGAATTTCAGAAATGGCAGGACTGGGAGAAGAAACTCGAAAGATTACAGATGGACTGGATCAAGTGGGTAACACCACGGCAGCTATTGGTAAAGGATTTGCAATTGGTTCTGCGGCTCTGACAGCGTTGGCCTTGTTTGCAGCTTTCACCCAGGCAGCGAATATCGAATCCATTGATATTACAAAAACCAATGTGGTTATTGGTATGTTTCTCGGCGGTGTGGTCCCATTTTATGTTGCAGCTCTTACCATGACTTCGGTTGGTAATGCGGCGATGACCATGGTTGAAGAAATTCGCCGGCAGTTCCGCGAAATTCCAGGACTGATGGAAGGCACTGGCAAACCCGATAGTGCACGTTGTATCGACATTAGCACCCAAGCAGCTTTGAGAGAAATGATTGCGCCTGGTGTAGTGGCTTTCTTAACACCTATCGTAGTCGGTTGGATGCTCGGCGCAGAGGCGTTGGGTGGAATGCTAATGGGCGCAACTTTGGTCGGTGTTTTATTGGCACTGTTCATGTCGAATGGCGGTGGTGCTTGGGATAATGCTAAAAAATATGTGGAAGCTGGTGCATTGGGTGGTAAAGGTTCCGACGCTCACCATGCTACCGTTGTTGGAGATACGGTGGGTGATCCTCTGAAAGA
>JAJDAW010000085.1 GCA_029261635.1 Nitrospinaceae bacterium
TCTACCGGAAAAAACCAGTACACGCCCATTATCACTGGAAAACATTTTTCATCCTCAAAAAAAATTGGCTGGGGCGGGAGGATTCGAACCTCCGAATGCAGGCATCAAAAACCTGTGTCTTAACCGCTTGACGACGCCCCAGTGCGGTAAACCGTACCGTTAAAATTTGTGCCCACAAAGGGGCCTATAAGGGGTAAAGACGAAAAGGCTCCTCACAATGACAAATGCATTGTTAAAAAGCCGATATCATTTCTTCAGGAAAAAATTCAGAAAAGCGAGTGATGCTTTTAGCCAGACACACCCTATGTTTTCCCCCTGTAAATCTGGCTAACGCTTTTTTAGCAATTTCGGGATTATCAAAAATTCCAAAGACGGTAGAACCACTTCCTGACAAGAGCGCACCTCCTGCTCCTGAATTCAGCAACTCATTCTTTATCCTCAAAATCTCCGGATACCTTTTAAATACAACGGGTTCCAAGTCGTTGTAAAGGGCCGCCCCTAATTGGGCAAACTCCGAGCGCAAAATAAAATTTTTCAAAATGCTAATATTATTTTCGCCCTTTGTCAACTTCAATTTTAGATTGCCATAAACCCATGGGGTCGCTATGGGAAACCCTGGATAAATCATTAGAATATAAAAACTAACCGGACTCTCAATCGGTTGCAGAATTTCACCTTTTCCAGCCCCAATTGCGCAGGGTGACATAAGGAAAAATGGCACATCGGAGCCCAGTTCGGAAGCCATAGAAATCAAATCGTCACGCGGTATTTTTAAACTCCACAACAGATTAAGGGCCAGCAAAACTCCGGCGGCATTTCCACTACCCCCTCCTAATCCGGCCCCCGAGGGAATATTCTTCTTCAGTTTAATTTTAACTCCGCCACATTTGCCGGGAAAACGATTTTGCAGAAGCCTAGCAGCTTTGACAACAAGATTGGTCTCATCATTTGGAATGCCAGGAGTATCGCAAAATAACTCGACATTTTCCTGAGCTTCTTCCACCTCTACCTCATCAAACCATGCCACCATTTGAAACAAGGTCTCCAGCTCGTGGAACCCGTCGTCTCTTTTTTTGTGGATATGAAGACCCAAATTTATTTTTGCGGGAGTTTTAAATTTTAGTTTTTTAGGTGGAGTCATTTTTATTTTGCAGATGCTGTTGGCATGAGTTGAAAAGTGTTCTGAGAAATTCTCCCATTCAAGGTCGGGTCCTTATACTTGATCCGTATGGTTTCCTGCCTTGATGGAAACTCTAGAGTGATCAAATGAGGCCAATCAATATTGCCGATTTTTTCATAATCCTGCCATTGAACGAAATACTTTTTTTGACCCAATTCGATTCGGGTCATCTCACGCGGCAATAAGGTTACGGCATCTATATGGAGAAGAACTTTCCCGCTACGTTTTATGTCTTTAGCTTGCAGGATGTACTCCGTCTGGTCCGAACTTAATCGAGATTTTTCTACCCTGAGGAACTCAAAGTTCGGGATATGTCCGAGAAAAATTCTTAAGTGTTCGCGAAAATCTATTTGCGTTCCAAGCAGTTTACTCAGCATGCTCCTTACATCGGGGCCCGAATAAAGCCTGCCCTTTGCAGGATCCAGAAACTGCATTCTCCCGTCATCACTGATGAAAACCCCCATCGCCTGACCAAACAACCCATAGGTATCGACTCGAATAGAGCGCCCTTCCTTTATCAGTACAGTCTGGCGAAAGGATTGCTTAAATTTTCTTCCAATAAAAGTGGTACGTGTAAACGATTTAACGCTATGGATTTTATTCGCGCGAGTATGCAGTCGATTGAATATATAACCGGAAGAGATCTTGTCTTTTGAAAAATGCGGAGGTGCTTTTTCAACCGAGGCTTGGCAACCGCCGAGCAGAAGCAATACAAATAAAAATTTCTGCGGAGCGCGGCAAACCACGGCAGATAATAGGTCCGTCAATCCTTTTACTATAGTCATCCAATATTTCCTCAAGGCTTAGCCTTGTTAGTAACTTTGTTGGATGAGTTTTTTTGCTTTTTCAATTTTATCCTGCAGGGTTTGCGGGTTAGGCATTTCTCCACCCAGGTCATCTTTATTATGGAGTGTTAGGGAATGGCTATTTTTCCAAGCACCTGTTGCCTCATCATAATTTTTCAAAGAAAACAGGATGTCCCCAAGGTGATCATAAAGTACAGGGTCTGGGTCGGTATAAATCAATGCTTTCTGTATTTGCGCAAGGGCTTTTTCTGAGTCACCCTTCTTGAAATAGATCCACCCCAGACTGTCCAGGAAATAACCGTTACGAGGTTGGATAGTGAGAGCTTTTTTCAAATGTTCTAAAGCTCGGTCGAGGTCGCGGCCTTCCAGAGCGTAAATATATCCTAAAAAGTTGTGGGCGTTTGAATGTAGAGGATTGATTTCGATAGCCTGTCGCATATTTTCAATCGCGCCCTTAAAATCCCCGGCCTTTTCCATCAAGGCACCCAATTCAAAATAATAAGAATCTTTTTTGGGGTTGAGGGCCAAAGCTTTTTTCATGCTTTTAACAGCCTTGTCATTTTCCTGATTTGACATATAGGCCAGAGCCAAAGAATGGTAAATCTGATCATTCTCGGGTTCCATTTCAGTGGCGTTTTGCAAAAGTTTAATGGCGACGTCCATCTTTTTATCCATACTGTATAACCGTGCGGAATAAAGCAGGATGTCCATTGACTTAGGCTCCAGATTTCTGAGTATTTCAAATTCCTCAATAGCCTTATTCATTCGTCCCTGGTTTTCATAGATACGTGCCATGAGCACATGTGGGTCTTTATGGTCATCTGCGGCCACGACCAGTTGAAACTCGTCCAATGCTCTTAAGTAAAGGGTTTCCTCAAAATAAATAGCAGCGATTCTCATATGAACATTCGGCTGCTTTGCCAATTCGGCGGGGATTCCTTTGTGATTAGACATTTCATTTTTATACGCAGGGTCCAAAGGATTCTGAAGTTTTGCAACACGCTCATCAATAAAAGAATTTTTTAGTTTAAGTTTTATTAAAAGGTTGTACTCTTTAAGGGCCTCTTCATGTTTTCCCAATCGCTCGTAAATCCACGCAAGGTATTTTCGCGCCTGCAATAAATTGGGTTTCAATATCACAGACATCTGGAATCTTTTTTCCGCCTCTTCCAACTCACTATCACGCAATAAGGCCCTACCCAGATAGAATTGCGCTAGAGGATTGTTGTGCTCCATTTTGGCGGCCTGCCAGAATAGATCTTTTGCCTGGGAAAATTTTCCTGTCTCCTCAAATACCGTTCCCCTTACCAGAAGTGCTCGCGAATTTTTGGGATCAATCTGATTTACTTTTTCATAATGATAAATAGAAGTATCTGTTTGGCCCTGACTTGCCAGAATATCTGCCATATCCATATGAATTCTTTTATTCATAGGGAACCGCTCCAATGCATCCTTCCCGACCTCCACTGCATCATCAAATTGACCCGTTCGCAACAGCAAGCGAACTAGTTTCACAAAAAACTTTTCAGTCTCGGGGTCATACTTTACGATCTCCTTATA
>JAJDAW010000086.1 GCA_029261635.1 Nitrospinaceae bacterium
AAAAAGATTATACTTACGAAGTTCCCAAAGCTTTTAAAAATATTGGTTTATTGTTCTACCCTTGTAAGGAAGGAGATTTGCGTTGAGCGACCAAGATACAGAAACTAAAGAAGCATCGGGCGAGGCCCCTGAAGAAAAAGAGATAGATCATCTTTCAGATCTGAGCGAGTTAGAGAAGATTAAGGCTGAACTTCAGAAGGAAAAGGAGAAGGCGGCTCAGGAACTCGCAGAGGGTGAAGATGAAGAAGAAGATTTGCGGGAGGTCGATTACCTTCAAAAGCTGATCACTCTTGCCGTTAAATTTGATCATCATATTGGTATGTTTCTGATGCCCGCATACATTGATTGCGGCTTGAAATATGACCATCGTTTGTCTGAAAGTTATACCGTGCAGTTGACCACCATCCAGTCGTTTTTGCGTCTGCTTGAAAAAGTTGATGGCGTGACCCGAGAAGAGGTGACCAAACAATGTGTCTTGAATTTGAGAAACATTCTGCAACTGGTTCATAAGAATATGATCAAGCCGCTTTATCGTGAAGTGGGTTTGATGAAAAAGAAACCAAAATCTGAAAGCCTTGACAACTTCAAAAAGAACTGGAACGAGCGGTTGGATGAAATGCAGAAAACCTGTGATTTCGAATATCAGATTCTTGATGTAAAAGGGTTCTTGGTGAAGTAAAAAACAGAGGGGGTTGATGCAGGATTGTGACCCTTCTTCTGGGAAAAATTGTGTTTTATATTTTACGTCCTAATTACTGACGTATGGCTTCAAGAGCCCCTTACGGGGCTCTTTCCTATTGGAGCTCTATAGATGTTGCATGATAAAAGAAAGGGCTCAAAAATTGGCTGACGAAAATACCGATGAGTTAGAGAACTCTCTGGAAGTTGTAACGACTGAAGAAACTCTCCCTGAAGAGCGGCCGGAGGTCGATCACAGTAAACTATATGTTTGGGTTGCGGATGCGGGAAATGACCGAATTCAAAAATTTGATGGCAATGGAAAACTGCTCAAATATTTTGGCACTTCTGGAGGCTCGCGCCCCCCTTATATCCCGGGAGAATTTAAAACTCCCAGCGGGGTCGCTGTCGATTTGGAAGGCTATATCTGGGTGGTTGACACGGGGTGTCATCGTATCCAGAAGTTTGACCCTGATGGAGAATTCTTTTTAGAAGTGGGTACAGAAGGTTGGGGGCAGGAAAAGTTTTATATGCCAGAAGAAATTGTGGCTGAGCCTACGGGAACCATTCTCGTGGCAGATACTTCCAACCACTGTGTCAAACGGTACGACGATGATGGCGAGTTCATCTTGAGTTTCGGTTACGCTGGAGACTTTGATGGCTTTATGAAATTTCCTGTTGGCCTGGCTTTGGATCGGGAAGGAAATATTTATGTTGCGGACCGTGACAACCAGCGTATTCAAATTTTTAATGAAGACGGCCAGTTCTTGTCAAAGTTTGGTGAATATGGTTTTGAAGCAGGAAAATTAAATTTTCCTGCGGGCATTGCGGTACGTCGGGATGGAACTATCATCGTTGCAGAAAAGAGTCAAAACCGCCTTCAACTTTTTGATCGTGAGGGGCATTCTCTGGAGATAATAGGTGAGGGAGGTAAGCGCGACGGTCAGTTTAATTGTCCGAGCGCTGTTGTGGAAGATCCTTACGGATATGTGTTCGTCGTTGATACTATCAATCAGAGAATCCAGAAGTTTGACCCTGATCTGAATTTCATTGCTAAATGGGGGATTGTTGGTAAAGACCCTGGACAATTTTATAACCCGGCTGGTATTTGTCTGTCCTGGGAGCCTGATTGGGCACCCCAGGAAGAGTGACCGTGAAAAACAGACTTGCGACACGCAATATTTCGCCGCTTCCGTGCGGTTTGATAATTTTTTCCCTGATAATGTTTTTTGCAGGACCTGGAAATGTGCAGGCCGAAAATGGCAAAGATGAGATTTTTGGCGGCCAAATATTATCCCTCACCGAAGAGAAGCCCGCACTACAGCCTTCCAATGATCCGAGATTTAAGGATAATAGTGATGGGACAGTGACGGATTTGCAGGAAGGGCTGATGTGGAAGAAAATTGATATCTACCAGGAGAAAAAAATCTGGATCAATTGGGAAGCCTCGCAGACGTTCCTTGAAAAATTTAATAAAGAAGCTTTTGCCGGTTTTTCGGATTGGCGGTTGCCGACCCGCAAGGAGCTGGAGTCTCTTTACGAAGAAGATAAAGATATTCCATGGAAATATTATTGGACGGAAAATGTCATCCATATCGATCCCATTTTCGGATATTCCAGTTGTTGTTTCTGGTCCAGCGAGCTCTATAAAGATAAATATGCTTGGGGATTCAATTATATCCGCGGTAAAGATTACCCCAGCGTGAAGGGCGGGACAAGTTTGTCTTTGTCGACGATTCGACCTGTACGCACCCTGAAAAATTAGTAAAGAGGGTATATGAGCGAAGAAGAAAAAGAAACAGAAGAGAAAGAATCGGCTCCCATTGAGGAGGCTTCTGAAGAGTCGGGGGGGGTGACAGGACCTGAAGAGTCTGAAGAAGGTGTCTTAACCGAGTCCGATGAAGATGAAGAAGAGGAGTTTGACGAAGACGAGGAAGAGGTTGAGTTCGACCTGGAAGCTCAGGTTGAAGAGTTTCGTCTGCAAATCGAAGAAGACCCGGATAATTGCGTTAATTTTTACAACTTGGGTGAAGCGCTTGCAGAACTGGGTCAGACCGATGAGGCGAAGGAGTCTTTTGAGCAAGCTCTGATATTGGATGAAAATCAGGAATACAGTTCTATTATTCACCTGGGAATAGGCAATCTTTATTTTCACCAATTGATGTCGGGCATTCAGTCAACGGTGGTCAAGAGCTCTGTGGGTTTGCATTCTGCTCACAAACAACAAAATACAATTTCTTCTGTCAGCGGTAATGACTATTCGATCCCTATTGAAGAGTTTGAGAAAGCCATTCAACATCTACCAACGCTCAAGGCGGATGAAGAGATTGTTGATTACGTCAGTAAGAATGCTCCGACACAAATTTCGACCATTTATTATAAATGGGCCTCAGATTTGTTCGATAAGGCACGTCAGCTAGAGGACTACGGCGATGAAGTGAAAGATATTAAGCAGGGGCTGAGGTATTTGAAAAAGACGATAGAGATAGACCCTAGCCACGCGCAGGCTAATTTGATGGTTAAGTATGGAAAGAAAATGTTGCTGGAAGGTTTCAGTATTTATGATGAGTATGGGTTTGAAGCAAAAGTAATCCAGGGATCTGGATAATGATCTTCCACCGGAGTGAATGATGCCGAATTTAGATGATTTAATACGCGACCACTTGAGCAAAGATGGGCAGGTACTGAACCTGAAGGCTAAGTTCTTACGAGAAGTGGGAGCTAAGGAACTAGCTAAAAGAGAAGATTTAAAAGAAGTGCGAGCAATGGATCTTTCACAGAATGGCGTCGGCGATGAAGGCGTGAAAGCGATAGCCAATTCTGAGGTGTTTGTCAATTTGCGAAACTTGAATCTGGCATCAAACCTCATTACTGATGTCGGAGCTAATTGTTTGGCCAATTCCACGAAATTAAATAAATTACGAAGCTTGCAGCTTGTGGTCAATGATATTTCTGAAGAGGGTGAGAAAGTATTGAGAAATTCCACTGCATTGGTCAGTTTGACCTCATTAAAGTTTCGTGTTTAAAAGCATTTGTGGGCTTCTCGAGATAGATTGATCTGATAATTTGGGTGGGGTGAAAGACCTTTTTCTTGAGGCCGGAAACCATTGAAAAAACAAGAGTTTTGGGGGTGGAAATAAAGGCCTTATTAAAGGCTTGACTTCACTCGGGGGTTTTGTTATTTTCGGTCCACTCTAGTCAGACCAGTAGGTTATCTGGGTAGGTTCTGTAGTTTTCAAGATATTGATGGTAAGACTACATAATGTTTTGACTATAAGTCGCCGTTGAGGTTGATTATTAGATAAAGTTTTTTTAGTTGTTTCAGGTTTACCTTAAATTAAGCTTCGAAAGGGGGAGCATCATGAGAAAGACCGTAGTAACTTTATTGGCTGTTTTTTGTGTATTTTCTGTATCGGTTGCAAGTGCAAACGTTTCTACTCTGAAATCAGGTAGTTCAGCTGACTGTATTAGG
>JAJDAW010000087.1 GCA_029261635.1 Nitrospinaceae bacterium
CAGCCGACCAGGGAGTGGTCGGCTGCTTCACTAGGGCAAGAGCCTAACTCGGCCCTTACAAAAAAACTTAGTTACAGGTAACGGTTACTGCATTTTGACCTGTATTTGTGATTTTAACGAGTCCACTGATATCACCAATAGAATCACCACGGCTGAAATTGTTCTGAGAGGTGAGGGTGATTTTGTGTTTGCCCATTCCGCCTCGTTGTGGCAAGCCAGTTCGTCCACCATCTGCACCGTTCAGACTATCGTTGTTGTCGTTTGGTCCTAAGGTCACAGGAGTCGTTGTGAAGTTAGAAGATTTCCAAATCGCAACATTCGCGCCACCACGATCATTACTGGTATAACCAAATTTATCGTTAGACTTATTGGCGGGACCTGCATTTTCCAAAGTAATGGTCTTGGCGTCGTTACACTTTGTCATTTGACCGGGAGCGATGCTACCTGCGCTAGCTGTCATCGCCATGCCAGCGATAAATGCTACTGTTAAAGCAAAAATCTTTTTCATATACCCTCTCCTTTTTTGCGTTAAAAAACACTATTAAAAAGAACACCTAACACTTAACAAATACGTGAGCATAACCCACCTATACATATAAGATTTTTTCTTATAATTCTCTGGGAGAGAGTTTAATTGACCTGCGAATCGGTAACTATAGGTGTAGAACTGTTTTTTATCAGAGAATATTCCTATTCTGATCACCAGAAAATTCTGACAATGAAAAATACCCGCCAGACGACATTCAAAGGAACACCCTAAAAACCTCTTCAAGCAAATAACAATGGAGCCTCAACACCAAATCACACCACCACTTATGATTCCTACAATATTTCAATAAAACTCCTACACATAAAACAAGAGCTAATGAGATATTGGCTGCAAATTCAAACTAGACATATGCATAGTCAGGGATTTAAAAACCAGGATTGAGAGATTTGGAGGGAAAGACAAAAAAAAACAGCCGACCAGGGAGTGGTCGGCTGCTTCACTAAGGTAAGAGCCTAACTCGCTTATTAAGCCCTTACAAAAAAAAACTTAGTTACAGGTAACGGTTACTGGGTTGGTACCTGTGTTAGTGATTTTAACGAGTCCACTAATATCGCCAATAGAATCACCACGGCTGAAATTAGTCTGAGAGGTATAGGTCACTTTGTGCTTACCCATTCCACCTCTTCGTGGCAAACCAGTTCGCCCACCATCTGCACCGTTAACACTATCGTTATTGTCGTTTGGTCCTAAAGTCACAGGAACCGTTGAGAAGTTTGAAGATTTCCAAACCACAACATTCGCGCCACCACGATCATTAACAGTATAACCATCCTTGCCGCTGCCATTGTTAGCAGGACCCGCATTCTCAAAAGTAATGCTCTTGGCGTCGTTACACTTTGTCATTTGACCTGGAGCGATGCTACCTGCGCTAGCTGTCATCGCTATGCCAGCTATAAAAGCTACTGTTAAAGCAAAAATCTTTTTCATATACCCTCTCCTTTTTTTGCGTTAAAAAACACTAAACAAACATGTGCGTATAAGAATTTTCTGACACTATCTTAGGAGAGATTCTAATAGATCAATTGCCGCGTAAATATAGGCGCAAGGCCTTTTTTTACGTAGTATATATCCTATCAAAATGGGGATTATATCCTACTAACGTGGTAGGTGTTTATCCTACACACGCCCAAAGAACAACGGAGGAGAGGGTATTTGTATCGTTTAGCAATTTTTCTTATTGTAAGAGCCGGTGAGAAATCGCGTAATGAATTAATTCTGCATTTTTCTTCATTTGCATTTTATCCAGAATACGAGATCGATGCGTGCTGATGGTTTTTACGCTAAGGGATAAAATTTTACCAATATCCGTAGGAGATTCCCCTTCAGCAAGCATCATGAAGACCTGATGTTCGCGATCTGAAAGGTTTTCGTGCAAAGGCCTATCTGATTTACCAAAATCAAATGCCAGTTTTTCGGTAATTTCAGGACTGGCAAACTTGCCACCACTTGCCACCTTGCGAACTGCGGCATAAATCTGATCCGTACTGCTTTCCTTGGTAATAAACCCGGACGCCCCTGCCTTAAAATATCGAACGGCATAATGTTCTTCAGGGTAGACCGTCAAAACCAGAACAGGTAGTTTAGGTTGCTCATCACGCAACTGCTTTAAAAGATCCAACCCGGTCTTACCCGGCATAGCCACATCCATAAGAATAACACTGAGATTGGAATCTGGAATTTTCTTTAATAGATCGTCCCCATTTTCCGCTTCAGCTACCACTTCGATGTCTGGGGTTTCCGAAAACGCATTTTTCAATCCTCTTCTGAATAGAGGATGATCATCCGCAATAATAACTTTAATTTTCTCCTTCGTTTTCACCATTTCCGTCCTTTTTAATGTTGATGGTTACCCTAGTGCCTCCCTTGGAGACACCGTCAATTTTAACATAGCCTCCCCATACCATAGCGCGTTCCCGCATTCCAAGCAAACCCAATGACCGCAAGTTTTGTATTTGTTCAGCTGTTATTCCACAGCCATTATCCTGAACCTCCAGGCTAATGTTTTCTTTGTTAACTTGCAACTTGACGCTCACCTCAGTTGCCTGAGAATGTCGTACAATATTTGTCAATGTTTCTTGAAAGATTCTAAACAGAGTCGTTGATCTTTCGAGATCTAACTCAAAACCATTCATTTGGTCCAGGAACTGACAATGAATTCCCGTTCGAGTTTTAAACTCTCTGACCTGCCACTCAATCGCTTCACCAAGACCTAAGTCATCCAAAATCGGGGGCCTTAAATCCATCGCGATTCTTTGAACGGATTGGATAGCATCATCACTCATTTCCAATAGTTGCAGGATAGACTCCTGAGTTCCCGGACCATTCCGAGCCAGTTTTTTATCTAATAAAGAAAGTTCAAGCTTGATAGTGGTTAAAAGCTGACTTAGATGGTCATGCACTTCCCTCGCAGTTCGTGTTCTTTCTTCTTCACGAACCTGCTGCAATCGGTGGTAAAGGTTACGCAATTGTTCTTGGGATATTTCACTTTGGTCCAGCGCGCGTTTTCTTTCCAGAACCCTCCCCAATTGAGTTCCAATTTGTGCCATGATAGCTAGCATTTCTTTGTCAGGTTCGGCGGCTTTGGTCGAGAAAAACTCCATCACCCCCACCACCTCTCGTCCTATTAAAATAGGAAACGCAAACCCAGCTTTAACACCGATATTTTCCGCCAGTCTCGCACGAGGAAAGTTGGGATCTTTTGTAACGTCAATGATCCATTCAGGATCACCGCTAGCCAGAACACGCCCCGGAAGCCCAACACCTGCTTGCATAGGTGTGTCTCCCGTAATTTTTTGAAACACATCAAATTTACCCGGGTCACCCACATGCCATATCTCGGTAGGGACCAACCCTGAATCCGGTTTTTCTGCAACCAAATAAAGATGGCCCAACGGCCAACCTGCAAACTTACAAATTCTTTCTATACAAAAATATAGAGTATCGTTTATGGCGCGAGTTTCATTTGAAGCAATCGCAATAGCCTTCACCAGTTTTGCGCTATCCGCCTCACTATTTAAACGCTGATTGACTTCTTGTAGTTTTGCTGTTCGATCTTGAACACTTGTTTCGAGAAAATCACGCGCAGTCTGAAGCGTTTCATCGGCCTTATTTTTCAACAAGCATAATATTGCGGTCATCCAGATAGTAACGAAAGCCAATATTCTGTTGGTGATAACATTTGTCAATTCTCCTCCTGGCGGAGAAAAGAAATATCCCAGCAAGTTCAATATTGAACTTACAATGGCAGCCATGATTATCAGCTTTCGGTTTCGCGCCATCATTCCAAGCAAAACGAGGGCAACGTAGAGCATGCCATCGGCAATACCCAAAGGAAGCGAAGCATCCACAATAAAAATGCCAGCGGCGGCGATGCTTCCTATCAATAAATATTTAGCGGGGTAATTCTTCATTATTATCTGAGGATGCCTCAACTTTCTCTTTTAAACTCAATCACTTAAATGCGTCGGCAAAAAATAAAATATAGGGACAGACTTTGCAGAATACAACATTTTGTCATAAAATAACAGGAGACTAAAAAAGGAAATTTTTATGAAAATTAAAACCATTCTGGCCTTTGCTTTATTGGCTATCTGCATCGCCACACCTTGCCTGAGCAAAGAAATTAAAGCTAAATTGACTCTTTTCAAAAGTATTGAAGATAAGAGAGCAATGATTATGAAAGGCCGACTCTGCAAAACATTCTTATACATCAAAAAAGATCTTGCCAGTTTGAGCGATATGCGAAACCGTTTTTGTGAAGGTGAATATTCTCTGAGTTTGGAGGGCCCTGTCGGAACCACGGTGACTTTATACGGACAATATTTCTTTGGCAAAGGAAGAGGCTATCTGGTCTTAACCAAGACAGACGATAAAAAGATACAGGTTTCAAACTTGGATAATTTTCCTGTTGAGCGCTGGACCATTTCTCACGCCAATAAAGACACGGGAGGTTACGAAGCTTTTTTAAAACCATCCCCTGGTTTCAAAACGAACCTGGCGTCGGTTCAATGGAATAAAATTCCCTGACACTACTTTCCCCAAAAAAATGTGCAGATAAATCCGATACAAAACAAATCGATTCTGACACGCACCACGGGATACCTGAAAAGTGTTTGTTCTCATTCTCTGAACCCTTATAGCGGTTGCGGATTCGGGAACTCTTCCTGCGGTCAGGGGTGCTACGTCCGCTTCAATAACTGGGTGAACCGGGGCCGTGAATGGGGAAGCTTTGTGGATGTCAAAACCAACGATTTATACTCTAAAACCGTAGACAAGGAAAAATCCTGGGCTCACAGACAGCTCATGCCTTTTTCCATTTTCATGTCCAGCTCCACCGACCCCTGGCAACCCGCAGAAAAAAAATATCGCATTACCCGGAAAGTGTTGCAGGCAATGCTATTAACTCCTCCAGATGAAATCATTTTACAGACACACTCTTCCGCTATATTAGAGGACGTAGGCCTCATTGACGAACTATCCCGGACTTGCAAGTTAAGAGTCCATATTTCCATAGAAGGGGACCGAGATCAGCTTCCTGGCCTGCCACCACCGCCATGCAGTGTCGACTCTCGAATTCGAACATTAGAACAGCTTTCATCACGTGGGATTTTTACAGTGATCTGCCTTTCACCTCTTCACCCTTTGAACGATGCGGAACTTTTTTTTCGCCGACTGAAATCCGCAGGAGCTTCAGCAGTTATCATCGATCATTTTATCTTAGGAGATGGGACTTCCAATGGTTCAAGAACGCAAAAAACCTCTCTCCCCACTATCATGAAAAATATCATTCCAGAATCCATTCATCTTTCTTATAGAGATAAGGTGATTGATATCGCCAGAAATTACCTACCCACGGGTGTCTCGTCCGCCGGGTTTGCGGGGAATTACTCCTGATGTCTTCTACCCTCCCCAAGGATCTACATGACCAGTTGATTTCATTAAACGGAAAAGGCTACAAATCTTACAAAACACTACAGGGTAAAAGTTACCCGTTCCCTCCTTTTACATTGCGCTTTGAACATGTACAAGGGGACCCATTTGCAGCCCCTTCACGGTTATCTTTATCAACCAAGCTATCTAAAATCGGTTTTCCACCTACCTTCTACGACACTCCAGTTAAAAAACTTGCACTTGAAGACCATCTACTAAGAGTCTTTCATGAAAAAGTTTCAACTTTAAAAGGGCGCGTCACAGGGTCAGGAAGGAGTGGTGAAATTGCAGTTCAACCTCCAAGCCAAAAAGTAATCTTAAGAAGCGGCATAAAAATTGACGACGACTCGATAACCGTGATTTTATTTGCCGGATTACCCGGAAATGGGCGCAGTGTTCTTGCCCAAGAATGCATCCGCCTTTTTTCAGAAATACTTCCCTCTGTGTGGGAAGAATCTTTATCAGCAGACGAACTCGATATAAAGGAAATACAAAATTCAATAAAAACACTGGAGGACTATTTCGCGTTAAGAAACGCGTTAGATAAAAATGGATGGGTAGCATTTGTTGCAGATGGTTCCCACCTTCCACGCGCATCGGGCATCAGCGACTTGCCTCTGAAAAAAAATTGCATAGCATTCCGTTCCCCCGATGGATTACGGGCAGAAGTAGATCTCCCCCACAAAGGCAAAGTGAGCGGTATGCCGGTACCCAAAGGAATCACCTTGATTGTCGGTGGTGGTTTTCATGGCAAAAGCACCTTGCTGAACGCTATCCAAAATGCTGTTTACCCACATGCTCCCGGTGATGGAAGAGAACTTATAGCCACCTATCCCACAGCGGTAAAAATCAGAGCTGAGGACGGTCGATCTACACAACCCGTAAACATATCCGGTTTCATGGATGATTTGCCGCTGGTTACAACTACAGAAAATTTTTCCACCCAATCTGCCAGCGGGTCAACATCTCAAGCGATCAATATCGTAGAAGCACTCGAAGCAGAATCTTCTCTGCTTTTAATGGATGAAGATACCTGCGCTACCAATTTCATGATCCGCGATGCCCGAATGCAGGCATTGATTGCAAACGACCGAGAACCCATCACCCCATTGGTGGATCGAGTCGAAGAACTATATAAAGATTTCGGTGTCAGCACCCTTCTGGTAATGGGTGGAAGCGGAGACTACTTTGATTCGGCTGATCGTGTCATAGCTATGGATTCTTTTCGTCCGACGGAAGTCACACAAAAAGCCAAAAAGATTGTAAAAGAAAATCCCACAGACCGAAAAATTGAAACTCGGTTTGCCTTCCCTCCGGTCAAACAGAGATATCGCGATCTTTCGACTCTAAGTTTTCAACGCGGAAAAAAA
>JAJDAW010000088.1 GCA_029261635.1 Nitrospinaceae bacterium
CGACCGCAAGCGCATACCAGCTTTTCCACCCCTTTTTGACACGAATCATTATCTACCTCCTAGTAGAGCGTCTAAAATGGATAATAAAAAACAGTGATACGTAATGTATTTTTTTGATAATTGCGTGGCCCCATCCACCCCTTTAGGCGGGCCACAATCTATTAACTCCTTATAATCAAAGGCTTATGTAAAATATTAAAAAGAACAAAACAATCCCTAAAGGCACTACCCATGCATTTCGGGTGGGCAACTCTAACAAATTTAATTTTCCCTTACAAGTCCCAAGTTAATTTTTTTACCCTCTCTCAAAACAAGTAGAAAAATAGAGCCCCCTTTGGTCACTCCACTCAAAATATTCTCGAATTCATGTTGATTTTCCACCGCTTTCCCATTGACGACCAGAATCTGATCACCGACTTTCAGGCCCTTTGCAGCGGCATAGCTTCCAGGGCTCACAATAGACACTTTTGGGTTATTTTCAGCAAGAGGATCATCTGTTACCGAAAAACCCAGAGCTGAGGGATCGCTGGGAGTCAAAGAGGCCAAAAGGTTGGTTTTCTTTTTCTTCGATTCAAGTTTCACAGGAACCATCTTGGCTTGGCCGTTTCTCAAAATATCCAAATTAATGGTTTGTCCCGGGGTGATCGTGCCAATAATGCGGATCAGGGTATTGGGAGAGTCAACATCTGCCCCTCCAATTTTTAAAATGATATCCCCTACTTTCAATCCCGCTTGATGAGCTGGATCCCCTTCAAAAACTGAAGTGACGACAACCCCTTTATCACTATCGTTTTTTTCAGCCATCTCTTCGGGTAGCGGGTCGATTCCCACACCCAGCCAACCGCGATGCACTTCTCCGTGTTCCACCAGTTGCGCAACAATATGCTTAACCATATTTGATGGAATGGAAAAACCAATACTTTGCGCATAATTTATGATAGCGGTATTGATGCCAATGACTTCACCTTTAATATTCAGTAACGGACCACCACTATTTCCAGGGTTGATCGAAGCATCGGTTTGGATGAAATCTTCATAACGGGAAAGATTGACGTTCTCCCTTTTTAGTCCGCTGACGATTCCGAATGTTGTGGTGTCGTTCAGCCCATAAGGGTTTCCCACTGCCACCACCAACTGCCCTATTCTGACCTTACTGGAGTCCGCAAACTTTACTGCCGTCAACGGCTGTGTGATTTCGACTTGCACTACGGCGAGATCGGTATCTTCATCGGCACCTAAAACATCACCGACGATCTTACTACCATCTTTAAATGTCACCTGTATCTTAAGAACATTGCGCACCACATGGCTGTTAGTGACGATCAATCCCTTTTTCGCATCGAAGATCACGCCAGCACCCGCATTGGCAGGTCGGCCTTTCCTGGGCAACCCCTGCCCCACAGCTCCTTTTGCAATATAGGGCGAAAGACTGACCACCGCCGGTCGAACCTTATCCGCCAACGACACCAATTCCTGCTCTACTTGCTCCAAAATCCCCGCACTGCTGGATTGTGCCATTAGTAGGAAAGTAATAATTGTGCAGATTTTTATCAGCGGATTTTTCATAATTTATAAGAAATAAAAAGCGAGTGAGCGGATTTCGGGTTAAAAGCTTTTTCGAATCCGTACTTGATTTTTCAATTTGGTCGTGAAAAAGTAACTACTTAGCGTTTTTATATAAACTATCCCTTTAACTGTCAAGCAGAACCGAAAATATGACTATTTCATCTAAAGACCTCGAAACCAAATCGGCAGAAGAACTGATCCAATGGGCTATGAACGAATATGGCTTGAAAGCAGGCCTAGCTTGCAGTTTTGGCATGGAGGACATGGTTCTCATCGATATGATCGCCAAACTCAAAGGCCCGATCACCATCTTCACTCTCGATACCGGTCGTTTGCATGAGGAAACTTACGAAATAATGGAACGCGTGCGATCGCATTACGGACTGGAAATCAAAACCTATTTCCCTGACTCCAAACAAGTAGAAAAACTAGTACGAGGAAAAGGCTTCTTTTCCTTTAAAGAAAGTATTGAAAACCGAAAAGAATGCTGTTCGATTAGAAAAATTGAACCTCTCAACCGGGCACTCGCCGAACTCGACGCCTGGGTCACGGGACTAAGAAGAGATCAAGCCGTTACCCGCACCGAAACACCAAAGGTTGTAGAAGATGCCGACCATCCGCCTCTTATAAAAATAAACCCTCTGGCAGATTGGTCGCAAGAACAAGTGGAATCTTATATCGAAAAACATAAGGTCCCCGTCAACGCGCTACATAAAAAAAACTACCCCAGCATAGGCTGTGCGCCCTGCACCCGCTCCATCGAACCAGGCGAAGATATCCGTGCTGGAAGATGGTGGTGGGAAAACCCTGAGCATAAAGAATGCGGCCTTCACCGTCGGCCTACGGCCTAGAAAGCTATTCAACATCAGCTTCTAACCTCTTATCATTCGCTATTTGAGTCCTGTGTCACGCGGGTGTGTGTAGTCTGGGATATTCGAAAACACCGAGACTATAAAAGGCACGACCTGCTGAATCGCTTTTTGAACGGTTTGTATCAAAGTTGCCTTTTCCTCAGTTTTCAATTCTGCTAACTGGCGTTCTGCTTCTTTGAAAATATATGGCAAGACTTCGATAGACATCACCGCTATTTGTAGAATCTCTTTTAGCTTTCTCCCCCATTCTCCTTTAAAGAAGATCAGGCGGTCTAAACCTGTCAAAAAATCAGAGGTGGTTTTTATCAACACCGTTGAAAACAACACGACAATAATCAACCGGGAGCAAGATTCCGTAGCAAGCACCAAGCCTTCTAATGAAATGCTGAAGGGCATCCATGCAGGCAAATTCAAATAATAACCGGGAGTAAACAGGATTGGAAAAATAATGATCGCTATGAAAAAACAAGTTAACTTCCGCAACGTCAAATAAATTTCCCGGCCTGGAATATTTGCGGTCCATGCCAGACCAAAGCCCAGCAATATTAAAGCAGCAAGCAAAGCCCCCTCACTCATCCCGGAAAGCGCAAGTAAGACCAGTGTTCCGCAAATTTTATAATCAGCCCGCATGCGGTGAATCCAGGTTGAGCCTGGTGTGAAGCCACCCGCAATTGGAGAAAATAGTTTTTCGTTCATCTTTTCGCGATCTTTTGAAAATAAACACGACCTGAATGCCGCTTGAACCTCAGCCCAGGTTATGGAATGATTATCAAAATAAAATTATCCAAAAAAAATTATCATCAATGACTTCTTCCATTATAGATAAAACTTGTGACTTTGTAGAAAATAAACTTGCTGGTGATGGCTCAGGACACGACTGGTGGCATATTTATCGTGTCTGGTCGATTGCAAAAACGATCGCGGCAGAAGAACAAGCAGATATGCAGACCGTTGAGTTAGGTGCCCTACTTCATGATATCGCCGATTGGAAATTCCATGATGGGGACGACTCAAAAGGCCCTGCTGTTGCCCGGGAATTTCTAAACAGTAACAGTGCCGATCCAGAAACAACGGAATCTGTTGTCGATATCATATCCACGGTCTCATACAAAGGTGCCGGAGTCGCCACACCTATGAAAACCCTCGAAGGGAAAATTGTGCAAGATGCCGACCGTCTCGACGCCATTGGCGCTTTAGGGATAGCGCGTACCTTTGCCTATGGCGGATATAAAAATCGTCTGATCTATCATCCAGACGAAAAACCCGTCCTTCACCAAAGCTTCGATGATTACAAAAAGAATGAAGGCCACACCATCAACCATTTTTACGAAAAGCTACTTTTGTTGAAAGATCGGATGAACACGAAAACGGGCAAACGGATGGCTGACGGACGCCACCAGTTCATGCAAAGTTTTCTCGATCAGTTTTATAAGGAGTGGGATGGCCTTGCTTGAAACCCTACATAAATCGGCAGACCTAATAAGAAACTGCAAGCGCATGTTGTTATTAACCAGTGCGGGCATGAGTGCCGACTCCAATATTCCAACATTTAGAGATAAAGACGGCTACTGGAAGAACTTTCCACCCTTTAAAGAAAAAAATCTGGAAGCGCAAGATCTGGCCAGCCCCTGGGCATTTCGCAATGAACTTCCCCACGCATGGGCATTTTATGAATGGCGACGGAGAAACGCTAATGAGAACCAGCCGCATGAAGGTTATCGAATTATTAATGAATGGTTTGAAAAAAACGACGGGTTCATCCACACCACCAATACAGATGGACTGCACCTGATGTCGGGTTGCGACAAAGATAGAATTTTAGAAGTTCACGGTTCCATGTGGCGTCTTCAATGCCTCGACACTTGCACAAACCAGTATTGGGACGATGTATCCGTACCACTATGCGATCTGGACAACCAAACCATGCGCGCCTCCAACTTCCCTAAATGCATTCACTGTAGTAGCATTGCGCGTCCGCATATTTTGATGTTTGGCGATGGTGAATACACTGGGCATCCGGAACAGGGAATCAATTTCAGAAACTTTTTACAGGAATCGGTGGACCTCGCAATTCTGGTGGGAAGTTCAGGAGCCGTGCCGACCAATGATTATATAGCCCTTCATCTTATGGAAAGCGGAACGGAGGTTATCAATATTAATCTCGATGCCTCTAGCAACCAAATTGTCAACACGGACTTATTTATTGAAATGAAAGGCAAAGACGCTTTTGTCGAGTTGAACCGAATAGCCTTTGGGTAGCCACAAAAAACCTGAAAAAACGAGGACATATTTATATTCTCACAGGATCAAAAAATATAGTATCCTCAACACAGTCTTAAACCCATATAAACGAGATCAGCCTTTAGATCTGCAAATCTATTTTCTGTACTAATCAAGGAGTTTAAAAATGCGAATCGTGCTTTTAACATTGGTGATTTTATTTACCCAGGCGGTTCCATCATTTGCTAAATGTAAACTAAAAGATATTTGCACCATGATGCAAAAAAAAGATCACTTTTCCATATTGAATGCCTGCCCAAACTCGGCCCCCTTGTTAAAAGAATGTAGAAATGTAAGCGAAGTAGGTTTGCCAAAACTACCCGCCCCTGAATTTGTAGACAACGGGGATGGAACTATTACAGACAAAGTCAACAACCTCCGATGGTTCAAAAAAGGAAGTGAAGAAAGATTTACCTTAAAAGATGCAAAAGGTTTTGCAAATAACGAAAGTTTTGCAGGAAGTTCTGAGTGGCGACTCCCTACTTTGCCTGAACTACAAACCCTTCTTTCACCTGAAAAAGTTGTCAATGCTAGTGGTAGAAAGTCTTGGATTAATCCTGTCTTTGACCATAGCAGGGCACACTATTTCTGGTCTACCACGACCTGCGATCAAGTTTCCGCCATTGAAGAAATTTATCAAGGCAAACATCAGAGAAAAACCTGCCAAAAAGGAAAATCTGCCGCCTGGCTAGTGCTTTTTAAAGTCGGCTCCACGCTATGGTTTCTCACTAAAGATGCTAAACATCGCGTTTGGTTGGTTCAAAACATCCAATAAAACTTCCATCCCATGATGGAGAAAATTATTTTTCTTTTCCAGCCCTGCTTAAAACTTCCTAGAAAAAAGAATCCATGCCTCCCCTATTCTCATCACTAACACTACGATGAGAATAGATTTTCTATAAACCAAATTGTAAAAATAATTGATTCCTAGCCAAAATCTGAATTTTAAAAATCGTTTTATCGACTTGGGCTCCGAGTTCTATCAGGAAAAGCAACCCGTCCCTGTAACCGACCCTTATCTGGTGGACTACTCCCCATCTGTCGGACAATTGATAGACCTTCCTGAAGAAGGTGGAGAAAGTTTCCTGGCAAACTTTAGCGGCAATCAGCCAATGGAAGGTGCCCAGCCTTTGGCGATGGCCTACTCCGGCCACCAATTCGGGTCTTACAATCCCAAACTGGGCGATGGCCGAGGCCTCTTGCTAGGGGAAGTTTTAAATAAAGAAAATATAAGTTGGGACGTTCATCTTAAAGGCGCCGGACCAACCCGGTTTGCTAGAGGATTCGATGGGCGAGCCACTCTGCAATCTTCTATCCGCGAACATTTGGGAAGCGAAGCTCTGAACGGGCTGGGCATTCCCACCACACGTTCTCTGGCTGTGATCGGAATTCGCGAGCTCATCTATAGACAGAAACCAGAATTGGCCGCCATTTTAGTGCGGGTAGCGGACTGCCACATCCGATTTGGTAGCTTCGAGTTTTTTCATTATACAAAGCAACCCAAAAGTGTCGAACGTCTGGCAGACTTTGCCATCGAACATTATCATAGTGATATCTATAATGAACCTGATCGATACCGAATTTTCTTCAGAAGAGTTTTAACCCTAACCGCAAAATTAATTTCCAAATGGCAGTCTGTCGGCTTTGTTCACGGAGTTATGAATACCGATAACATGACAATAACGGGCACTACCTTTGACTATGGCCCTTATGGTTTTATGGACGTCTTTAATACTCGATACACCCCCAATTCATCAGACACTCATGGACGATACTCCTATCAACAACAATCCGAAATCGGCTTCTGGAATCTAAACAAACTGGCAGAAACATTGATACCCCTTGTGGGTGCAGACGAACTGCAGGAAGAAATCAAACAATACCAACCGTTGTTCAATGGGTTTTACCGGGAAGAAATGGGACGCAAACTTGGATTATCTATCCTCGATTCGGAGTTCATTGAGTTGACGCAGGAAATATTCCAGCTATTACAAAGTCAACAACTGGACTACTCAAATTTTTTCCGCGACCTTGCAAATTATACAAGCGCAATGGATTGTAGTATTGAATTACGCTCATGGCTAGACCGCTATCTGAAACTTTGCGATCGAGAAAGCATCAGCCATAATGAACGTAAAAATAAAATGGATGCCGTCAACCCGAAATATATTTTAAGAAATCATCTAGTGCAACGAGCTCTGGAAAGAGCTTTAAAAGAAGCTGATTTCTCAGAAGTGACCCGACTGCGAATTCTTCTGGAGAATCCGTTTGAAGATCGCCCTGAACTATTCAAAAAATACAATATCGACGCTGATTATTATTCCCAAGATACGCCGCAAGAGTTTATCGGTCGTCAAACCAGTTGCTCCGCATAATGCCCCTTAACTAGAAAGGAAACTCAAGAATGATTTCACTTGATGGAGAAATAACAGAAGTAACGACTCCGCCCAACAAGGCAGACGTGTTCAGAGAGTTGACCATCTGGGTGCCTGAGACCGGAGAACATGTCGAACTGACTTGTTTTATCCATGAGCTTCAAAAAGCCGGGCTGGAAGAAGGCAGTCAAATTTCTATCAAAATCGAAAAGAAATTCGATGTTGATTCCCTCACTCGCGATCTTCTTAAACCGCAATAGGCTGGCAATTATTAATGTGTCTGATACCATAGAGATCTAAATCAACAGCATCTTCCTCGGCCATGACAAAAATCAAAGACTTGGGTGAATTCGGGTTGATCGACCGTTTATCCAAAAACTTCAAGCATAACCTTAGCAACACCGTTCTACCGCTTGGTGATGACTGCGCCGCTTATTCAGCAAGCCCATCAAAAAATCAGCTCGTCTCCACAGATGCATTGGTAGAAAATATTCACTTCAAACTTTCGACCATCTCGGCAGAACAATTAGGTAAAAAGTCTATTGCAGTCAACATCAGTGATATTGCAGCAATGGGGGGCACCCCTACACGAATTTTAATTACATTGGGAATATCCAAAAAAATTTCGGCTTCGTTTCTCGACCAGCTTTATAAAGGAATCCTCAAAACTTGCGAGCTTTACAATATTGAACTTTTTGGCGGGGATACGGTTTCATCGCCCAACTGCTTTTTTATTAACGTCACGATCATTGGCGAGACCAAAAAGGGAAAGCTTTTCACTCGAAAAGGCGCAAAAAAAGGAGACCTGATTTTCACGACCGGGACGTTGGGAGATTCCTGTTTAGGATTAAATATACAATCTGGCAAAAAATGGAAGTGCTCTGCAAAATCAAAAAAGTATCTTCTTGAAAAGCACCTCTCTCCGATACCACGATTAAAAGAAAGCCAATTGCTGGCGCGATCCACCTGTAAAATAAATTCCATGATAGATATCAGCGATGGGCTCGTGCAAGATCTGCATCATATCTGCAACCAATCAGGAGCCGGGGCTTTAATTTATGAAGAAAAGCTACCGCAATCTCCTGCATTTTCAAAAGTTTGTTCAGATAACAACCTAAACCCTGCACCCTTCATTATGAACGGTGGCGAAGATTATGAATTACTATTTACTTTGCCAGCTGATGGTGTTAAAAATTTATATAGGCAATTTGAAAAGGCCGAAGCACTTGTGACACATATTGGGGAGATCACTCAACCGTCCGACAAAGTTTCTCTTTTAAAGAAAAATGGAAAAAGAGAAATTCTCCGCCAATCATCCGGTTTCAATCATTTTTAACACCACCGGTTACAATAAATTGCCCCTATCGAGATTCATATAATTCGATAAACAAGTGCCAGCCAAACTTGAGGTTACTTAAAAACTTTGGACGACTCATTAATTCCGCGGTCGCTATTACTCCTGTTTTTGTTTTCTTGCTCTGCCTTTTTTTCGGCGTGCGAAGTCGCTTTTTTTTCACTCAACCCTCTCCAGCAAAAAGAGATGGAAGAAAAGAAAGGGCGTTCCGGACGTCTGGTTCATTCCCTCCTGCAAAAACCACGTGAACTGCTGATCACTATTTATATCGGAAACGAACTGGTCAACATTGGTATTTCTGTTGTCATCACTTCTATCACGATTAGTTTATTTGGTAGTATCGGTGTGGGAATTGCCATTGGCGTTGGCACTCTGCTACTCCTATTCCTTGGTGAAATTGTACCTAAAAGTATTTCTCTGAAATATGCACAACCCTACGCTCTGTTTGCAGCCTTCCCTCTAAAAGGATTTGCTAATATCGTTCAACCTGCGCAAAAATTATTCAACTCTTGGACAGAAAAAATAATGCGCTCCATTGGCATATTGACTCATTCCGAAAAGGAATCTTCCATATCCGACGAAGAGTTCCGCACCATGGTGCAGGTTGGCGAAGGTGAAGGGGTTATCGACTCTGATGAAAGGCATTTGATTCAAAAAGCCATCGAGTTTGGAGAAACAACCGTCGGCGAAGTTATGACACCTCAAATTGATATGTTCACGGTAAATATCAATGATAGCCTTGACGAAATTCTCCCAAGAATTGTTGCGAATTTTTATTCCAGAGTCCCCGTATATGGAAATGATGATGAAGAGATTTTGGGTATTCTTTTTACCAAGGACCTGACACGCCTCAAACATTTACCACGGGAAAAGGTGAATTTAAAAGGCATACTTCATCCCGCGGTTGTTGTTCCGAAAACCAAAATGATTAAAGAGATGCTCGAAGAATTCAGGAAGGTAAAGAGGCACATGGCAATTGTTTTAGATGAATACGGAAGCGTATCTGGCCTCGTGACTCTGGAAGATATCATTGAAGAGCTCGTCGGCGAAATTGACAGTGAAATGCGAATGGATGAACAGCCGCTAACGAAAATTAACGAAAATCAATACAGGATTTCAGGGGCCTACAATCTTGCAGAATTTAATGATTTTTTCAAATGCGAGCTACCAGAGGAAGATTACGATACGGTTGGCGGCTTGGTTTTTGGACTCTTTGGCAGAATTCCTCGATCAGGAGAATCAACAACAGTGGACCACTTTAAATTCCGCGTAGAAAAAATGAAAGGGTCAAGAATCCTTAACCTTCACCTAACCCTACTCAATCGATCGGTCACACCTTCCTCACCCGAAGAATCAGAAAAAATTAAGAGCGTAACAACATAATGGATCCTGCAACCACAATCTTTTGGGTACTTCTCGCTGTAATGTTAGAGGCATTTTTTTCTGGCTCTGAAATTGGAATGGTTTCAGTCAATCGAATTAAAATGAAGCAACTGGCAGAAGAAGGAAATTCTGCGGCACAATCCGTTTTAACTCTTCTGGACGACCCCGAAAAACTTTTCACAACAACGTCGCTTGGCACCAACCTCGCTATGGTGACCAGTACGGCCATATTCACCGCGTTCATGGTTTCTCAGTTTGGTGCCTTCGGAGAATGGATGGCCATGGTGATTATTTTTCCTCTAGTATTTTTTGGCGGAGAAATCATACCTAAGGTAATTTTCCAGAATCGAGCTGATAGCATCATGTTGGTAATGATCTATCCCTTGAACCTTTTTTACAAGATCATGAGCCCTTTTATTAACTGGCTATCCAAAACATCGCAAAACCTAACCAGTCGGGTTCCAGAAGGCATAACAGAGAAGACATTTACTTTTAGTCGTGATCAGTTAAGAAAGGCATTGAGCCTGGACTCACAAACTGTGGACCTTGGGACCACCGAAAAGAAAATCATTCATAACATATTCAACTTCGGTGAACTCACCGCAGAACAATGTATGGTGCCGCTTGTTCAAATGACAGCGATAATGGACACCGCTACACTAAAAGAAGCCCATGAGATGGCGAATGATTCCGGATTTTCCCGTCTCCCGGTTTTTCATGAGCGAATGCATAATTTGATAGGCATCCTAAACGCTTTTGACCTGCTCGATCAGGAGATGGATAGTTCCCCAATCACAGCATTGGTTAGGCCGACCCATTACATTCCACCGAATAAAAAAATTGACGATTTGCTGAAAGAGTTGCAGCGAGGCGGTTTACATATGGCCTTTGTAGTGGATGAATATGGCGGGTGTATCGGTCTCGTTACCATCGAAGATCTTCTTGAAAGAATAGTCGGCGAAATTGAAGACGAATATGACAAACCAGAAGAACTATACAAACCTTACGCCGAAGGCGGGTTTCTAATTGAAGGAAACACGGAAGTAAGTGTCCTCAACGAATCGTTAGGTTGGGATTTGCCCGGAGGAGACTTTGAAACTATTGCCGGACTCGTAATTGACCGACTGGAAAAAATTCCTCATCCCGGTGATCAAGTTCTTGCCGGTTCTTACCGTCTGACTGTCAAAGATTCAAGCAAAAGAAAAATTCAATCGCTCATCGTCAGAAAACTGGAAGATCCTGAGGTTGAAAAGGAAGTCATCCCTTAGCGTGAGGCAGGCCTATTCTGCTGGCAGGAACTGACCGAAAGTGGCGACATGTCGCAAACCAATCCAAAGCGGTCATTAAAACATTTTTCGCAGGACCACTGGATCACACCTCCAGCTTGAAAGTTAAAAATCCAAAGAGGGAAATATCGTATAATCCTAGCTTCCGCTTCCGACCCAAAGCGGACCTAAGATATGAAAACATGAGAGTCTACAGGAACGCTAACCAGCCCATGTCTGGTGGGAGAAAAAGATAAATAGAACCAAGTGAGAGACCCAAATTCGGGAGGAATAATTTTATGTTTGGTTTGATTTTTTTATTAGTCATAGTTCTTTATATTCTTTTTGTAATAACCATTACTATATGTTTAACACGCACTAGGAAGGGTATCTTGGAAAAAGGCCTTATTGCTTTGTTTTGCCTCATTATGGCTTTTCTCCTTCCAAGGATATTGGATATTCCAATTTTAAATGGGGATTTCGACGTAACTAAAACCAGGACGGGAACTCATGTTTATTAAAAATTATTAGGTGATGGTTTTCAGCTAAAAGCCTTAAATACTCGGAGTGAAATTAAATGTCCGCTTCTGGCCGGAAGCAGACACTATAGCGGCTTAACGAATCCGCATCATTGATGCCTAGCGTCACGCTGGTGGGCAATGGCCTGCTAGATCCCTCTAACCTTTTCCAATTCCTGATACGCCGCCTGGATTTCCAGAAATTGCACATGTGCGTCTTCTACAGCTTTTTCGCCTTCGTGAGCAACTCGATCGGGGTGACACACGCTGATGAGGCTCCGATAAGCTTTCTTCACTTCTTCATTCGAAGCATCTGAGGGAATTTTTAAAACATGGTACGGGGTTTTGATTATTTCCAGGGAATATTTTGCTCTGATTTTATTATGCTGGTCATAAGACAAACCCAATAGTAGAACGACCTGCTTTAGTAAATTTTCCGCCCCCTCACCCAAACTATTTTCTACTAAGGAAATCTGATAGCAAAGAGCGATTAATAAAAGGTTATAATTATTCTGGCAGGATTTTTTATACTCTTTAACAAAGGGGTCTATATCTGGCTTTTTATTTTGTACTTCCCGGATTAGGGGATCAATGGCCTTAAAATCAGCAGCCCCAAAACCCAGGTTTTTAATAAAAAATTTATGAATGATTTTAACCTGGCTTTGCGTTAATGGACCATTCACTATTCCTACTCGGGTTAGAATTATCACCAGAGAGGTTATAAAATCGGCCTTGCTATGAATACCCGGCAGACTTTTTTGCAGTTTTTTTTGAAATTTTTGCCCAAGAAAATATTCAGCAGCACCACCCACAACCGCACCAAAGGGACCGCCACGCAAAAACCCTAACCCCGCACCCATCCACCAAGACATATTATGAAATTTTATTAGTAATACTGATTTATAAAATTATATGATCAACAAAGACCTTATCTGCGCCTGAATTTATTATACTAAATATCTTTATTTTTAATTATCTATGGAGAAAATAAATGGTCAAACATATTGTAATGTTCAAATTAGCCGAAAAAACGACTGAAAATATGAAACGCGCAGTCGACTCTCTCAAGAGTCTGGAAGGGAAAATTGAAACTTTGCAATTTATCGAAATAGGAACCGATTTTCTCGAATCGGAAAGAAGCTATGACATTGTACTCACTGCACATTTTAAAGACCGGGACGGGTTAAATATATATGCCAATCATGAGAACCATTTACCGGTAGTCAAAATAATGCGGTCTTTATGCTCATCCTCGGTAGTCGTCGATTATGAGATGAATTGACTCTGTTATCACTCCCAATGGGTGAGTTTCACTCAAAAGCCCTATTTATACAGCAAAATCGAGTCGATTTTGGCAAATAAAAGCTTGTACTTTATTTTTCCAAGTGATAAAGTTCTAAAAATTTTCCCCTAACGGGTGAAAGTTCCCGGGTTCTTTTCCACTGGATTCGCCTTTGAGTACCACAAACAGGAGGTTCGATAATGGCGACGAAGAAAAAAACAAAAAAATCAGCTAAAAAGAAAACTCCCGTCAAGAAAAAGACCGCAAAAAAAGCGGTAAAGAAGAAATTACCCGCAAAAAAGAAAACAACCGCCAAGAAAACGGTAAAGAAGAAAACGCCGGCTAAAAAGAAAATAACCAAAAAAGCGGTAAAAAAGAAAACTCCGGCTAAAAAAGTCAAAAAGGCTAGTAAACCTGCGGCTAAAAAGCCAAAGGTAAAAAAGACTCCTACCAAAAAGAAAACAACTTCGGCTGCAAAAAAAACCAAAGTAACACCCAAAAAAGCGGCTCCGGCTAAAAAGGCCGAAAATGCTACAGCTGAAAAAAAACCAAAAAAGAAACTGCGAGCACTTCCAAAGCTAGGACCTGAGACCCTGAAAATAAGGGAACGGTTGCTAGCAAAACGAAGTGACCTGTTAAAGTTAATTCAGTCTTCAAAATCATTGGAAAGAGATGTTGGGGATCTGACTTTCAGCAATGAAATTGATCTTGCTTCGAGTCTGGAGGGAAGAGAAATGCTCTTTCAGCTGACCAGCCGTGATCGCAATGAGCTACGATTAATTGAAGAAGCTCTGTTTAGAATAAACGAAGGAACTTTTGGGGCATGCGAATCCTGCGAGGAACCAATAAGTCTGAAAAGGTTGCAGATCATGCCACTCACTCCTTTATGCATCTCATGTCAGGAAGCCGCTGAAAACTTATAGTTTTATTGGCCGTGGCATTTTTTGTATTTCTTGCCACTTCCACAAGGGCATGGCTCGTTTCTACCCACCTTTTCTTCTACCCGACGAACTGTCTCGGGCTTATCGGGGTCTTCTACATCCCCTCTATGCTCAACCATCTGTTTGGGTTGCGCAATAACATCTTCATCGTCGAACTCACTTTCCCTTCGCACTTGAACCTTGAAAAGGTATTCCGTGGTTTCTTCTTTTATCTTTGCCATCAAATTACTGAAAAGAGCAAAGCCTTCTTTTTTATACTCAGTCAGTGGATTTTTCTGAGCGTATCCCCGCAGTCCAATGCCCTCTTTCAAATGATCCATTCCTAGCAAATGGTCCTTCCAAAGAGTATCCAAAACCTGAAGCATAATTATTTTTTCCTGATGCCTCATTGCGGCGGGGTCTATCTCTAATTCTTTGACAATCACATCTTCTTTTAACTGATAGACTTCACACACCGCATCGATAACAAATTCATATAGCTTTTCACGGTTACAATCTTCCAACTGCAGTTTATGTTTGCCTTCAATTTCCAATTCCTGGTCATTGATTTTTTCTATATGGGCACCAAACTGCCGTACAAGAAAATCGTTCAAATGTTCGACATCCCATTCTTCCGGATAAACTTTTTCATGAGCCACTTCGGAAACGATGTCATCAACCAGTTCATCTGCCATATCAAGAAGAATTTCTTTGGGGCTTTCCGCCGAGATGATACTTCTTCTAAGAGCATAAAGAACTTCCCTTTGACGGTTCATTACATCGTCATACTCTAAAACATGTTTTCGAATATCAAAATTATGGGCTTCTACTTTTTTCTGAGCATTGGCAACTGCCTTAGAAACCATACTGTGCTCAATGGGTTGCCCCCCCTCCATACCTAACCGTGCCATAAGAGGAGAAATTTTATCCGAACCAAAAATACGTAGCAGATCATCTTCCAAGCAAAGAAAAAACCGGGAAGAACCTTTATCTCCCTGCCGCCCGGATCGCCCTCGTAACTGATTGACAATGCGCCGACTTTCATGGCGTTCGGTTCCAAGAATATGAAGCCCACCTAATTCAGGAACCCCCTCACCAAGAACAATATCGGTTCCTCGGCCTGCCATATTGGTAGCAATGGTAACGGCGTTAGGTTGCCCGGCCAGAGAAATAATCTCCGCCTCCGATTCATGGTGCTTTGCATTGAGCACGCTATGTTTGATCCCATATTTTTTTAATGTCTTGCTCAAAAGTTCTGACTTCTCAATTGAAATCGTACCCACCAGAACGGGTCTGCCTATTTCACTTAACTCTCGTACTTCCTCAATCACGGCATCAAATTTTTCCTTTTCCGTTCTATAAATCACATCGGGAAAGTCTTCACGAATCATCGGACGGTTGGTCGGCACCACAACCACTTCAAGTTTATAAATGGACATAAACTCTTCCGCTTCCGTATCCGCAGTACCAGTCATTCCACCTAACTTCTCATACATACGAAAATAGTTCTGAAATGTGATGCTCGCAAGGGTCTGATTCTCATTTTCTATATTGACACCTTCCTTGGCCTCCAAAGCCTGATGCAAACCATCGCTATATCTTCTGCCGTTCATCATTCGCCCGGTAAATTCATCAATGATGATTACTTCTCCATCACGAACAACATAATCCACTTCGTTTTTAAAAATTCCATGTGCTTTCACAGCTTGATTCAGGCAATGAAGAGTTTCAATATTCGAAGGATCATAGAGGTTATCGATATTCAGATCGCTCTCCATCTTGGCGATCCCTGCTTCAGTAAGGGATGCAGTCCGGGCTTTTTCATCTATCGTGTAATGCTCTTCCTTTTTCAAACCGGGAACCAACTTATTAACCGTATAATATTTGTCAGTAGATTCCTCTGCGGGGCCGGAGATGATCAACGGAGTTCGCGCCTCATCGATCAAAATATTGTCAACTTCATCAATGATTCCAAAATTCAATTCCCGCTGAACCATTTGATCCTTGGAGAACTTCATATTGTCACGCAGGTAATCGAAACCAAATTCATTATTGGTTCCATAGAGCACGTCACAGTTATATGCAGCTTTTCTTTCTTCTTCAGGGATATCGTGATAAACCATGCCGACGGAAAGCCCAAGAAATTTGTATACAGTTCCCATCCATTCACTATCCCGGGTCGCCAAATAATCATTTACGGTAACGACATGAACACCCTTCCCTCCCAGTGCATTTAGGTACACTGGTAAAGTGGCCATCAGGGTTTTTCCTTCACCGGTTTTCATCTCGGCGATTTTCCCCTCGTGCAAAACGATCCCGCCAATCATCTGAGCATCAAAATGTCGCATTTCAAGAGTTCGCCAACTTGCTTCACGAACTACAGCAAATGCTTCAGGAAGAAGTTCATCCAACGTTTCGCCTTTAGAAATTCTATCTTTGAACTCAGTTGTCTTTTCTTTTAACTCGACATCGGTAAGGGGTTTGATTTTATCTTCCCAGCCATTGATCGATTCCACTATGACCTGGATACGTTTAATCTCCCGATCATTTCGGGTACCAATCATTTTTTTTATGAGCCCAAATACCATAGCAATTTAAACCAGAAAAATTTTATAAATAGGGAAGAATACAAATCCTGCCAGATTACAAGCAGCAAGTACCGTTCAAGTTATGAAGAAAAAATGTTCGAGTGGGGAGGAAATGTATCAGAAACCAACTCAATGTATTAGTGGATTATCAATCTTCCAGGATATAGTTTTTTGGGGTTACAGAAACACCATGCAACAAAACTTCATAATGCAAATGCGGCCCAGTGCTCCTTCCCGTACTCCCAACCAGAGAGATCACTTGCCCTCGCTTGACACGGTCGCCCACTTTAACCAAATGTTTTGAGTTGTGTCCATAACGAGTCACCACACCGTACCCATGATTAATTTCAACCATGTTGCCGTAGCCGTATTCTCTACCTTCGACAACAACCTCACCGTCAGCGGTGGCTCTAACAGGCGATCCAGAACGTGCAGCAATGTCCCATCCCTCATGCTTTTCACGCAACCCCGTAAAGGGTGATTTACGAAAACCAAATCCCGATGTTACCCAGCCACGAGTAGGCCAGATCGAGGGTGTTGAAGAAAGAAGTGACTTCTGATTTTTAAAAAAATTATCCAGTTCCTGAAAACTGATGCTTTGAATTTTTGCCTGCTTGTCTAAATGGTCCAAGCCGTTAGACAAACGCTCGACCATGCTTGCAGCACCGCGTCCCATTGAAGTGTTGAAGCTACTAGTGGTCAATCCATAAGGACCACCAACACCCCAATTTTTTTCTACAGATTTTGGAGAGTTTTCAAGTGCCGTGATAACCCGCAACTTTTTCTCAAAACGTTCCAGTCGAGCCATCTCAGTTTCAAAATTCTTAACCTGATGAGAAAATTTTTCTACCTGAATTTTTCTTATTTTTGATTCCTTACGGAGTTTGACCAATTCCGTTTCATTGCCCTGCAACTGTAAATATTGCTGAACGAAATAAACGGAGGAACCTAAAAATGCAACAAAAAGAACTCCGGTGACCATAAACCCAAGTTTGGCAAACTTCTTGGGCAGGCAGATTTTTTTGGGGGAACCCAATGCCCCAGGGAATACAACTATGGTAAAATCGTCTTTTTGCACCCTCTCTCCTTAACTGGAAATTGAAAACCCTGTAAACCTTGCAATCCTAACGCTTAAACCCCTTATTTGTCAATAGTTAAATCCCCAAAACCCTCCAAGGAGAATAAACCCGAAAAATCAGATTTTTTGGACAACCCCACCCAAAGAGAGACTGAACCTCATTGTCAATCTAATGGTTCTATTTTGTCCCTTGCCTGAATGTGATTTGGGTTAATTGCTAGTACATCGGAAAAGTATTTCTGAGCTTTTTGAACATTTCCTTTTTCTTCGTTAAGAAGCCCCAAACTAAATAGAGCCGGGACCTGGCCATTTACATCTTCTATCTCTTGGTAAATTTTCAGCATATCTTCAAATCCAAGAATCGCATTATTCAAATCACCTTTTGAGTAGGATCCAAACGCCCTTTGCCGCATACCCCGCACCAAAGTTTTACCGTATCCCAAAGTAAGTTTTTTTGAGTTCTTTTGCAGCAGGTTTTTGTATTCATTTATAAACCGATCTGGCTCCCCCATTTCCATATAAATTTTTTGCAGGTTTGAAAAGAACATGGATTCATTAGGGTCCGTTTGAATTGCTCTTTTCACCTTCTCAATCGCTTGAACATACTCTTTTTTTTCTGAGAAAATAGCGCCTAAATTATTCAAAGCAAGGCCATTTTCCGGGTCTATTTTTAGAGCCTTCTCAAAATTTTTCTCAGCTTTCCCATTGTCTGTCTTAAGATAGTTTAAATACCCAAACGCATACCAGATATGAGTAGAGTCTTTATTTGACGCCTTGTAGCTTTGTAGAAACTGTTCGGCATCACTCAAACCCTCAATCGCTTTCCAGGCTTTCAACATCATTCGAAAAGTAATGCTGGCCTCCCCTTCCGACTTCAGTACACCTTTAAACTTTTCAATAGACTCTTTATAGCGCTTCCTGGCAAAAAGAATTTGGGCTTCATCTTTCTCAGACAAATTAAATTTTTCATAGCCAGGATGAGCTTGTGCTAACAAGGGAGAAGGACTAAATAGGATTCCGAAAATTAACAGGAAGGATATTACTACCATAAGTTTTTCTTGTTGGTTAAGACCGAGTGTAGATATTTTCTAACTCCAATCACTACCCATCAAAAACCAGTAAAGTCAGGAGAGTTTGTTTGAGGGGGCGCATCATTTCTCTCGGCCCGGTCAAAGAAACGAGTAAATTGGTTTTCGAAATGCAATTTAATATCGCCAATAGGACCGTTACGTTGTTTGCGGATTAAAATTTCAGTTTTCCCCGGATCATCTGTTTCCGGGTTATAAACTACATCACGATAAATAAACATAACCACATCCGCATCCTGCTCTATCGAACCTGACTCCCTCAAGTCTGAAAGCATAGGCCGTTTATCCGTTCGACTTTCAACGGCGCGACTCAACTGTGAAAGCGCAATGATCGGCACGTTGATTTCTTTTGCTAACGCTTTAAGTCCGCGAGAAATATCTGAAACTTCCAACTGTCGGCTTTCCGTGCCCCCTCTGCCATGCATCAACTGCAAATAATCGATAATGATGAGGCCTAACGGTTGTTCTGCGGCAAGTCGACGTGCTCTAGCTCGGACATCCAACACAGACAGAGCCGCACTATCATCAATAAACATTTTCGCCTCGGAAAGCCTGCTCCCAGCTTCATGAACTTTTGGCCAATCGCTTTTCGCAAGGTAACCCGTGCGAACTTTCGATGAGTCTACTCGAGCTTGAGAACAAAGCAAACGCACGCCCAGTTGTTGCTTGGACATTTCCAGACTAAAAATTGCGGTAGGAATTTTCTCATGCAGAGAAACGTAACGGGCAATATCCAAAGCGAAACTTGTTTTACCCATACTGGGGCGAGCGGCGAGAATAATCAGGTCTGACGGTTGAAAACCAGCAGTCATACCATCCAAATCGGCGAACCCAGAAGAAACACCCGTCACCAGCCCCGGCTTCATGGAAAGTTTTTCCAGATTCGAAACGTTTTCGCGGATTATATCAGGGAGTTTGAAAAAACTGGCCTTGGTCCTCTTCTCTGAAATTTCGAATATGGACTGCTCTGCCTTATCCAAAAGCGTGTCCACATCATCCCTGTCGCTGTAACTATTGGAAACGATATCGGTAGCGGTTTGGATGAGATCCCTAAGAATCTTTTTTTCTCTAAGGATTTTTGCGTGGTGGCTGACAGCTGTAGCGGTAGGAAGATAGTCCTCAAGAAGGCTCAGGTACTCGAGGCCTCCTACATTGTCTAACTCATCTTTTTTTCGTAATCGATCAGCGATAGCGAGAACATCGATTGGCTCATTGGCCTCAAACTGTTCCCGCATGACAATAAATATTTTTTTATTCGCCGCCTTATAGAAATCTTCTTCGGAGAGAACTTCGAGTGCCTTGGCGATAGCATCAGCAGAATGCAAGCAAGACCCTAATACGCTCTGCTCCGCCTCCTTATTATAAGGAGGAAGTTTATTCAGAGAAATTTCGGTCAGAGCGTCTGCCATGATTCTTATGACTCAATCGAATGGGCTGGAAATTATTCTGCTTCTTTTTCCTGCGGTTCTTCAGTCGCTTCTGTTTTTTCTTCTGTCTTAGCTTCTCCTTCGGCCTCTGTTTTACCTTCTACTTCGGCTTTTTCAACGACCTTCTCGCCTTCGACGGTAAGTTTAATCTCGGCTGTCACCTCAGGATGAAGCTTGACGGGGATAGAATACTCGCCTGCCTTCTTAATCGGGTCCTGAATTTGGATTTTTCGCCGATCAATTTCGATTCCTTTTGCTTTAAGCAAATCAGAAATCTCCTGCGCGGTAACCGCACCAAACATTTTTCCGCCATCGCCCATTTTTTTCTTAATCTGAATAGCCGCCGCACTGATTTTATCCGCGACTTCCTGAGCAATACCGGTAACCTTTTTGACCTTAGCCTGAACAATTCTTTTTTGATGATTGAAAGCCTTAAGATTATTTGGTGTTGCAAGCAGAGCTTTGCCTTTCGGGATAAGAAAGTTTCTTCCATATCCGTCTTTAACTTCTACTTCTTCACCACAAAATCCGAGACCGTCTACATCTTCTTTCAACAACAGCTTCATAAAAATTTTTCCTTTCCTGAACCCCTTAAGCTTCTTCCTCTGGCAATGGATTTCTAATTTTCCTGAAATCCACCCAGATATCGAACACGCCAATGCCGGCTACCAGTCCGATAAAAAGGGGTTGTGCGAATATTAAAATAAAAAGAGCAATCCAAAGAAACAAAGGGACTTTTCTGGCCTGCAAAAAATGAGTCACAATGCTCATACCCTGAGCAAAATAGATGACCATCATTACAACAAATAAATTCAGGCCTGCATCCGCTACCATTCCCTGCCCCAGGAATAATGCAGCACTGGATACTATAAAACCCCAAACTAAATTTTCCGGGCAAATCCATTCGGCGAAAGTGCGCTCCGAGAACATTCCCGGCCCGTAAATACGCCCCCAAACAACCCGCAATAAACCGTAATTCGCCATGGCACTTATGAGAGAACCGATGAGTACAAACGCGGGATAAGCAGAAGCAAACCCACCTACCGTTTTCTCAACAAACGCCTTCATGTCCGCGATGTCTACCTTACTATCGCCAGCCGCTTCAAAAGTTTCTATCGACTGAACGAAATGCGCGCGTATCTGCTTTTCAAAAAATTCTTTGACGGTAGTGTCCTGATCTCCTAACAGAGCTACCAGAAGCAAAATTGAAACCCCTGCTGAAACCAAAGACGATGCGCCAATGCACCAATCTCCAGGAAACCGCGCCCGGATCATTTCGCCTAACACCAGCGCCATCACAGCATATTCTGCCATGAACAACAACGCCTGCTTCTCGCCTACGAGGAACCAAAGAACGCCAAAAATCAGGACCATCAAAACTGCCGCAGCTTGTTTGCCCCGCTGCAAAAAAATAAAAACCAGCGGAAACGGCGACAGCACCCCAACCATTGCCCCCAAGGGCGGAAAAACTGCCAAGGCAAATAAAAGCGCAAAAACCAGAACTACAGGCAACAATAAATGCCGTCGCTCCTGGGTCAAAATCAGTGCTGAACCGAGAAAGGTAGCAGAGCGATATTGCGCGCTTTTTTAATTGCTCGGGTCAACAACCGCTGACACTTCGCACAATTACCTGAAATTCGCGAGGGAACAATTTTTCCCCTCTCAGAAATCAAGGGCTTTAATGCCTTTATGTCATGAAAATCTATATAAACCTTGCTTTCATCATCGTTACAAAAGCGACAGATTTTTGATGAAAAAAATGAACGTTTTTTTGTCTCAGCCATAGTTACCTTCTTTTATCTTTAGTTTAATTAAAATGGAATATCGTCAGCGTCCGGAGCAGGTGTTGAGCCTGGGCCCATATCCATCTTCGCACCTTGTTTGGTTAAGAATTGTACATTGTTGGCTACCACTTCCAGCTTACTTCGCTTCTGGCCGCCATCGGCCTCCCAAGTCTGGTAGTTCAACCGCCCTTCAATAAATGCAAGGCTGCCTTTATTCAAATATTGGGCACAGTTTTCACCCTGCTTTGCCCAAACCGTAATATCAACAAAACAGACTTCTTCTTTCCACTCCTCGCCCTGCTTGAACTTTCTATTTACTGCAAGCCCAAAACTGGCAACCGCCGCGCCGC
>JAJDAW010000089.1 GCA_029261635.1 Nitrospinaceae bacterium
TGTGCGAGATAAGTGAAGTCGCCCAGTCGTTTCGCTTCTTCTTCATACACGTCAATAATGGTATTGCCGATGGACTTTCTTTTTTGTTCGGGGTCTGTCACGCCTGTCAGTTTATTTAGGAACTGGTCGGAGGCATCGATCACATCCAGGTTGATATTGAAATTGTCGCGAAAGGTTTTCTCTACCTTGTCTCTTTCACCTGTGCGGAGGAGTCCATTGTCGATAAACAGGCAGTAAAGGTTGTCACCGATAGCTTTGTGGATCAGCACGGCAGTTACTGAGGAATCAACCCCGCCGCTCAACCCGCAGATCACTTTTTCGTTGCCAACCTGTTTGCGTATGTTTTCGATCATGTAATCGACTAACGATTCCATTTTCCAGTTGGCAGCGCATTCACAGATTTTGAAAAGAAAATTTCTGAGAATTTTTTCGCCTTCAGCACTGTGCACCACTTCTGGGTGGAATTGGATGCCATAAATATGGGCTATCGGGTTCTCAATGGCTGCCAACGGCGAATTGCCCGTGAAAGCGATAGGTTTGAATTGCTTTGGTAGTTTAGAGATGCGGTCGCCGTGACTCATCCATACGGTGGAGTTGTTTTTAACGCCTTCAAATAGATGCGAAAATTCTTTCAGCATCAATTCTGCGCGACCAAACTCTCGATGTTCTGAAGGGTGGACCTCTCCTCCTAATAGATGCGTGATGAGCTGCATGCCATAACAGATACCTAAAATAGGAATTCCCAATTTAAATATTTTGGGATCGCATAGATGAGAATCTTCATCGAGAACACTAGCAGGCCCCCCTGAAAGAATAATCCCCTTTGGCTTGAATTCCGAAATCTTGTCCATCGTCATGGTGCAGGGATGGATTTCGCAATACACCTCGCACTCGCGGATTTTGCGGGCGATGTTCTGGGTGTACTGTGACCCGAAATCGAGAATTAGAATTTTTTGTTCGTGCAGTAGGTCTGTCATGCTTTGCGGAGTTTTTTCGTCATTCGATATGATAATTAGGAGCTTCTTTGGTGACGATCACATCGTGGACATGACTTTCGCGCAGTCCAGAAGAAGTGATTTTAATAAACGAAGCCTTTTTTCTTAATTCGTCAATGGAAGCAGCGCCACAATAACCCATCCCGGCGCGCAGTCCCCCGAGTAATTGGTGAACTGTGAACGAAAGGGCACCTCGGTATGGGATGCGTGCTTCCACTCCTTCAGGTACCAGTTTGCTTTCAGATAATTCTAGTTCCTGGAAATAACGGTCGCTGGACCCTTGTGACATCGCGCCGATCGAACCCATGCCGCGATACTCTTTATAGCTTCTGCCTTGATAAAGAATTTTTTCGCCAGGACTTTCGTCGGTGCCAGCGAATAAAGAGCCGATCATCACTGTGCTGGCTCCGGCTGCGATAGCTTTGGTAACATCGCCGGACAATTTTATGCCGCCATCAGATATGACAGGGATGTTTTTCTTTTCCGCTACCTTTACACATTCGGCAACAGCCGAAATTTGTGGAACGCCAACACCGCTCACGACTCGTGTGGTGCAAATGGAGCCAGGGCCGATTCCCACTTTCACTGCATCAACACCGGCTTTTATCAATGCCGCGGTGCCTTCTGCCGTGGCGACGTTGCCGCCAATGATTTGTAATTTTGGAAAGGCTTTTTTAATTTCGCGAATGGTGCTTAAAACTTTTTCAGAATGGCCGTGTGCGCTGTCAATGACCAGAACGTCAAGCCCAACTCGCACCAGGTCTTCAATATGTTCTACCGGGTTCTGAGTAACGCCCAGTGCAGCCCCCACTAACAGTCTGCCTTTTTTATCTTTTGCGGCATTTGGGAACTGTTCTGACTTTTCTATATCTTTGATCGTGATCAACCCTTTCAGGTGTCCCTTCTTGTCGACCACCAATAGTTTTTCGATTCGGTTGTCGTGCAGAATTTCTTTCGATTTCGAAAGAGGGGTGCCTTCGGGAATGGTGACCAGATCTTCCTGGGTCATCAGGGAACTGATTTTTTTGTTAAGATTTTTTTCAAATCTCAAATCACGGTTGGTCAAAATGCCCACCAGTTTTTTCTTCTGTGTGATGGGAATGCCCGTGATGTTGTATTTTTTCATGACCTCAAGAGCTTCGCTGATTTTTTGATCGGGTTCCATGGTGATCGGGTCGGGGATCATAACGCTCACCGAACGTTTGACCTTATCTACCATCTTGCGTTGTCTTTCTGGAGGCAAGTTTCGATGGATGATGCCGATTCCCCCTTCTTGCGCCAGAGCAATAGCTAAATTTGTTTCAGTTACGGTGTCCATCGGTGCCGCGATCAACGGGCATTTTAGGTTGATTTTTCGGGTCAAACGGGTCGAAAGATCTACATTATTTGGCAAGACTTTAGAATAAGCCGGGAGCAATAAAACATCATCAAAAGTCAGGTAGGTCGGGACCTTATGGGGGTCAATCATAGGATTTTATTTGATAGAAATTGCATAAAATGTAAAAAAATCATATTAGCACGTCTGTCCATATTCTTGCCAACAAAACCTTGTGGTTCCTGTTTTACCATGTTCCAATAAAGCAGATCATGATGAAAATTTTCTTAAACATACTTCTTCTGGTTTTCGCCAGTACCGTTCATTCTCAACCCTTGTTCGAGGGAACCGGAGAGCGGGAGGATTGGCTCGGTACCTACTATCAGGGGAAAAAGATGGGATTCTCCAAATCGGTTACCCGCTGGAGCCCCGATGGCATTGTGACGGATTCCACCGTATTTTTTAAAATCCGTTCCAAATCGGTAGATCAATCCACCACTATCAAACAAACAACACGACTCGGACTGGATTACAAGTTGTTGAGTTTTTCGCTGTTACAGGAAATCTCCGGGCATCGACAACAAGTCGAAGGCACGCTGACAGGGAATGAACTGCGTTATCGAACCAAATCGTTGGGTTACGATAAAGAAAAAACCCTTGAGTTCACTCCTTCAACAGTTCCTTCTTCGACTTTTCTTTTAAATTTGATTTCGGACGGCCTTCGTGTCGGGCAAAAAGGCGAGTTGCCCTTATTTGTGGAACCGTTGCAACTGGTAGTGGATCTGCAATATGAAGTGTTGCGCAAAGAAACGCTGCAATACCGTGGCGAATCGGTGGATACCTTTGTCATCCGTCAGCGATTCAGTGGCATGGAGTCAACGATGTGGGTGGCCAGCGATGGCTCCGTTTATCGCGAAACTACTGATATGGGTTTCGAATCGTTTAAGGAAGAAGGGGAAGAGGCGCAAAAAATTGACGAGGCGATGACGATCAGCAGCATCATTACGATGAGTCTGGTGAAACCCCATAAACCTTTACCTCGACCCTACAAAAAATATGATCTGATTTATCAGATTCATCCGGTGGTTTCGCTGGACTCGATCCCAGAAGACCATAGGCAATCAATAGTAAAATCTGAAAAACAGGCGGATGGAAATTACGTCACCACTTTGAGGGTTAAAAGTGAGCCGAAGATAATCGGGCAAGTTTCTGGAAAAAAAGAAGAACCAGCCCCGAAATACTTGGAAGAGACCGCCGAAGTTCAGTCACATCATCCAATGATCCGGGCTTTGGCAAGAGAACTCTCAGTAGATAGTAAAAGTAAGTGGCAGTTGGCAAAGGATATTAACCTATGGGTGCAC
>JAJDAW010000090.1 GCA_029261635.1 Nitrospinaceae bacterium
CACCTGCTTTAAAGTTACGAACCGACCATCATGCATATAAGGAGCGGTTCTTGAAATTTCGCGTAAGGTTGGCGTTTTAAATGCACCGATGTCGTTTTTATCGTGGCTCACGTGATACCTGCCAACATCAACCGCCTCACCTTTCCAACCAATGCCGATATTGTGAAATTTTTCATCGGAAAAATTAGTTCCGAAATGGCAAAGGTTGCAACGGGCTTTACCAAAAAATAGTTTCTTACCTCGTTTAGCCGCTTCAGAAATTGCCTTCTCTTCCCCATCCCAGTCAAACCGATCAAAAGGACTGTTACCGGAAATGAGAGTTCGTTGAAAAGAAGCAATAGCCTTCCCTACCTGCTGAATAGTGATAGAGCTTGTTCCAAAGGCTTCATTGAAAAGCTTTTTGTATCCTGCGATTTTGTTTAAGGTGGAAACCACTTCATCATTATTGACAAAACCATGCTCAACGGGGTTGGTCAATGGCCCCACAGACTGGTCCTCGAGTGTCGCCGCTCGTCCATCCCAAAACTGAGCCTTACTAAAACCTCGATTAATAGATGTAGGGGCACTTCGACCTCCCTGCTGTCGATGAATTCCAGTAGAAACAGGTTGTCCATCCGTGAAAGCCAGGGTTGGCATATGGCATGTGGAGCAAGAAATAGTCCCATTCATTGACAAACGTTTATCGAAATAGAGAAGATGACCCAGCGCCACTTTTTCTTTCGTCAAAGGATTATCTTTAGGAACATGAAAGAGGTCTTCATCCAACCCGAGAGGAATTTCAAGGTCATACTCGGTTTCAGATGCCAGAGTGACCCCGGCCAGAGTAACCGTGAGCAGAAAAACACCTCCTAATGTGAGAATTTTGCCGACTATCTTTAATAGCTTCATTTGCTTGTCTCCTTTATAAATTTTTAATTTCATAAGCTAATTATTGGCAATTTCCCTTGATTAGTCTAATCGATTGTTATTATAATTACATAGATGAAATCTATGACACTCACTCAACTCTCATATGTCACCGCAGTTGCTCAGGCTCGGAACTTTGGTTTGGCCGCGAAATCCTGCTTTATCTCTCAACCAACACTCAGCATGCAGATCCAGAAGCTGGAAGATGATTTAGGGGTGACTCTATTTGATCGTTCAAAAAAACCAGTAGAACCAACGGCGATTGGGCAAATAGTTATCGAGCAAGCACAAGTTGTGATTCAGGAAGCTAAAAGAATTGAAGAACTCATTAAGGAAGAAAAGGGAGAGATTAGCGGTGAATTTAAGTTGGGGATTATTCCGACTCTGGCACCTTACCTGTTGCCGTTATTTCTAAAAAAATTCACGACAACTTACCCAGCTGTCAATTTGATAGTGGAAGAGATGCAAACCCAGAAAATTATAAAGATGCTAAAGGAAGACAAAATAGACGGCGGGATTTTGGTGACACCTTTAAATCACAAAGGGATTGTCGAATGGCCAATATTCAACGATCCCTTCCTAGCATATCTTGCACCCAAACATCCCCTGCTTTCTCTTTCACAGGTTTCGGATAAAGATTTAAGCTTGGACGACATTTGGCTTTTGAACGAAGGCCATTGTTTCAGAGACCAAGCGATTGAAATTTGCAAAAGAGTCAAAGGCAAAGGTTCCAAAAATAAAAATCTGACCTTTGAAAGTGGAAATTTGGAGACATTAAAACGGTTGGTCGATCAAAACTTCGGTTACACTCTACTGCCCTCACTGGCTATTTTGGGAATGTCAGCCAGCGAGCAAAAGAAAAAAGTCCGGTTTTTTAAGTCCCCTGCCCCAATTCGCGAAGTCAGTGTTGTTTACAGCCGAAACTACCTTAAAAAAAGCATTATTGAAGCTCTGCATAAAGAGATACTTTCTTCATTGCCAAGGGAGCTGAAAAAATCAAAATCTAAGGAACGGGTGATTGAGCTACCTTCGTTCAAATAATCTCACTCTTCCCCACAAACGATACGCACGGCTGAAATCGGCTGTGGGTGCAGTTCCGGCTAGACCCTAATAAAATTTCTGCTATACTAGTTAAATTAGAACTTCAGCAGTACGGGTACCCTCCATAGTCAGGCCTCGTTCTTCTTTTCCTTATAAAATACTAAGCCGTCTTCTATATCCTGTAATTATGATCATAGCCAGCAATATTGAAAAATCTTTTGGGCCTCAAGTTTTATTCGACGGCGTATCGTTTCTCATCAATCCCGGCGAACGCATTGGCCTTGTGGGAAAAAATGGGACTGGGAAATCCACGTTATTCCGCATGATTTTGGGCAGTGAGAAACAGGATGCTGGAACACTCTCTACCCCCAAAGGCTACCGGATAGGGGCCTTGGAGCAACATATTCATTTCACCCAACCCACCGTTCTTGCAGAATGTATTCAAGCTCTACCCGCAGAAAAGCAATGGGATCATTACAAGGCAGAGATCATTCTCTCCGGTCTCGGTTTTTCGGAACCGGATTTTCAAAAGGACCCTTCTACCTTCAGCGGTGGATTTCAGGTGCGTATCAACCTTTGCAAAGCATTGTTAGCCGATCCCAATATGCTTTTGCTTGATGAGCCGACCAACTATCTCGACATCCTTTCTCTTCGCTGGCTCAAGGAATATCTGGTTAAGTGGCCCGGAGAAATGATTCTCATCACTCATGATCGCGACTTTATGGATAAGGTCACCACCCATACTTTAGGCCTGCATCGCAAACAAGCGAGAAAGGTCAAGGGCGGGACTATTAAATTCTATGAAATGATCATTCAGGAAGAGGAAACCTATGAGCAGACCCGCAAAAATCTGGAGAACAAACGTCGGGAAATGCAGAACCTTGTAGATCGGTTTCGCGCCAAAGCCTCTAAGGCCACCATGGCGCAATCGCGACTGAAGATGATGGAAAAAATGGGAACGATGGAAAAACTCAGCGCAGAAAAAAACCTGGGATTCCGATTCAACTATCTCGCCTGCCCTGGCAAAACCCTTATGAACATCAAAAGTCTGTCATTCTCATATGGGGGCAAAACCGAAAACAATATTTTTTCAGATGTCTCGTTTTCCATTGGCAAAAATGACCGTATTGGAATTATCGGTGCCAATGGCAAAGGTAAGTCAACCTTGTTAAATTGTCTGGCAGGAGAGCTAACCCCTACCGCGGGAGATATTACGCCACATCCTTCCGTCAACATCGGGCATTTTGGTCAGACCAACATCGACCGACTCCAACCAGACAACCAAGTCCTCGACGAGATACTCCGTTCCAATCCCAGTCTGTCTTTACAGGCCGCACACAGTATATGTGGAGCCATGATGTTTGACGGCGACATGAGCAAAAAAAAGGTGAACGTACTTTCGGGAGGTGAAAGAAGCCGTGTTCTACTTGGGAAAATAATTTCTCACCCCACCAACCTTCTACTACTGGATGAGCCTTCTCATCATCTGGATGTAGAGTCGATAGAATCCTTGATTGAAGAACTGAACGATTATGCGGGTGCGATAGTAATTGTAACTCACTCTGAGCTTATTCTTAAAGCTCTCGCCAAAAATTTGATTATTTTCCATCGCGGCCATGCGGAGTATTTTCATGGCGGCTACGAAGACTTTCTCGAAAAAGTCGGTTGGGAGGGTGAGCCGGTAGTAGAGAAAAAAGTGAAAACGAAAATGAACAAAAAAGAAGCCCGCAAACAACGCGCTCTGGAACGCCAAAAAAATCAACCCACCAGTAGCTAAGGTTTTTCTTCTTTAGGCAATAATTCTTTGAATGACTGAAAAAGATTGATTGCTGTTGAAGGGTGCCCATTAATCAACTCATCGGTAAATCCTTTTTCAAGAAAACCAGAGAATCCCTCCAATTGGGATTTATCAATCGATTCAAATTTAGAAAATCCCATAGTCCAATTCGTAAAACATCTTTCAGGTATCTCTCCATTGTAGATCAGCTTAAGGCTCTTATGCCGATCATCCTTTTTTATATCTTCATACAAATCAAAAATAGCTTTTTCGCTTCCTTCTAAAATCTGCATAAACTGCCTTGTCCTTGCCCAATAAATAAGAATGCCTGTGATACTATCTTCGGCGTTCCTTTTTCTGGATGTCTCCAGGATATCCAATAAATCGGTATCGGACATATCTCTGGTTGCGAAACTGCAATAAAATAATTCGTGCATTATATTAGGATAGATATCTTTCTTTTAAATGTCCAGTTTCTAACTAAATATTTTTATCAAAGAGCAAAAACACAGAATTCAGGCTGGCAAATAAACTAGGTGCGACCTATCTTAGGGTTAGAGAGGTTGAATATCCCACTCTAGACTGAAGGGAGGCACATCAAATGCTATTTCCAGTCACAATTTATAATGCTAATGGAAAGGTAAAAGACGTTATTTCAAAAGAGATGTTGCACCAACGTCACTGGGAAATTTTTCAGAATAATGAGAAAAAAAGTACGTTTCAAGGTGCAGGAAAGCAGACAGTCTCTAAAGATATGAAAAGAAGGCTGGACGCACAATTTCCTGAAGGCTTAATGAATAGCCGCAACTAAAGTCGGCTATCGGTAGTCTCCGGTCAGATTGAATCCGGCCCAATAGGAAGGGTGTGGGTAAAACCGTTTGACAAGAAGTTGTGCCTTGCGCAAGCTCTCGGCTTTATCTTCCTTCCCGTAGTTGCGGTAAAAATGTTTTATAAGGACCGCTGTGGAGATGTCGCTGACTCTCCACAGCGAAGATAAGATTGCGTGTGTACCGGCATAGATAAATGCACGGTTGAGCCCTACCAACTCATCGCCGCCAACGAGGTCGCCCAAACCGGTCTGGCAAGCGCTGAGTGTCACGATGTCTGCTTTGATATCAAGCCCAAAAACTTCATTGACCTCAAAATTACCGTCATCGGTTTTATCCCGCGTCAATTTCAAGGAAGAGAACAAAGGGTTGATCGGATCGAACTCACCGTGTGAGGCAACATGGATGATTTGATAGTCGCCGATGTTTTTCTTCAACCAACTCTCGGTAGCATTTTCTCGGGTTAAAACATCAATTTTCGGAAAGTCCCATTTGATGGCGTTGGCTTCCATCTCTGCCAGTGGCAAGTCGTAATTAAAGTCGCCGAGGTCGGGATTCCCCAACGCCAGAACCTTAATGTCGCGACTGCGTGCCATTTTTTTCTTGAAAGTAAACTGCATAACCGACGCACTAGGGGAATAAAATAGTGGATGCCGCTCAAACAAATAACTCTCTTCATCTTTCAAGGAAGAAAACGAAATATAGTGAAGGTGTCCATGCGGCACAATACCCAGCATCCGCTTACCCTTTATAAACACCTGCAAAGGCTCAACCAATAGAGCGTGTAACCGTTTCGCTTGATCTTCTACAGGGGCAATTTTCTGAATCCGCTCGCGGTAATCAGCGATAAGCGCGTTTAAATCATTTTCTGTTATGGGGACGCGAACTGCATTGATGTTTCCCTTTGCTACCACCCAGGCAACAAGTTCTTTTTTGGTCACCAGATATTCCACCAATGCGACGTTATCTTCAAGCAAGCCATACAACTCTTTTAAAGTAATAGCATCCACCGTAATAAAATTTGAAATTTCCGGACTCTGCTCTTTAGCATCGATCAGCATATTCTGATAGAGACTCCTCGCCTCCACCAGTTTTCCGCTGAGATCTTTTGCTTCTTCCTCCTTCTCAGTTGAACGTGCAGCAGCGAAAGCTTCTTCTGTTTCTCGGATATGGGATTTCTGCCGAGTCAAAGCATCGTATAGTTTTTGACTGACATCATTTTTCAAACTGATTTTTTGATTGCCAAGTAGGTCAATAAAACTTCGCGATTTTGCCCGTTCTGCATATTGAAAAGAGGCTTCGATCTTACCCATATCCAGAAGTAATAAGATCAACTCTTTGTAAACATCCTGCTTGTCAGTGAGGAATCCGTTTTGAAACTCCTCTACTTTAATAGCGGCACGCATGGCATCGACAATTTTTACGGCTTCCTTATACACTTTTACGGCTGAATCATTTTTCTTTAACTGAATAAGGGCGAATCCCTGCCCGCGCAAGGCCCGCCAACTCACCTCCTTGACATTGATCTCAGATGACAACGCATAAGTCTTTTCAAACAACGGCACCGCCTCCTGCCATTGTTTTCGTTCTAACGCCAGATGCCCTAATTCCAGCATGATTTTTACAACATTCGTGCGATCGCCGATTTCACCACTGAAACTCATCGCCTGATTAAAATGTTCGGCGGCGTCATCGAGCTTTCCCAAACGCATCAAACTCATCCCCATATTGCGGTGGGTGTAGCCCTGTCCCCATTTCGATTTAAGCTGAATATCGCGTTTCAGCGCTTCATTGAAAGATTCGAGGGATTTTTCAAAGCGTTTTTCTTTTCGGTGTACCAATCCGATATTGTTGTGGGCCGATGCAACATCTATCGGCGAACGCATTTCGGTTGCCAGGTCGAGACTCTGATGGAGATTTTTCAAAGCTCGTTTAGGATCATTCAATGTCCAATGGATCAATCCCAGCGTGTTATAAATAAAAGCTTGCCGCAGTTTGTCGTTTAGGGACTTGGCTATTTCCAACGACTGCCGCTGCGCACGAAAAGCTTGCTGATAATCTCCCTGAAACCAGTGCGAGTTAGCTTGATACAATAATGCTTTCGACAATCCTGGCTTGAAATTATTTTCCTCCGCAAGAACCTGCGCTTGTGAAAAATAATTTAAGGATCGGTCAAATTCCCCTTCCTTTTCAGCAACCAGTCCCAAGTCCAGTAGCAACTCAACCTGAAGTTCCACTTGCTCCAATTCAACGAACAAGTCATAAGCCCTGGAAAAATATTCTTTAGCTTCTTTAAATTGATTGAGACGGAGACTATAAATTTTTCCTATCCTGCGAAATTCTCGGGCACGATTTAAATCTTCGCCTATCTCTTCATTTATTTTTTGCGAAGCCGTGAACGCTTTCAGCGCACGGGTATATTCTGTAGCGTTTTCTTCAACGATGCCTAGTTGACTGTAACTTTGAGCCAGTCGATCGAGGATTTCATATTCCTCAAAAATAGCAAGAGCGGTTTTTAAATGTTCTACCGCTTCGGGAAATTTTTCTGCCAACGAATAAAGCAGACCCAAAAAATAATGCGCCTCTGCCAACTCTTCAGGGTCCTCCTCTTTTTGCACAAAAGGCAAAACTTTATTCTGATAATGAATGGATTTTTCGTAATCTCCTAACTTCCAAGCTGCAGTGGCAAGAGCTTTGACAATCGTTTTGGCCTGGAAGTTTTCACCCAGGTTCACTTTTTCTGGCACGAAAGGGGCCAGCACCAAAGCTTTTTCAAGATAATTAATAGTAGAAAGAAGTTCACCTGCCTTCGAGGCAGCGGCCCCCTTTAGCACATTATCTTTAATATGCTTAATAGCGAACGCTTGTTTCTCCGTATCGCTCATACCGGGGAATCCATAATACCGGTAACGAGCCCAATCCAGGTTTTCAGGGTGCTTTTTCGACAGTTCTATCTGTGCTTGTCGTAACGATTCTGCTGGATTGGCTTTGCTGAGAGTCGCAGTAAAATATTCATTGAACTCTTCTTGAAAATCCGGTCTTCCACTATGAAGTACTGTTCCGGGATATCCTTTAAACGTCAATCCCTGCAACAAAACAGCCGTAGGAGACAACTCCAGCCGAGGATCAAATACATGCTCCACATCTGTTAAGGTTATCAAATGAGCCTCAACGGCGTCGGCATACAGAGACTCGACAGAAATTCGCTGAAACTTTGCAGGCTCCTTATTCAAAACAATGAACGATGATTGAGGTTCATGTCGAAACACACGAACAGGACTTTCAATCTGGACCAAACCAAAATGATTCCACTCACCAAGAAATGACTTTCGACTCGCTTCTTCTCCCTTCAAACTAACCACAGATGCAAAATAAGATTCCACGTTATCTGGCAAATGAGATTCAACAGCTAACAGGCGCGAGCTATAAAGGTTTCGCGAGTTAACCGAGCGGACAAAATGTGACAACGAAGAAACAAACGTCAGTCGTGAAGTTTCGATCAAGGGTTTTCCATTTAACTTTAGAGCCGCCCAGGGCAAAAACTCCAAACTTCCCTCTGCCAAAAGAATAATAGACTTCATATTGCCAATCGCATCCTGCAATGGAGTGATGAGTTTTTGTGACAATGCTTCAATATCGGCTTTACTTGGATTGGTCTTGGCCGTCCGATTGACTAATTGAAAGAATTCTTTGTCCCCTGCAATACGACCTGCAGAAATTTTATCGCGGCTTATCTGCCAGGCAAGAATATCGTTACCTAGCCTTTGTAATTTTATAAATACTTCTCCCTTTCGCAAAAGCGATTGCACAACTTCTACAGGCGGAACATTCGGCGACACCCAATCGACCAGCACAGGGTCATCTTCGCCAACCAACCCCATAAACTCTTGATATTCATCCAACAAATCTTCTGCACCTTCGACCTCTAAAGACGACAATTGCTCTGCATACGTTTTTATTTCATTAAAGTATTCCAATCTCTCTTCGCTGGAAAACTTATAAATTGGAGCCAATGCTTGAACGATCCTCTTCTTACCTTTTTCAGAAAACAAGAATGCTTCACTGTATTTTTTTTGTTCAAACAATTGTGAGGTGATTTCCTGATAGAGCTGCTCAATCATCGCCAATGTTGAACGATCCGAAGAAATAGCGCGATAAGGCAGGCGCGCCAACTCTTTTTCCGCATCCAAAAGTCGAGGAAAGCGTTTGGGACTTGCTAATCTAAGCGCATCTAAATAATAAAATTGCCAACGGAAGCTGAGAGGTGGCATCCATGGAGTCTTTTTCTCTTTCATCCCTGCAAGGTGGCGGGTCAATTCCAGATTCTGCTTTATTATAGGAAAATACTTTTCAGCATCCCCTGTTGCTAATTCTAATGCGACTTCAAAGTGTTGAATTGATTTCCCAATGCGGGTCATATTATTTCGCAAGCCCGCCAGGCTTGCTTTTACCTGTTCGACATCGCTTAGCTTTGAAGGTTCTCGCGGATTAAAAGCCTGCATATGCAAAAGCATACCTAAATAATTATGCAAGATTAATGACGAGGTTGCTTCGCTGGTAACGAGACCTTCTTGTATAAATGCAATAACCTCCTCGGTTCTGGTATTGCCTTTCACACTTAAAGTCAATACGGCACGCGCCATATTCGCTGCATTGACGGACATACCGTTTCGATTATCGAGTTTTTTTGATAACGAAAAAGATTCCTTAAAATATTCCAGACTTTTTCGAGTTTCTCCAGATTGAAAATAAAATCTACCCAGTTGATTGAGCAGAAGTGCCTTTTCAAGAAGAACCGGAATGTTTTTTTCTACATCCAACCCTTCGGGTATCAGTTTCAGTTTTTTCTGAAAATATTCGATTGCCTTCTGGTTATCACCAAAGTCTCCATAAATTTTCCCAATGTAATGAAAAATAAGTTTTTGTTCACCGCTTTTGTCGAACCCATATGCTGCGGCTGATACATCGTCACTGATTCCAGCTTCTATGTTGACCTCGATTAATGCTGATGACTTCTTTTTCCTATCCGCCACACCATATTTCTCGAGCTTATCAATGGCCTCGAAATAATAATTGAGAGCCCGGCTCATTTTTTCTGAGTCTGGTTGCAAACGATTTTGTGAATAAATATTATTAGCAATGTTTCTAAGAGCCCGCGACAGGGATGATTGGTTTCCCGTTTGCCGGTTCAATTCCAAGCTTGCAGAAAAATGCTTCACCGCAAGTTCATAATCATTTTTTTCCTGATATGCTAAAGCAATACGATCGTGCAACTCGGCCATCCGTGCAGGCTCATTTTTCTTTCTAACCAACTTCATCGCCTGCTTGAACTGCTTGACCGCATTGACCGAATCACCTGTCCTAAAAGATGCCTCGCCATAACGTTGTCTGTATAAAGCTTCCCTCTCTGCATTCAAAAATTCCAATCCAGTTTCTTCACGCTTTTGGTAATAGTGCCGAGCCGAGAGAAGATTGCTCAATAAATAATGCCCGTTCCCCAAATTCAGAAGCAGATCGGCTTCATTTCGAGAGTTTTCATTTTCATCATTGAGAGCTAACGCAATCTGGTATTCATGCAGTGCCTTTTCAAGAAAACCGGATTGCTGCCGCTCTTTCTGTTCATAAATCCAGCCTAAGGTCTGATGATAAAAGACTTGTTGTGAATTTAGCGTAAGAGCCTTACCGATTTCTTCTTCTGCCGCATCCAATGCTGGTGGAGTAAGGTAAGTATAGGCTAGCCCAAGCGCATAAAGTTCTGCGGCAGAGTCTGAACGGGTCTCGACTCTTTTCTTATAGAATTTCACAGCATCAGCACTTTTCTTAAGAGCAGATGTCGCTTGCAGATAACCTCGATGCGCTTCTACCGTATCCGGACTGAATTCAATGAGTTTTAAAAATGTTTTGAAAGCCAACTTGACCTCTCCAACGCGAAGCTCCCAATTACCCTTATCCAAAGATTTTTTAACTTGCCCTTCACGAGCTTCATTTAAAAAAGCCTCTATAGCCTTAGGCTCATCTGAAATTTTTTGGTAGATACTCAGACTTTCATCAAAGTTTTCCTCTTCTGCATATATTCTTGCTAATGCAAAACGAGCCTTAAAAGATTCATCCTGCTGATAAGTTTTAGCTGTTGTTTTATAGGCTTCTTTTGCCAGCAGGTTTTCAGCAGCGGCATAATATAAAGCCCCAACACGATTTTGAATTGCCGCCGCAAGCTGCGGAGTATCTTTATAGGTTTGTGTGAGTGCCTGTAAACGCGATACCTTCTTCTCCAGAGTGAGTTGTTTTTCGTGCAGGTGAAGAATTGCTTCGATGGCTTTTTGTTTCCACTTGGGGACATCCGAAAAATCTCGTACCACTTGCACAAAGGATTGGACCTGTTTTTCTCGATTGCCTACCAATTCATATATCCGGCTTTTTAAGAATGCCGCCTCTGCCGCTAAACTCCGTTGTTGAGGGTAATTACCGACTATTTTTTGAAAATATTGCAAGGCTTGATCTGGAGCATTATTGACAAGCGAAAGCTTACCTTTTTCCAGAAACCCCCGCGCTTCGACTCGAGCAAGTCCCGAATATTTATTTATAATCGTTTCGAGATGGCTCAATCCGGTATCTATTTTTAAAGATGCGTTTCCAATATCCAACAAAAGGATTTCAATTTCTGACAATCCAGTAATTTCTTTGTTGTCGGGGTGGACATCTAATATTCGATCTAAAATTTTCCTGGCGGAATCCAGGTGTTGCAATTCTAGATTTAAAACAGCTAGGTGATAGCGAGTTTCCGCAAGGTCTGGTGAATCAGAAAACTGGCGGATATGGTTTGCCAGAACCATGGCGCATAGATAGGTAGGTTCGAAACAAGCATCTTCAATATTTTTTAAGGATGCAGAGGAGTCTTTTTCTAAAGGAACTCGTCCCGATTGCGGGAGCTTCCAAATATCTACGGACCCTTTGTGATGTGACGCAAATAGAAGGGCATCGTTAGCACCTGGTCGAGGGGAAAAATCGTAGGAAGAACTATCTGTTAATTGACGCAAGTTTCCCACACGACCCGCTTTGATTTCCAGCTTCCAGAGATTAGGATTATCGTCAATGGTCAGCTGTCCATCGTGATTGGTGTCATCGGAGTAACGCGCGAAGAAAAGAAAATTGTTTGACCAGGCAGGTGACACATCTATTTCTGGCCCTCGACTAACATCAATTAAAGAGTTTGATTTAAGGTTGAAAACTTTTAAATCACTATGCGTATCTCCCGTAACAAAAGCCAGATACTTACCGTTCGCAGAGGTTGAAAGATTAATCCCCCCCTCTTTCAGGACCAACGACTTCTTTCCACTTGCCAGATTGTTTTTGAAAATGGAAATTTGGGTTGAGCGCGAAGCATAAAATATAAATTTCTGATCAGCTGACCAAGTGGGGTCCATATCCTCCCCTTTACCCTCGACAACAGCAATAGGGTCATCGGTATTTTGCAGATCAAGAATATAAATATCCCCGCGTGGGTCGCCGCGATGAGACACGAATGCGACTTTTTTCCCATCGGGGCTGATAGCAGGGCTTTTGTCTTCGGTGCTGTGAAAAGTCAAACGACGATCAGGAGGTTGGATACCGACACCTAGATATTTCATCCAAAGATCAAGGTTGCCGGAGGTATCGGATACATAAACCATGAAACTCCCATCCGGGGAAACGGACGGAGCAAAATCTTCACCCGGATTGGAGGTGATTTGAACGGGTTTTGAGGCCAAGGCTGGGGCCGCAAGGATGACAAGCAGAAAAAATGCCGCCTGTCCAAGTCCTGCTCTTATTTTTGAAGAGAGTGTCATGGAAAAATTAAATTAAAATATACTCTTAATAGTATAGCGTAACCGGAAAGGGAAATACGTACGGAGATGGAACGGGATTATCGGAAGTCTAACTGCCTATACTCCTCACATATCAGATATGTTTGCCCATTTGAAATTCTGCGTGGGAAGCACCGGATAAACCGTGAAAAGCGGCGTATTATACGGAACCATTGCCGATTCCCTACCCGGACTCAAAGTTAGGTGAATGTTTACAAAGTTGAAACTCAAACCCTCCTGCCAAGGTTGCGATGTGTTTTCAACATAAGCAGGTATTTTATCGGCAGCGTGACTACGGACCATCATACCCGATCCGCCTTCCAAACCATACTCATACAGGTCGGGGGCACCTTGTATCAGAACCGAAATCTGGGAAGAATCGAACCAGATTTTGAAATTAGAAACCAATTGAATATAAGGTCCCAGAGTTCCGGTACGCCCCAACACCGCACGTGGGTAGGCATATTCAGCAGGTATTTCAGGAGTACCCGGATAGTTCGCAGCGCGGAACTCCTTTTCCTTGACCCTCGAAACGGATAAGAAAATAAGATTGGGGTCGTCCAGCGGAATGTCCAGTATCTCTCCATCCTCATAGCTGCAAATTTTTCCCATTTCGAATCCGAGTGGAAAGGAGTAACCCATTTTTGCATAGTAAGCTCGCATGCCGCCATCAAGCGGGTCATCTGGAGTTTTGCTGATTTTCAAATCGAATGGCATCATCAGATGAAAAGCGTTGGTGCGAGAATTCATAAAAGGAGCGCAGGCTCCGGGGAACTCTTTTTGCACCGCCTTATTATCCGGATCAAATTTTCTCTTGGCACCGCCGAAATGCTGGGCAGTTTTCGACTCTTTATTTAAACCAAATTTATTTTGGTAATAAGTGCTGGCCCTCTTTTGTGCAATGTCGAGGAAGTATTCCGGCGCATCACTTTGCACGATCAATTTCTGCCGTTCCTGCGCTTCTCCTTTAGCGGAGCGCATTGCTTCATTATAGATACCCAGTTCCGCTTCCGTTTTCTTGATATCTTGATCGAGTTGCCGGGCAAGTTGCGGATTATCAAATGAGGTTTTGTTGAGCAGGCTCTGCGCCCGTTTCAACATCTCGACCTTCATATTGAAACGTTTGGGCTCCATTGCCAACGCATCGACCGTAGCCATGATGAGGCTGAACTGCTCTTCCGGCAAAAGACCTGCGCTATAGAATGCATCCTCCTTGATAAAAGAGAGTGCCATAGGGCCAAACGCCTCTTCCCGGCGTATCCCTAACGTCAACAGATAATTCAGATGCGCCCGCGCCTCATTCGTATCCACAAAACCTCCGCAGTTTTGGTGATTCAAAAGAAACCTATTCTGACCCGAAATCATTGGCTTGACAAGATAAATTCCTACCCAATGTAAGCCAAATACCTATACCCAGCCGGTCAGACAGTGAGAGCTTGCAAAAAGGCTGAAAATGCTATAAAACACCCCATAAATTACGCTGGGAATTATTGGGTCAAAAACCGATTTCACAGAGACTAAGAGACCCTCGTTGCAAGTAGATAACAGTACCCGGCAAAGATTTTTAATTTATAACGACGTGGCAAACCACAGAGAAAATCCAGGGCTTATTGTATGGAATTTACAATCAATTATGATGACATGAACTGGGCAGCAATCGGGCCTGAGTTTATTGTATTGGGCACGGCGTTCTTTCTTCTTCTGGCAGGACTCAAAAAGGAGTTAAACCGCAATTCTTTCCTGTCACTGGTCACTCTAGGTGGAGTTGGCGCAGCTTTCATTCTCAGCCTCGTTCTATGGGGAGATGCACCGACAGCCGCGAACGGTAACAATCCAGATATATTCAGCAGTGCACTGATCTACGACCGATTTTCCCTAGCATTCAATTTAATTATTTTAGCCATGGCGCTATTCCCGATTTTTGGATCAGTTCGTTATCCACAAAGCGACCATGAAAATAAAGCGGAATATTTCACCCTGCTGCTCATGTCAATTGCAGGAATGATGTTCCTAGCCAAATCTGGCAATTTAATTACCATATTTTTGTCATTGGAATTATTCTCCATTTCGCTATACATCCTCTGCGGCTTTTCCGCCAAACATGGAACAGGCAAAGAAGGCCCCGGAACCACACCGGAACTGAGTTGGGCAACCCAGTCATCGCAGGAATCGGCAGTCAAATATCTGCTGACGGGGGCATTCGCATCTGCGGTTCTAGTTTATGGTATGGCCTTGATTTATGCAGGTAGCGGAACCACCGAAATACGACTCATCGGTCAACTGATCCAGGAAAATCCATACACAAAAAATACGCTGGTTTATATAGGAATGGGGCTGATGTTCTGCGGTCTTGCGTTCAAGATATCACTGGTGCCTTTTCATTCATGGACGCCTGATGTTTATCAGGGAGCGCCGACACCTATTACCGGGTTCATGTCGGTTGCCACTAAAGCGGCAGTCTTCGCGGTGATTGCACGGGTTTTCTTCACCTCTTTCGCAGAACTCGATAAAACATGGATGCCTATTCTATTTGGCGCATCGGTGTTGACTATGCTGGTGGGGAATACAGCGGCTATTTTTCAAGACGATCTTAAACGAATGCTGGCTTATTCCGGTGTAGCACACGCGGGGTATCTCTTGATAGGGATTGTTACCAATACTCAAGAAGGAATGGCGAGCATTCTTTTTTATCTTTCAGTCTATTTATTTATGAATATCGGCGCGTTTGCAGTCGTCTTTATGATGGAAGGCGAGGGCCAGGAAGGCAACTCCATCAACCGATTTAAAGGACTGGCGAAACGCAGTCCGTTCCTTGCAGCCGCCATGAGCTTGTTTATGGTTTCTCTAGCCGGGTTCCCGCCGACCGCTGGCTTTTTCGGAAAACTGTTTTTGTTTTATGCTGCTATCAAACAGGGTTATTTTCTCATTACCATATTAGCGGTCGTGGCCAGTATCATTTCGGTTTATTTTTATCTGCGTGTCATCGTTATGATGTATTTCCACCAAGACGAATCTGCTCCGCAACCAGCTATGCACAAAGGAATGCGGACACTGGTCACGGTAAGCACCATCGCGGTTCTTGCAATCGGTCTCTTCCCTTCTTTCCTAATGGAGTTGGCTCGTGGGGCCATCCCTTTCTAAAAACACCTGTTTTCCCCTACGCACTACATTCTGAATTAAACTTCCCTCACTTTTATCCCGTTATAATAGAATAGCTTCTGTAATCTGACCGTTATTTTACTCTGGGATAAAATGCATTTGATTCTTATTGCCATTTTTAGTTTTCTGCTTGTATCTTGTGGGCCTTCAAGCGATTCCCCCAAGTATAAGATCGAGCAACTCACCAGCCAAATTGAAGACAAACCTGAAGACCCAGCCCTGCATTACGATTTGGGAAAAGCTTATATTGAAGACAAGAAATACCATTCCGCACTCAAAGCATTGATTGAAGCCACTCGTCTCAAAGAAGATTATGGAGACGCTTATCGTGAGAAAGGCATTGCGCTATTTTATTTAAAAAGATATTTCGATGCCGAAAAAGCTCTTAACAAATCTTTTTCTCTAAATCCCACAAACGCAGATATCGCAACCGATTTGGGTTCCATATTTATCTCAACGGGGAATCTGAAGAAATCCCTGCGGTTTTTAAAAATCGCACAGAACCGTAATAGCAACATGCATATCGTGTTTAATAACATGGGAGCCGCTCATGCCGAAATTGGTCAAAACAGACAAGCCATAAGCTATTGGGAAAAGGCACTCGAAATTCACCCGCTTATGACAGAGGTTCATATCAACATGGGTGTGGTTTACGAAAGGATGGGTAAAAAGAAAAAAGCAATGGCCGCTTACCAAAAAGCTTTAGAGCAAGACGATCGCAACGCCATGGCGCATTACAACCTTGGTGTCATCCACGCAAAAAATAAGGACATTGCCAAAGCAGTTGAGTCCTGGGAAAAAGCGAACAAACTGGACTCCAAAGATGACAAAGTATTGACCGGTCTGGGTTGGGCTTATGAAAGTTTAGGGAAAAAAGAAAAAGCATTACAAGAAATCTTAAAAGCTATAAAAATTGAACCTTTCAATAGCCAAACCCATTACGCAGCTGGAAGAATTCAATCTGATCTCGGGAATTTTGACAGAGCCCTCGACTCCCTTAACAAAGCTGTAAACCTTGATCCTGAGTTTGGCGATGCGTATTACAGGCTGGGAATTGCCTATAACAATCTCAATGAGAGTAGAGACGCGATTTCAAACATCCTAATCGCAGAAATTGTTTATCACAAGAAAAAGAAAATGGATCTTTTCAAAAAAATGGGTGAGGAACTAAAACCCTTACTCGAAAAATATGAGTTAACTCGAAATCACTTCAGCGAATTACAATTGCCTGAAACCCTGAAAGGTTACGACTTGCATAAAAAAGCGAAAAGAATCAAAACTTCTGACGAAAAATGAGAAAACTCACCTAGCGCTCAAGAGTAAAAGTAACCGGACCGTCATTGACCAGTTCCACCTGCATATCCGCTCCAAATTCACCCGAACTCACCCTGAGTCCCGACTTTAAAACTTGTTGAATAAATCTTTGATAAAGTGATTCAGCAACTTCAGGAGCCGCTGCATTATCAAACCCAGGCCGACGCCCTTTAGTGCAATCCCCCGCTAGGGTAAACTGAGACACAACGAGAACCTCACCGCCAATATCCAGGCACGACAAATTCATCTTGCCGTTTTCATCGGCAAAAATTCTAAGGTTAATTGTTTTTTCTGCAAGAAACTGAACCTTGTCTTCATCATCATTTTTTTCAGCACCAAAAAGAATGAGAAGACCTTTCGAGATGGAAGCAATAACTTGCCCCTTAACCGTCACCGATGCCCGGGATACCCTTTGCAATACTATTTTCATGGATTTGTTTTCGTTGGAAAAATTCTGACCTTAAAAACCTGCGCCGTAATCAGGTCAACGGGCGCGGAACATTCTATTGTCGGAGCCTTCAGGACCAATAAGAACTTTTACCACAGCAAAACATTTGGGACACCGACCTTCATAGGCATTCCCCCCTTTATTGATATAAATGCGGCGATAAATGTTGCAACACTCAAACATAATGCCCAAATATTTTTTATCCTTTTCCATTTCGATCGAATGTTTTGAAAATTATTTTTTATTGAGAGCTTTTCCTGCTCGCACTTTGGCTTGAATAAAAGTTGGATGGGGGATCCGCATCGATTTAGTAATCCGCCTTATTTCTTCAGATTCTTCATGGGCGATTTCACCGTCAGCGGAGGCCACCGCAAAAAGGCATTCCATAAAATGCAATCGGTCATTGTATGAAGTCAAACGATTGATTTCAGTAACCACCTCATGATAATCAAAACCTTTTCTTCCCTGCTCTTCTACAACCTCAAAAAGCAAAGTCAACTCTTTACCCTTGAGAGTAAATTGGTCCGCAAGACAAGCTTTCAGAGCTTTCTTTTCAGAGGGGTCGAAGTGACCATCTACATGAGCGATCGAGGCCATTAGAGACCCTACCAGACAGAGAAAATACAGTTTATCTTCAGGAAGTTTAGATGCAATTTCTGAATGTTTACTTTTCAATTCAATTTTTTTCAGCACCTTTCTTTTGAAATATTTTTCCATATCCGGGTTCCGGTCACGGGCATGCTCAAAGATGGTTTTCTGAAACAAATTTCGGATTCGCCCAAATGATCTCTTAGTGAAAGAAGTATCTTCAAGCCATTCCGAAAACTGATCGACCAGTTGTCTTTCATCGCCTTTCATCCTTGTATGAACCTGCACCATATTTTCCAAGGCATCTACGATTTCTTGTTTCTCAGAGGATGTAGAAAGCTCAGCAATCATCTGCCTATACAATAAGTCCTTTTCCTTTTTCGAAACAGGCGCATTCAAATAAGGTTTTAACTCGTCCAGTTCGTGCTTCTCTAGATCAAATTTCCTATAAAATGATTTTAGTATATTTAGCTCTGACTGGCTCACTTCACCATCCGCCCAAGCCACTGTTGTTAGAACCTTAAGGAAGGTCAGTTTTTTAAATTTTGACATATGATTTCCTAAAGAATGCGTTGAACAAATTAAAAAAAATTATAACCCGCTTATTCGAACTGCGATCTAATCAAAACGATTCAGCCACAACCAACTCGACTGCCGAGACCATCCGAACAGGTCAAGAAATTGATCCTGATCGATATCGCCAAATGTCATTTGATCAATTTTTCTGTAACGCGGTAAACGGCGACGGGTTTCATCTGAAAATTCCCATTTACCCCGTCCTTGCAAATAATAAACCCCTTTAGAGGTCAAGATCAAGGCATCCGGACGGGTGTTGCCATTTCCATCCAAGAGATAAACTTTTACAGCAGGCAACCGAGGCAGGATTTTATGAGATCGTTTCTTAAAATTTCCGCCACCCATATTTTCTAGAAAGTAATTGGTTTCTCCAGGATATCCTCTATATATTTTGTTAATGGATCGATTAACAACAAGAAGGTCATTGTCACCGTCCTGATCAAAGTCCGCCCAATCGGCGTGCATGCTATCATCCAAAATATTCGGCAGCATTGAAGCAGTGCGGTCAGTAAATTTACCCACCCCGTTATTCAACAACAACCTGTTTTGCCCTTTTTCATAAACCAGAAAAATATCTACCACACCATCACCATCGTAATCTGCAAAAGAAGCGTCTCGAATACCTGAAGGAAGCGAAGGCATTAACAAGGAAGTTAGATCTTCAAACCGACCATCCCCCTTATTAACCCAGAACATGATTTGATATGTTTTTCTTGCCGAAGTTTTTACGTTCCTGCCAAAATAAAACAGGTCTTTATCACCATCTCCATCGAGGTCTACAGGAATAACCTTTTCTATACCCGGTGAAAGTGGATAAAACCCCTCTTTTTCTTTTGAATAAAAATAACTTTTTTTATTATTAAAAAGAATTCGTGTTTTCGGATTTTTACTGCCTCCGAGAATTAATACCAAATCATCGCCACCATCCCTGTTTAAATCTGCAGTGGCAAAAAAGTTTATTTCTTCTTTATTTTTCTGCGTCCACTGCCCCGCCTGCTTCTTCGAGAAACCTTTTTTCTTCTGATTAATGAGAATATAGAGTTCCGTTTTATTTTTGCTTAATACAGCAAGGTCGGACAAGTTGTCTTGATTGGCTCTTAAGAAACTGGCGTGAGAAACAGAAAGTCTTTCAATTGGAAAAAGGCGTGTGGCGTCACGAAATCTCTGGCTTGCAGGATTATCTGCGACATGAGGCTTGGGACCCCCGCAAGCGGAAAACAGGAGAAGAATCAACAACCATAAAATCAAGAAATTAATCGAACAAAGAGCTGGGTAGATTTTCTTCTGACAATTCGATCTGTAATCCTTCATAAGCAGCTATGCTTTTGGGAAAAAGTTGGCGGGCTTCTGCTTCAATCTTTTGAATAAACTCATCATTATGTGTTGGGTCGTGGTGAAACAAAACAAACTTTTCCACATTCGCGGCTTCGGCTACTTTTATACCTTCCCGCATGGTGCTGTGGCCCCAGCCCTTCTTGGGAATCTCCCCATTCAAACCATTGTATTCGTCATCCGTATACTGAGAATCGTAAACCAGCATATCCGCATCACGGCAAAGTTCAATGAGGTTTTTATTTGGCTTGTCTTCATAATGCTCGCAATCGGTTGCGAAAACAAGAGATTGGCCTTCGTGATCTACGCGGTAAGCATAACACCCATTAGGATGATATAGAGGAGCGAGAGTGACCTTATAGTTTTCACCTTCAATAACCTCACCCGGCTTCACATCATGATAGGAAATATTAGCACCAAACAAATCTGTTTTCACAGGAAAACAGGGAGGAGTCATTTGCTGTTTGAGCACTTCTTCCACTGTTGTTGGCAAACTGGTTCCACCAAATACCCTGAATTCATTTCCGGGGACAAAAAACGGCGTAAAAAATGGAAAACCCTGGATATGATCCCAATGCACATGGCTATATAAAATCGTACCTTTAACAGGCAACTCCTTCATCAAAGCCATCCCCAGATTACGAAATCCGGTACCTGTATCAATGACGATCAATTCTTCGCCACAACGTATTTCTACACAGGTTGTATTGCCACCTACCTTTACTGTTTCCGGGTTTCCCGAAGGAACACTGCCACGAACACCCCAAAATTTTATATGCACCGTTAATCCTTAAGCGAAAAGAAAGTGCGCATTATAAACAATCCTTTTTTAGGTAACAATACTTTCCACATTAAAAGTAGCGCTTTATATAACCTGAGAATTTTTTATGAGATCGGACTCCTGCTGGGTTAATTTTCCTTTATCCCAGTTCCCTAAAAATGTTTTTTGAAACCCTTTCAAAAACCATTGATTAACCTCATCATTTTTCAGGTTTCTATGCAATATCTGTTTTAAACTTGTGGTATTTGAAATGAGTGAGTCCCGTACAGCCGCCTTTTGAGCCTCTGAGGAATATTTTAATAAGGTATGGGTTAATTTAGGGTCCATATCTAAAATTACTGAGCCATGCTGTAAAAATGCAGAACGCAACCGTCGTTGAGCACTGCCTACAAGTTTTTTTCCATGAACGACGATCTCACAATGATTGGCCATCGAAAAACAAGCCGGGGAGCGACTGGACACATCTCTGCTTTTATTTTTTCCAGCGACTATCGCATCTTCAATTCCACCGATCTTGAGAGATTCAAGAATCGCCTGTGATATTCGTTCAAAAGACCCTCGCAAGCTTCCCGGAAATGCAGGATGCGGGATCGGGGCAATAACACTATAAGTCATCTCGTACTGATGCAGTAAGGCACGACCGCCTGTGAAGCGACGAACCACAGGTATGTTATTTTTCTCACAAGATTCCATATCAATGTATTTCGATATTTCTTGTGAATAACCAATGGAAAGTGTCGGCCGTTGCCAACCATATAACCGCAATGTGGCGGGAACCTTGCCTTCATTGCAAGCCATAAGAATCACTCGGTCTGTTATCATATTAAGAGTTCCATCACCCAGGGAATCTTGAATAACTCTCCAACTGTATTGATCCATTTAAAAACTTTCTTCTAAAGTATCGAACAATAAAAAATATTTTGACTCAATTGCAATCCTTCTATAAATAATAGGTATGTTAAATAAAATCCAGCATAAACAAAAATTGATTTTTACTTTGAGTATTCTTCTGGCATTCGCCAAGCCCTCATTTGCTTTTGAAGAATTTGGCGAACTCCGGAAACAATGCCAATCCACCTGTCATCAAACTGAGCATATTAAAAAATCCAGACAGGATAAATTATCCAAACCCGAATGCCGATCCTGCCATGTTGGAATTAATTATGTGTCCTCTGCAACTCGAAAGTCGATTGAACGTGGGCTGTTGTTAAAATCGTTAATACAAACCACTGGAGCTACAACAAAAAGCACAAAGGTCGAACAAGTCCCAAGTAGTTCGGCGACAGGCATGGCTCTTATTCCCGAAGGCGAGTTTGTCATGGGTTCCAACGAACGATGGGATGACGAAGCACCGGAGCATATCTCTTCCACAAATGCTTTTCATATGGACTTGAATGAAGTGACCAACTCGGACTATAAAAATTTTGTAGTTGCCACGCAACAGGTAGCACCTTACCACTGGCCTGAAGGAAATATTCCAACGGGTAAAGAACAACACCCTGTAGTTTATGTGAGCTGGTTCGATGCCTCCAATTACTGCAAGTGGTCAGGAAAAAGACTGCCAACAGAACAGGAATGGGAAAAGGCAGCACGCGGAGAGGATGGCCTGATTTATCCCTGGGGAAACCAATGGTCGCTGGATAAATCCAACCATCCATACAAACACTCAACGGGGACCGAGCCCATAGGTTCTTACCCTCAAGGACAAAGCCCTTATGGGTTGAATGACATGTCAGGAAATGTGTGGGAATGGGTCGACAGTTACTACCTTCCGCATCCGGGAAATCCAGTCACACGTGCAGAGTATGGTAAAGACAAAAGGGTATTGAAAGGCGGCTCCTGGTTTGACTGCCTATCATACGGTTGTGGATTGAGCGCCCCTACTTTCAACAGGAGCTTCTTCACCCCCGAAGTAAAAAATAATAGTTTCGGATTCCGTTGCGCCAAAGACGCGAAATAAAGGAAGACGTATTAAATGGAAACGCCCGACGAAGAAGACAAACCCAAACCCAAAATGCCACCTGCCCCTAAGGCTGACAATGGCTATGACATCAGCCTTACGCGAAAAATTTTGATTGGAATTTTTATTTTAGGATTTTGGGTTTTCTTTTATTGGTTCCAAGGATCTTGAAAATCCCTTATATATCTTGAAAGGTTCCAACCTACAGAACTCTCATGCTAATGAGTGGCTCATTCAGAACGGAAACGTTTTTTATTGAGGGATTCGTTTCCAATCAGTAAGTCCAATCGTTTTTCATCTCTTGCAACCACAGCAATGCTTTCTTCACCTGGGGGGAAACGCAGTATCGAATCTGGATTTTTTTCTGCCAAACCCGCAAATTGTGTTTTCGGCTCTACAGGCTTGGGTTCCACCAATGGAGGTGGCATTTTTCCGAAGGCTGCCCGGGTGGCACTATAAATTAAACCTTTGGTGTCTTTAGAGTATTCTCCATTCGGATCTAGATGATCCTCAACGCCAATAGCTATAGGCTTCTTTGGCGGTTCTCGCAAATGCGAAACATAGTCCACTTCCACAGCAGGATTAACGGCGTGTTCGAAAACTTCAATATTAAATCCACGCCCGGCGAAGATTAAAGGTTTATCCTGCAGTTTGACGGTTTTTCTGATCTGTTTTTTCGGTGGTTTTTTTTCAAAACTGATTTTGAATCTATCAGGAGCCACTGTTTCAAACCGATTGAGGGTTTGATACCCCACATCGGCTTTAAAAGTAGGCAAAGGCGCGGACTTTCGCCCCAATATCGTCCTCTTATCTTCCCCCTGTTTTATTGTCGCCGATTTGTCGAATTGCGGGTCAGGATCAAGAGGCTGCTCAAGAGCAATATCCGATCTTAGAGTAATGGTTATCTGAGGTGGGGCATCGGGAATCACAACCACTACTTCCTCCTCCTCACTTGCTCCACAACCCAGAGCCAGAGACAGAAAAAGAATTTCTGTAGCAAGAATCAGTTTTCGATAAAAAGAGGCCATATAATATAATCGTCAGAAAGCCATAACTTCTTAAAGAATAACAAATTTAAGCCCTTTTCGGGCAAAGAACCATTTTCCAGACAAAAGCAATTAATACCATTAAAATCAATGCTTTACATTTTTTCAAGGAAGTGGTACTCTTTTTAAACCCTATAAAATTATTTGTTTGCCAGAAAGGCATCCCCATGAACAGCGGTTTGCGATCTCTTTTAGACCCACAAAAAGTCCAGTTCCTTAAAAAGAAATTGGAGCAGGAAGAGATATCTCTGGAAGAGTGCAAAGAAATAATGAAAAGGTTGATTTTACAAAAGTATGACCGCATCCAAAACCGCAGTTTTCGTGCTAGTATTTTGGGGTTCGGACGTTCTCTGGAATCAAAACTGACAATTAAAGCCTAGTTATTCCTTCCTTTTCTCTATTGCCTTAAACTTTTTCCATAGTACCCATTTTTCTAGCACAATACCGGATTGTTTGGGTTTTGTGGTTCGACCTATCCAATGTATAATCGAATAAATTCTCCAACCCAAGTTGGGTTTCGGAGACAATAATCTGCAAGGAGGAATGATGGGCGACAAGGATAAAGCGCTGGAATTGGCACTCTCACAAATCGATAAACAATTCGGCAAAGGTTCCATTATGAAACTGGGACAAGCCGGAAGTCTCAAAGGAGTGGATGTCATTTCTACCGGCTCTATTTCACTTGATAGTTGCTTGGGGGTAGGCGGGGTCCCAAAAGGACGGATTGTTGAAATTTACGGTCCAGAAGCTTCGGGGAAAACCAGTCTCACCTTACATATTATTGCAGAAGCCCAGAAAACGGGGGGCGTGGCAGCTTTCATTGACGCAGAACATGCTCTCGACCCCGATTATGCGCGAAACCTAGGTGTCAACACAGATGATCTCCTTCTTTCTCAGCCTGATACCGGAGAGCAAGCTCTGGAAATCGTGGAAGTTCTTATCCGTAGTGGCGCGGTGGACGTTATCGTTGTCGATTCCGTTGCGGCTTTGGTTCCAAAATCAGAACTCGATGGAGATATGGGCGATTCGCATATGGGACTACAAGCCCGACTCATGTCGCAAGCTATGCGGAAACTGGCAGGTGTTATCAATAAATCGAATACCTGTCTTATCTTCATCAACCAGATTCGCATGAAAATTGGTGTCATGTTTGGAAACCCGGAAACAACTACAGGTGGAAACGCGCTCAAATTTTATTCTTCCGTACGTATAGACATCCGCCGAATAGCTGCCCTAAAAGACGGCGATGAAGTCATCGGCAACCGCACACGCGCCAAGGTAATAAAAAATAAAGTAGCCCCTCCTTTCCGAAATTGCGAATTTGACATTATTTATGGCAAGGGTATATCCAAATATGGAGATCTTCTCGATCTTGGTGTCACCCACGAAATCATCACAAAAAGTGGCACCTGGTTTTCATACAATGAGGACCGAATCGGACAGGGAAGAGAAAACTCAAAACGGTTCCTTTCTGAAAATCTCGATATGGCCAATGACATCGAAAAACAGTTACGTGAGAAGCTTGGCCTGACGAAATCAAAAGATGCGCCTGACGCTGAAGGTGCCCCCGTTGAAGAAGAAGCTGCGCCCAAAAGCAAGAAAACCGGAAAAACCGAATAAACGATGCCGGAAGAATTAAAAAGAGCCAAAAACCATGCCCTGCGGTATCTCTCCTATAGGGACCGCAGCATATTGGAAATTACCCAATACCTTGAGAAAAAGGAACACTCTCACTCCGTTATTCAACTGGCTTTGGATGCTCTTATAAAGCTGGGTTACGTCAACGACCAAAGGTTCGCTCTAGAGTGGGGGCGATACAAAATTAACAAGCAAAAACTTGGCAAGAGTCGGCTGTATGTGGAATTGTTAAATAAAGGAATTGATAGGGAAATACTTGAAAACACCATGGCAGTCCTTTACGAAGACAATCCTGAGGCAGAGCTTGCAGCAGAATGTGCACGTAAAAAATTGAATTCCTTAAAAGGCGTTGAAGAAGAAAAAAAGAAACGGCGGCTGATTCAACATCTGAAACGAAGAGGGTTTTCTGCTGATATTATTTATCAATCGTTAAAAAGCGTATCTGAAACCGAACCCCAAGAAAACCATTGCCCTTTCTAACCCTGGGTCAGGATTAATTCGAAATGGAATTTATCAACACAATTCCATATCCTTTGATAGCCGTAGCCATATTTATGTTTGGACTGGCAATCGGTAGCTTTGCCAACGTTTGCATCTATCGTTTACCTAAAAAAGAATCGGTTGTTTTTCCTGTATCGCATTGCACCGCCTGTTCCGCTCCTGTTCGACCTTTCGACAATATCCCGGTTATAAGTTATTTAATCCTCGGCGGAAAATGTAGGGATTGCAAAGAAGGTATATCTGTTATTTACCCGATCATCGAGGCCATCACCGCCTTACTCCTTCTTGCGGGATTTTTTAAATTCGGGCTGACGTTTGATTTCCTAGTCTATACAGTGGTGGCCCCGACATTGGTCATCATCACTGCAATTGACATCGAGCATCAGATCATTCCAGACGTTATAACACTTCCGGGAATTGTTCTGGGCCTTGCTGTAGGCAGTTACACAATAGGATATATCGACTCATTCCTCGGATTTTTAGTAGGAGGAGGACTATTCTATCTCCTCGCCGTTTTGAGCAATGGAGGAATGGGCGGAGGAGATATTAAATACATTGCCGCAGCAGGAGCTCTCGTAGGTTGGCAAAAAGTGTTGCTAATCATTTTTATCGGCGCTTTTTTAGGGTCTTTCGTGGGACTGTTTCAAATCGCAGTGCAGAAAAAATCCAGAAAAAGCCTCATTCCTTTTGGTCCATTTTTGGCGGTAGCCACTTTGATCACATTGTTTTATGGAAATCTTCTGATAAAATTATATATAGATAATCTGGCAAGTTAACCAAAGGAAATAAAATATGGATCAGGACGAAACAAAACTGGATTCGCCAAACAACTCCGGGTCGAACGACGAGATAGAAAAATTAACGACAACTCTAAATCAGGTTTCCGGCGAACTGAATACCATTAAAGCCAACATCGAAAAAAGAAAAAGCGAAACAACAACGCTAAAAATTCTTTTTTATACAGGGCTTGCCGTATTGCTCGTCGGGTTCATTTATACCAATCAGACTCTACAACGCGCGCAATCTCGTAATCTTGAGACAAATATTGTTACTCTTCAAAATAGCATCAATCATAATCTTCTTTCCCTGGAAAGAAAACTACACGAGAAAATCATAACTCTTGAAAATAAGGCGGGAGTTCTCAATCTGCATGGGTCCATCAAAAGCATGAACCGCGCTCTAAGCGCGTTACAGCCTGAGACTCAAACTACAAACGCTCTAATAAAAAAAGTACAAAAAGATTCACAAGAATTAAGCAACATGATTCTTAATCAACAAAATAAAGATAAAACTACTCCCGAAGCAGTACCCTGACCACTCATTCACTATCAAGCTAAAGCAAAAATTTCTTCTATTTTTTTGTCGTTCCCTATTGAAGGCTGCCAACCTATTGCTTTCAGGTTTTCTTCGACCTGCGCGGAATTTTTAACCCCTACAAGCGCTGTCGCAAGCCCGGGTTGCCGCAATACCCAGTTGATGGCAATCTGACCGCAGGTTTTTCCTTCTTCACTAGCAATCTCTTTTAGCTGATCCACCTTACTGATATTTTCAACAAATCCTTCTCCTGTAAAGGTTCCAATGATGCCTTTACTGCGCCAGTCTTTAAATTTTGTATCCTTGTCGTACTTACCTGTCAGCACCCCTGAAGAGAGGGGACTATAAGCGACTATCCCAATACCATTTTCAACACAAAGAGGAGCTGCTTCTTTTTCAATTTCCCTAGCCAGCAAACTGTACTCCGGTTGCAACGAAACAATTTTGCCGTACTTGAGACATTCCTTTATTTGCGCTGCCGAATAATTACTCACCCCAATGCAACGGATTTTACCTTGCTCCTGAATTTCAAGCAGCGCTTCCATAGTCTCCTGCTGTGTGGTTTCTACATCGGGCCAATGTACTTGATAGAGGTCAATCCGATCTGTATCCAATCGTTTGAGACTGAGATCAACTTCTTCCAAAATAGATTTTCGGCTCGCATCTTTTCGCAATGAACTCAACGACTCCTTATCCCACCGCAGACCGCATTTTGTCGCTAGAATGACCTTATCGCGGACAGGCTTCAGGGCCTTACCGATTAACTCTTCCGAGTGACCGAACCCATAAACAGGTGCTGTATCAAAAAAATTGATACCCAGGTCAAAGGATTTTTTAATAGAGGCGATGGATTTTTTATCCCCTTCCGTCCTCCAGAAAGGTGCACCACCGATACCCCAAGCTCCATAGCCAATAACCGAAACCTCTAATTCATCCAACTTCCTATATTCCATAATAGCCGCCATAAAAATATTAAAATGTACGTTTAAAAAACTTTTTCCAATGCAGGGAAGATACCATTATAATCTTAACTTCAGTTTTCAAAATTTTTATTATTGGAGTTTATGAAATCTCTTTTAAGAGTCCTAAGTTATTTAAAGCCCTATCGAAACAAAGTTGGACTCACCCTTTTCCTGGCAATTTCCACAACTTTACTGGATCTAGTTCCCCCTTGGCTGATTAAAGTCATTATCGACAACCTTGTGGAAACCTCAGAAATGCCCGGGGTTTATTGGCCTGTTATCGGACTTGCCTTTGTCTATTTGGCGCGCAATTTTACCAATCACAAACGCATTATCATCAACAACAAGGTGGAGCAAGACGTCGTATTTGACTTACGCTCAGAAGTGTACCGCTCTCTTCAAAAACTGTCTTTAAGTTATTTTGATAGTCGTTCGACAGGCGAACTCATGTCGCGCGCCAATGATGATGTGAATTACGTTGAGAGAATTTTCATCGATGGTGTTGAACAGGTCGTCACTGCAACTCTGACCCTTGTCGGTATTTCCATAATACTTTTTTATATGCACTGGAAACTGGCTCTGGTAGCCCTGCTACCTATCCCTTTTCTTATTTATGGAGCATGGATTTATACCGAAAAGGCACACAGTCAATATCATGTGGTTCGAAAACGAGCCGCCTCAATGAATGCAAAGTTGCAGGACTCAATTTCTGGAATCCGGGAAACTCTTTCCTTCAATCGCCAGCACTACGAAGTCAAACAATTTGAAAAACGCAGTCGCGATTATTGTGATGGCACCCTTGCTGTAATGCGCATATGGGCTGTCTATTCACCCACGATGATGTTTCTGGGTTCCCTCGGTACCGTATTGATCCTTTTATTCGGTACAGGTTTGGTACAGGCAAATGAAATAACCGTGGGTTCTCTTGTTGCCTTTGTCGGTTACCTTGCCTTATTTTATACTCCGATCAACCAATTGCACTCGGTCAATCACATGCTGCAACACGCATTGGCTTCTGGAGATAGACTTTTTGAAATC
>JAJDAW010000091.1 GCA_029261635.1 Nitrospinaceae bacterium
CAGGCAAATGAAATAACCGTGGGTTCTCTTGTTGCCTTTGTCGGTTACCTTGCCTTATTTTATACTCCGATCAACCAATTGCACTCGGTCAATCACATGCTGCAACACGCATTGGCTTCTGGAGATAGACTTTTTGAAATCATTGATACCGTCCCCGATGTAAATGAAAGTCCCAACGCCACCCTACCTTCGACTAATGTATTAGGAAAGATACGATTCGATCGGGTAAATTTTTCATATATCAAAGAAAAAAATACGATCAAAGATGTCGGTTTTTCTATTTCGGCAGGTGAAAAGATTGCATTGGTTGGGCATACAGGAAGTGGAAAGTCGACGCTTGTCAAATTACTCATGCGTTTTTACGACGCAGATTCCGGAAAGATATATCTGGATGAACATCCGATTAAAGATTTAAAAATTTCCTACCTGAGAGAACAAATCGGCTTGGTCTCCCAAGACCCGTTTTTGTTCAACGGTACAGTCGCAGAAAACATCCTTTATGGCAATATTGAAGCAAGCAGAGAACAGGTTATTGAAGCCGCTATCGCTTCGCATGCAGACCCATTTATAACTAATTTACCAGAGGGTTATGATACGCAAGTCGGAGAGCGAGGTGTCAAACTTTCAGGAGGGGAAAAACACCGAATCGCTATTGCCCGTACTTTCCTAAAAGATCCGCCCATCCTCATATTGGATGAAGCGACCTCTACAGTGGACACAAAAACAGAGCATCATATAAAAGAAGCCTTGAATAGGCTTATGGCAGGGCGCACAACGCTGTTCATCGCACACCGATTATCAACACTCGAAGGAGCAGACCGGATTCTTGTAATGCGGGGTGGGGAATTGGTTGAGACAGGGGTTCACGATGCCTTGATCAGCATTGAGTCAGAATATGCAAATCTTTTCCAGCACCAGACTCATTTATAGAAAGAAAGTTAAGCTCCGACCTCAACAACTTTACCCATTTTACGGAACTTTTCTTCTCGCAACTCAACCAGTTTATCGGTGTCTATTTCTTTTAATTCAGACAAAGTACTTCTAAGTGTCTTTTTTAAACGGATGGCGGCTTGTTTATGGTTCCTGTGTGCTCCGCCTAAAGGCTCACGCACAACCTGGTCAATGATTTCAAATTTCAATAAATGGTTTGCCGTCAGACATAAGGCATCTGCGGCTTGTGCGGTTTTTTTCTTATCTTCCCAAAGTATGGAAGCGCATCCTTCAGGAGAAATCACCGAATACACGGAATGTTCCAGCATAACGATTCGGTCGCCTACTCCTATCGCTAAAGCTCCACCCGAGCCTCCTTCGCCAATCACCACGCAAATGATGGGGACACGCAATTGAATCATGTTGAACATATTTGTGGCAATGGCTTCTGACTGGCCTTTTTCTTCTGCATCAACACCTGGGTAAGCCCCCGGCGTATCAATAAAAGTAATGATTGGCATATTAAATTTTTCTGCCATTCGCATCAAACGAAGTGCTTTACGATAGCCCGAGGGTTGCGACATGCCAAAATTCCGGGCAATTTTTTCCTCCATACTCCTACCTTTTTGATGACCTACAACCATCACCGATGAATCACCAAACTGGGCAGGGCCAGCCACAATCGAAGGGCCATAGCCCCCATGTCGATCACCATGCAACTCGAAAAAGTCTGTGAACATATGATTGATATAATCCATCATATGAGGTCGGTCTGGATGTCGCGCCACCATGGTTTTGTCCCAACCCTTCAAGTTGGAATAAACATCGTGTTTCATCCTCCGGAGCTTCTTCTTAAGCTTTGCAATATCGTGGGTAATATCCCCAACACTGTCATACATATGTGAAAGAGACACTAGATCGTGTATCTGCGTTTCCAAAGCAAAAATTTCTCTTTCAAAATCGAGTATCTGAACCATAATTAAATATCTAAATTAATATGTTTATTAATTATTCTACTAGTAAAAACCAAAAATTGGGTGAACTAAATTCTGCAGGGTTTTTGAATCATTCAACGCCTGCGCCCCTTCTGTGCCGATTTTATTTTGCCCCAGTTTCAACGATTCAAGGTTCGCAAAATTAGAGGACTCGGCAATTGCGCGAGCACCTTCATCACTTATACGATTAAAGTTTAAATCCAGCTTTTTCAGGTTCTCCAGAATACTGGACCCCGCCAGAGCCTTCGCCCCAGCATCAGTAATATTGTTTTTAGAAAGGTTCAGCGAAACCAGTCGCTTCAACTTTTCCGATCGCGACAAAGCAATTACCGAGGCATCTGTTAAATCATTATTTTTTAAATCCAGCTTCTCCAGTTTACTCGCAAACGAAGACTGCAACAAAACATCCACTCCCAAATCGCCGATAAGTCCAGCACCCACTTCATCCAGTCTGTTCGTGCGATTCAAGTCTTTGAGCCATTCCATTAACTGGAAACGCTTCCAAGCATCCTTGGCGGATTTTCGAATGGGATTGTAAGTCAATTCAATCTTTTTCAGGTTTTCCAATTTCGTTGATTGAGTGAGCTGTATGGCTCCTGGTCCATATATCTGGTTGTAGCTCAGGTTCAACTCCTGCAACTGGGTTAAGGTATCTGATTCAGCAATCAAACCTGCGCCTTTATCCGAGATCTGGTTATGATATAAGTTTAAAACCTTCAAGCTCGACAACGATTTTGATCGAGAAATGTACTCGACACCGATATCGGTGATATTATTATTTTCCAGATAAAGAGCAGTGAGTTGATCTAGATTTTTCGATTCCGTCAGGGCACGCACACCCTCATCACCAAAATGCCCCTTATAAAGAATCAAGGTAGAAACCGTTTTCAGCAAAGAAGACCCGGCTAAATAAGCCACGCCTTCATCACCCAGATTTTTAGAATTGATCCTAAGCACTTGATTGTTTCTCTTCAGTTTTTTTTGAATATATTTTCCAATCTCTTCTCCCGTCATCCTTGGGGATGCGGAACCCAACACGAAAAAGCAGAGAAAGGGCAATAAAATTTTCAATCTAAATAGTTTCATTTTATGAATACATTCAAAAAAAATTCATTGTTTTATACAACTATTCTACCGATCATTAGAGCTATTTTCAACTTCTCTTAGACGCGCTTCCAACTCTCGAACTTTTTTTGCAAGATCGGGAAGTTTCGGCAAGGTAGCCATATACCTTTTCCATGTCCCAGTGGGAACCGCTGGCCAACCACTAACTACAGTTTTACTTTCAATATCGCGGAAAGTTCCCGACTTTGCAGTTACAGTCACCTGGTCGCCAAGCGTCACATGGTCGGCCAAACCTACCTGCCCTGCCAATACTACATGGTGACCTAATTTACAGCTACCCGCAAGCCCCACCTGAGCCACCAGAATGGAATGTTCGCCCACAGTGCAATTGTGTGCAACTTGCACCAGATTGTCTATTTTTGTTCCTGCCTTAATGAGGGTGGTTTCCATAGCCGCTCGGTCAATACAACTGTTGGCACCAATCTCCACATGGTCTTCTATGACCACGCGACCAAACTGATTGATCTTATAATGGCAACCCTTTTCATCTAAAGTGTAACCAAACCCATCTGCACCTATTACCACACCGGCATGAAGGATGACATGATTCCCCAGATTAGAATTACGATAAAGTGTGACATTCGGATACAACGTGCAATGATCTCCGACTATACAATTATCAGCAATGACCACATTCGCATGTAGAACAACATCATCACCTATGGAGACATCATTCCCTATGCAAACTCCTGAAGAAAGTGTGACATTCTCTCCCAGCTTCACATTCTTTCCCATAACCGCACTGGGGTGGATTCCTGGTTCTGGCCTGGGCTCTGGATTAAACTCTTTAACCAAACGCGCAAAAGCAAGCTCAGGTTTTGCCACTACGATTTGCGGGATCGACACATCGACAGGCTCCATAACCAAGACTGCCGAAGCTTGCGTATTTTTTAATGCTTCAAGATATTTGTTATGCATGAGAAAGGTAATATCTCCTTCCCTAGCATTCTCAAGGCCACGCGCACCGCTAATTTCTAGAGTATCCTCCCCTGCTAAGGTTCCAGATACTAATGAAGCAACCTGTTCCAGCTTCATGCTTCCCCCTTCCAGATGTTCAATACAGTTTCAACAAAATTTTAATCAAACAAAATCAAATCATCAGATTTTGGTTAATGGGATTGAGCTTTCCGCCAACCAATTCCAGCACTCTATCCAACTGCCCTGCGACTCTCTGACTATGCGTAACGAGGACAAATGTCTGGTTGAATTCTTTATTCAGTTTACGAATCAACTCGATCAACTGATCGCTAGCATGGGTATCCAGGTTTCCCGTAGGCTCATCCGCCAATAACAAATCAGGCTGATTCATCAGCCCTCTTGCCAAAGCGACACGTTGGCTTTCTCCACCAGACAACTCTCCTGGTTTATGCGACATCCGGTCTTGCATACCGACTTCACATAAAAGATATTCTGCTCTTTCCCGAGCGATCGATTTCTGTTTATTTTGAATCAAAGCAGGGAACATTGCGTTCTCCAAGGCAGTAAAGTCAGGCAATAGATTAAAAAATTGAAAAACAAATCCAACATGAATGTTGCGAAATTTTTCCAGAAAAGAGTTCCCTTGCCGATAAATATCCTGTCCTTTAAATATCACTTTCCCATGCGCCGGCTGATCCAATCCGCCGAGAACATGCAACAAAGTACTTTTACCCACCCCGGATGCACCTACGATTCCTAATACCTCTCCAGAAATTACTTTTAGATCGGCCTCTTTGAGAACATGAATCGTTTCCCGTTTGGTAGCATAGCTTTTATCTACAGCCACCATTTCGACCAGGCATTTTTGATCTACATTACCAGGATCACTCATAACGCAGCCCATCTACAGGGTCCATCCGGGAAGCGCGCCACGCCGGGTACAAAGAAGCTATAAAACAAATTAAGATAGAAAAAATTATAATAAGAAATGAATCCAGATATTGAATTTCAGAAGGCAGCTTATCGAGGTAATACACATCGCTTGGGAAAGCAGTTATTCCAAATATACTTTCGATAAAACCAACTATTTCATTGAGATTGGGAACAATGGTGAATCCGCCAACACAACCAATAAATGTCCCCGTTACGCCGATGATCAGCCCTTGCAAACTAAAAATTTTCATTATGCTGGCACGCGATGCTCCCATCGATTTTAATATCGCGATCTCCTTGGTTTTTTCCATGACCACCATAAAAAGCGTGCTCACAATATTAAAAGCCGCTACCAGGATAATTAAAATTAGAATAATGAACATGACAATCTTTTCAAGACGCAAGGCAGAAAAAAGATTTTTATTCATCCGCATCCAATCTCTTGCGTAGTAGGGAAAGCCAAGACTTTCTTGCAAGGATTCCGCTATTTTATCTGCATGATCTATATCGTCCACGCGAATTTCAACGCCACTCACAGTTTCTTTCATCGAAAAAAACTTTTGCGCTGACTCGACGGAAATAAAAGCCAGACTCGAATCGTACTCAAACATTCCTGATTCAAAAAATCCGACCACTATAAAAAGTTTGATTTTGGGCACCAAGCCCATGGGGGTCAATCGAGATGCAGGGGAAACCATTGATACCGCGTCATCCATCTGCACACCCAGCTTTTGTGCCAACTCCTTCCCTAGAATGATATTGTCACGCCGAGGACCTTTAGATGCATTCTCACTTCTTTTCAACATCCCAAGGTCACCTTGAATCAGATTTTTTTCGAGATCTGAAACCATCGCTTCCCGGGCAGGGTCAATACCACGAACAACTACGCCTGAAGAGTTGCCACCAAACGTCAACATCACCTGATTGAGAATGAAGGGGGCGGCGGCCTTGACCCCTTCGGCCTGCATCACCTTTTTCAAAACAGATTCATAATCATCCATTCCTGAGCGGGTGATATTGGTAACAACAATATGGCTATTGGTTCCGAGGATCTTATCGCGCAGGTCTTTTCCAAAACCCGACATAACGGCAATGACCACGATCAATGCCATCACCCCGAGAGCGACACCACCGATGGATATCCAGGTATTGAGGGAGATAAACTTTTGCGTACGCTTGGCTTTAAGATGGCGCAGACTGACAAAAAGCTCAAAGGACATATTAGAGGTGAATCAAGGACTAGTCCCTGATTCCTTTTTCAATTGAGGGAACTGGATCACATCACGTATGGAAGGGCTATCGGTAAACAACATAACCTTACGGTCAATACCACTGCCTTCCCCAGCTGTTGGTGGCATACCGTATTCCAGGGCGCGGACAAAATCATGGTCCATCCAGTGAGCTTCGTCATCACCGGCCTGACGTTCCGCTACCTGCCCTTCAAATCTTTTCTTTTGGTCTATCGGGTCATTCAACTCGGTGTAGGCATTGGCTATTTCCTTGCGACCGATAAAAAGTTCAAACCGTTCAACCAAACCCGGGTCGTCTTCTTTTTGCTTGGACAGAGGTGACAATGCTAATGGATAGTCCGTGATAAAAGTAGGCTGAGACATTTTCGGTTCCACAAAATGATCGAACAATTTTGCGAGGATTTTTTCATGGCTATCCTTTTTATCCAACGCCACTTTATTTTCTAGAGCAAATGCCACTGTCTTTTCTGGATCGCCCAGATGCTCATCAGCAATGCCTCCAATATCAATCAAGGATTGCCGGAAGGTGCAACGCCGAAACGACTGGGAGAAATCGATCGTTTCTGTCACCGATTCACCCTTCACAACACTCGTATAGGGAAACTTGTAATTGTTTTCTGGGAAAACTTTTTCACAAATAAAACGAAAAAGATCTTCTGTCAAATCCATCAGGTCATTGTAATCGGCATATGCCGTATAAAACTCGACCATGGTGAACTCAGGATTGTGCTCCGTCGATATGCCCTCGTTGCGAAAATTTCGATTGATCTCGTAAACTCTTTCCATTCCCCCAACCACAAGCCGCTTAAGAAAAAGCTCCGGCGCGACGCGGAGGTAAAGATCCATATCCAAAGCATTATGATGCGTTTTAAAAGGTCTAGCCGTGGCACCTCCGGGGATAGACTGCATCATTGGAGTCTCGACTTCGAGATAATCCCGCTCATTCAAATAGTCACGAAGCGCGGAAATAATTTTACTTCGTAGAACGAAAACTTTTTTAACATCGGGGTTGACGATCAAATCTACATAACGCTGTCGATAGCGCAGCTCAACATCTTTCAGTCCATGCCATTTTTCTGGAAGGGGCTGCAAGGATTTAGATAGTAAAGTCACCTCGCTTGCAAACAGGGTCAACTCTCCCGTTTTCGTTTTAGATACTCTTCCGTTGATTCCAATGATATCGCCGATATCAAATTTACCGAATATCTCGTAGGCCTCTTCTCCTAAAGCGTTTTTATTGACAAAAACCTGAATTTGCCCGGTCGAGTCCTGAATATTGACAAAAGTCGTTTTGCCGTGTTTGCGTCGGGTCATAATCCGGCCTGCAGTTATACAGGTGTGGTTCTTTTCATCCAGCTCTTCTTTGCTACCCGCATCAAAATCCTGCACTAGCAATTGAATAGCGGTATCTACTTTAAATCGGTTTATGTAGGGAGCAATTCCCTTCTCTCTCAGGTCTGCAAGTTTTTCATGCCTGAGCTTGATCAAATGTCCTAATTCTTCCATGAGTTGAATTCAGTTCTTTTTTTAAGTGATTATGATATGAGGGCTATTTTTGAATACTGGAATAAGCCTATTATTATCTAGCAAACTCGGTAAATCGAGATTCACGAACCACAGTGACTTTAATTTCACCAGGATACGTCACTTCTTTTTCAATTCTCTTTGCAATATCGCGTGCGAGTATATTCGCACTTTGATCATCGGTTCCACTGGGTGTGACGATGATGCGAACTTCTCGACCCGATTGAATTGCAAACGTTTTCTGTACGCCTTTAAACGAGTCGCCAATGTCTTCTAGTTGCGTCATACGCTTGACATAAGTTTCCAGCATCTCGCGTCGCGCTCCTGGTCTTGATGCAGAAATCGTATCGCCTGCCGCGACAAGAACCGCGTATGGAGACTCAGCCTCACAATCTTCATGATGCGCCGCGATAGCATTTAGCACGAAAGGATGTTCGCCATAGCGTTTAGCAATATCTACCCCTAAAGAAGTATGAGTGCCATCGGTTTGATGATCGATGGCCTTCCCAATATCGTGCAATAGCCCTGCGCGCTTTGCCATATTTTCGTTTAACCCAAGCTCAACAGCAATCGCCCCACAAACAAATGCCACTTCCTGAACATGTTCGAGAACATTCTGCGTATAACTGGTTCGATATTTGAGCCTACCGAGCAACTTGACCATTTCAGGATGCACATTGTCAATGCCAACATTCAGTATCGCCTGCTCTCCTGCTTTTTTAATCTCTTCAGTCACTTCTTTTTTGCATTTAGTGACGACATCTTCTATTCGGCCGGGATGAATACGACCATCAAGAGTTAAATGTTCGAGGGCCCGCCGCGCCACTTCCCGTCGAATCGGATCAAACCCAGAGAGCACTACCGCACCCGGCGTGTCGTCAATGATCAGATCAATTCCTGTTGCCTGCTCAAGAGCCCGAATATTACGCCCTTCTCGACCGATGATGCGACCTTTGATATCATCACTGGGTAATTCAACCACAGCAACAGTCGTTTCGGCAACATGGTCGGATGCCAGCCTTTGAACCGCCATGGTAATTAATTTTCTTGCTTCGTCATCCGCTTGCGATTTTACTTTTTCTTCAATTTTCTTTACTTCACGTGCGGCGTCCATCTTGGCTTCATTAATGACTTTATTCTTTATCTCTTCCCGCGCCTTTTCAGCTGTGTAAGAACCTATTACTTCGAGATTTCTAAGCTCCTCTTCAACCAGTCGCTTGTATTCTGTTTTTTGCTGTTCAACCTCTTTATTACTTACATTGAGTTTTGCGAACTGCGATTCGATTTCCTTTTCACGTGATTGAAATTTTGCGGACTCGTTTTTCAGGTCTCGTCCTTTTTGCTCAAGGTTTTTTTCCTGATCGCGAAGGCTATCCCTCTTACTCTTCATTTCCCTTTCCAATTCGCCTTTTACTACCAGCGATTTTTCCCGGGCCTCGATTTCCGCAGATTTCATGCGGCTTGTCACCTCTTTCTCCGCTTCGGCGATAATTTTCTGGCGGCGTGCTTCCGCTTCTTTAATCTGATATTCCGTGAACATCTTTCGCAAAAAATAACCAATCCCGTACCCAATCGCCAAGGCAAATAACATTCCCCCGAGCAAGGTACTGAAGTTAACTTTTATGGCAGTGAATATATGCATTTATAAACCTCTAAAAGTAAACATGCTGAACGTTTCCGGAAACCTCAGCAGTTTAACGTGTTTTTTTCAGTAAAAACCTTTTGCACTTTTTTATCCCAAACATCCTGACGTAGAGAGTCCACTATTTGAAAACCGTAAGCGACCCCTAAACGTAAAGAGTTGCCCGGCAACTCCACAAACAATCTATCATAATAACCGCCGCCGAAACCTATTCGCCCACCGGAGGAATCAAACGCCAAACCCGGCGTTACGACAGCATCTATTTTAGTCGGCGAAACAACAGGAACACCGGAAGGCTCCCGAATCCCAAAAGCATTGATATCGAAACTTGTTTCCAGATTTTCAATCTCACAAATTTCTAGTTTATCTTCGGATTTTATTATCCGCGGAACATAAACTTTCTTCCCAAACTTCAAAGAGCGCGCGATCATTGCATCCGTTCGCACCTCTTTGCCAAAGGACAAATAATATAAAACAGAGTCACGGCTCAAAAATTCTTCGCAGGAAAACAGGTTTTCTTCGATCTCTTTACTAAAACAAACAACCTCATCCAGTGTCAGATCATTTCTGCGCCGGATCATCTTCTTCCGGACGGCCGCCTTATCCATTTTTGGAATCGCGCAAGCCATAGTCGTCCTAATCGATCGTGCTAAATAAAGGTACCGTACCCACAATCAGGCACATTCTAAGTTTTTATAGGTGAGAACCAGCAACATCAGAGAGTTAGCCCGACAACTTCAGGCCTAAAGGAAAGACAAGATGAGGAAAAACAATAAGATTATTTTGAAATGGCTATATCAAAAAACGAAACACACGGTCCGTTTATAATCTTTACTCCACAAACAAGCCTGGAACCCTTCAAACAACGAAAACCAGACCTTATATATTCAGGCTCACCTGGGCTATCTGCCCCTGAAGCTCTTAACTCAATCAAAAAGTCCCCCCGTAATGCCGTGCAAAAACTATTTTTTGAACCTGTCAAGGACAGGTGGGGTATCCGTGAACTACTTTAGGCTTCCTACCTGAGCAGGCGTGCACACCGTAGCCGATTCATCAACCCCTTTTACGAACTGTTGGCTCAAGAAATTAAATTTTTACTCGAGCACAACAGGGAGACAACAAATTCAAATTTCACCATATCCTATCACAAAGGCAAAACACCCTCAAGAGCTATATGGGAACCGTAATCACTTACTTTTCAATAATTTGAAGCTCATCCCCCAGAGCCTCTATCATCCGCCCAATTTTTTCTTCTTGGGCCTTGTCATTGGCATTGGTCTGCTTCTGCAACTCCATTAATTCTTGCGCAATATTTAGCGCCGCAAGGACGGCAAGATCCGCAGAACTGGTTTTACTACGAGCTACAGCCAACTCGCGCATTTTTGCATCGACATAAGCTGCAACCTCTTCCATGCTCATCTGGTCAGAAGAACTCTTCAAGCTATAGGTTTTGCCGTAAATTTGTATTTTTGCCATTGTCAGATCAAGTTAAATCAAATTTTTCAAGTTTTTCCAAAAGATGAACGACCTTTTCGCGAACCTGCTTTTTTTCATTTTCATTGTTCTTGTTTGCCGTTTCCAGTTCAGTGAGGTGCTCCAGCTTCTCCTTAGCAAACCCCTGTTCCTTTGACAAGGACTCGCCTTCACGCGTCAAACCTTCCACCTGCCGGGTCAACTTTTGGTTTTCGTCTTTAAGTTGGCGGTAGGCCTCAAGTAAAGTCGAAACACCTGCCTCTAACTTTTCTATATCGGGTTTGGACATGGCGGAATCGTAGCACCCCGAAATTAGGGTGTCAATGGGCTCAATTTAAGGACATTTATTCCCTGAGAGATGCATCCAATTCCGTCTTTAACGTTTGAACAATGGCTTCAAACAAAGGGCTGACTTCATCATCCGACAGGGTTTTATCTTCAGACTGAAAAGAAAGGGCAAAGGTAAGACTTTTTTTATCCGACTGGATTTTTTTTCCTTCAAAATGGTCGTACAACTCAACCCGTTTTAAAAGCGGATGACCTGTTTTTAAAATTAAGTCGGAAGCCTTCTGCGAGGTGACTTGCCTATCGACCAGAATAGAAATATCGCGATAGGTTTCTGGGAATTTCGCGATGCTCTGAAAACGCGGACGCGGTGGAAGTGATTCCTCAAGTTTTTGCAAATCCAATTCCCAAACGAAAACTTTTTCTGCAATCTCCGTTTTGTCGGGCGAAAGCTGCCCCATATAGCCTAGTTCGTTTGCCTCGGAACAACAGCTTGCCGATTTCTCAGCCAACAAATTAGACTTGTTGGCATTTATAGGGAAACTCACTTGCAATCCAAAATGAGAACATAAATTATCCAACGCTCCTTTTAAATCATAAAAATCATATTCCTTGCCACGCGGCTTCCAAGGGGTGAGTTCATAAGGCCCCAATACTACAGCTGTCAAAACAGATTTCTCAACGCGCTTCCCTTGAGAATCTAAAAAATAAACACTGCCAATTTCGAAAAGCTTGAGAGGCTTTTGTCCCTTACTCAAATTATTCTGAACGGTCTTCAGCAGGCCGGGAATCAAACTCGTGCGCATGGTATCGTTTTCAGAGCTTAAAGGATTCTTCAACGAAATCACTTTATCTTTTGTCGATGCAAATGAAGACAAATAACCTTCGGCCTGTTTGCGTTCAATAAAACTGAAATGCACTGTTTCAGAAAATCCCGTATGACAAAGCACCTCTCTTATCTTGCGCAAAAGAGTTTGTCTGGGGGTAATACGCACCGGTCTCACCGAAGCGATAGGAAAGACGGTCTCGACCTTGTCGAACCCATCGACCCTGGCGATTTCTTCAATAATATCTACTTCGCGCGTTAGATCAGGACGAAAGCCGGGAATTTCCACTTGCAGATTTCCATCCTTTATCGCCGCCTCTACTTTTAACCCTAAGCGGGAAATAATTTCTTTTATCTGCTCCGCGCTAAAATCAGAACCCAACAATTGATTCACACGAGAAACTCGTAATTCCACTTGAATGTTCTCACGGGTTTTGGGGTAAACATCGATTCTACCTTTGCAGATATCCCCCCCCGCAAGTTCTTTAATCAAACAAGCCGCACGAGCCTGAGCGGTGATAACGCCCTCTATATCCACGCCTCTTTCAAAGCGATAAGAAGAGTCAGACCGTAAGCCATACTTTTTCGAAGCCTTCCGTATTGCGGAAGAGTCAAAACACGCGCTTTCCAAAACAATATTTTTCGTTGTCTCAGAAACCTGACTGTTCGCTCCGCCCATGATCCCAGCCAAAGCAACAGGTTTTTCCGCATCAGCGATAACCAGCGCATCCACATCCAGTTTTAATTCACTGCCATCAAGGCTGGTAAATTTTTCGCCCTTGCTTGCATTACGAATAATGATTTTATTTCCAGAAAGCAGTTCACGGTCAAAAGCATGTAGCGGCTGACCGTACTCCATCATTACAAAGTTGGTGATATCCACAATATTGTTGATGGGTCGCAACCCAATTGCATGCAATCGGTCGCACAACCATTTAGGAGAAGGCCCCGGCTTAACATTTTCAATCACCAAAGCGGCATAACGCGGGCACAAATTTTCTTCCAAATTTTCAACCGCTATCTTTTCTGCTACAGGTGACGTGCCCCAAGTTTTCTCCAACGCTTTCAAAGCATCCGGTGGATTGAACGTTCCCCCCATCAGCGCAGACACTTCACGCGCCACACCCAGATGCGACAAACAATAGCCACGATTAGGAGTCACATTCAGCTCCAGCACATCGCCTTTTTCTTCATCGAGCAATTCGTGGCTTTCAATTTCTAAACCCGCCATAGTGAGCACATGGCCCAGCTCTGCCGCAGGTGCATCAATCTCCACATATTCTTTCAGCCAATTTACCTGAACTTTCATCTTTCCCCTTTCCCGCTAGCGCGGGAGGCAATAGGTCTATTCTCTTAAAGCTGGCAAATACTTTTTTGCCTTTTACTAAGTCCGCTAACCTTTTATCAAGGCACAGCCTTGGATTATAAGTGAAGCGTTTACAAAAATCTACGCTATCTCGGCATTGCATTTCTTCTGGTTATAGGATATCAAGGGTTTCATATCCCTCATTCGGTCAATCTATATGAAACTCACCGACGCGCGAATTCTGGCATTGATGAAGAAAAAAGTCAGTCGCCCGATGAAAATCTCCGAGCTATCCAAGCAGTTTGGAGTAACAGATGCGGATCGCCGTGAATTCCGCAATCGTATCAAAGATATGGCTGTTCAAGGTTCGTTGATAAAAATCCGTGGCGGTCGCTACGGTCTTCCCGATGAAATGAATCTAATCACTGGAAAATTGCATGGGCATCCGAACGGATTTGGTTTTGTCATTCCCGACAAGCATCATGAAACCAATGATGTGTATGTCCACCAAAAATGTATGAATGAAGCCATGCACCAAGACCATGTAGTGGTTCGCGTTGAGTCGGAAAAAGAACCCGGTCGTCCTGAAGGGCGCGTAATAAAAATCCTGCAACGCAACACTCCAAATTTAGTCGGCACCTATCAAACATTTGGTCGTGATGGCTGGGTTATTCCTACCGAAGGCAAACATTTTCATGATGTATTCATACCGGGTAAAAACAGGAAAGACGCAAAGAATGGCCAAGTGGTCGATGTAAAGATAGAAACCTATCCCACGCGCCACCAACCGCCTGTCGGAAAAGTTATCGAAATTCTTGGCAAATCCAATGACCCTGAAGTGGAAGTGCAATCCATTCTGCGAAAGTTTGGCATTCGTCAGGATTTCCCGCCAAAAATAATTAAGGAAGCAAAAGTCGCGGCAAAAGAGTTGGAATCTCTGCAAGACCGTAAAGACTTGACCGACCTTATGACTTTCACAATTGATGGCGAAAGAGCAAAAGATTTTGATGATGCCGTTTCACTGGAGCATCTAGGAGAAGGGTATCGCCTCGGCGTACACATTGCAGATGTCAGTCACTTTGTCCAAGAAAATTCGCTACTCGATGAGGAAGCATTTGAAAGAGGTACCAGTGTTTATTACGCGGATGGAGTCGTCCCCATGCTTCCAGAAATTCTTTCCAACGAAGCCTGTAGTCTGAAACCAAAAGTGACGCGTCTGACTCTGACTGCATTCATTGACTTCGACCGCCAGGGGAATCCGCTAGCAACACAAATCCACAAATCATTCATAAAAAGCCAAAGACGATTCACTTATAACGAAGTAGCCGCGTTGCTAGAAAACGGCAGCGACAAAGAGAGCGACTTGCCGTTCTTGCAAACGTTGTCAGACATGCATCATCTAAGTCAAACACTTCGAAAACGTAGATTTAAAAATGGCAGCGTTGACTTTAATATGCCGGAATCAGACATCAGCATTGACGAAGAAGGCAAAGTAAAAGAAATCAGTATTGTCGAACACAACGCCGCACACCAACTGATCGAAGAGTTCATGCTGGCGACCAATCAGGCCGTCGCTCTTAGTCTGCATGAAAAAGATATACCCTGTATCCATCGGATTCATGAATCCCCCGACCCTACCAAGCTTTCTGAATTCAGGGAATTCATAGGGTCCTTCGGCTTACGACTTCCTTCTCCTGACAAAATTCGTTCACAGGATTTGAACGCTTTGTTAAAAAAAATTCAAGGCACCCCAGAAGAAAGAGTGGTCAACACCCTGTTACTGAGAACAATGAAAAAAGCACATTATTCCGAGTCCGACCCCGGCCATTATTGCCTTGGGTTTCCTCACTACGCACATTTCACTTCTCCTATTCGCAGGTACCCGGACTTAATCGTCCATCGAATCATAAAAAAACATCTAAAGCATAAATGTTCGAAGAAAGATAAGAAGGCTCTTAAAGCTTCGCTATCCGAAATATCCGAGCAGTCAACGCAAATGGAAATCCAAGCCATGTCCATCGAAAGAGAAATCACAAGTCTTCGACGGGCGCAATTCATGACGGATAAAATTGGCAAAACCTTTTACGGAATCATCACGGGGGTAACAGGTTTTGGGTTCTTTGTTGAGTTGGAAAATGTTTTTGTTGAAGGACTAGTCAAGGTTTCCAGCATCATGGATGATTATTATCTCTTCATTGAAACCGAACATAAACTGATCGGGCAAAGGAGGCATCGCGTCTTCCAAATAGGGAATCGTGTAAAAGTACGCGTTACCAATGTCGATCTTTCCAGACGGCAGATCGACCTACAGGTAATGGGAGAGCCATGAAACCGCTCGTGAAAAAATGGTTTTTCTCAGAGAATGCCAGCATTCACGACAGAGCGCGTATTCCACCCATCCTACCTTTCCTACTGGCATTCATCGCTGGCCTTCTCGGGAATGTGGCGAAGTTTTTTATAGCTCCCTATCTGGCTTGTGTCGTCACATTGATTCTTGCCATCTTTTTCCTAAACCGTGCAACAAAAAACATCTCTCACAACAGAATAGCAATATTGGTACTGCTGTTCGTGTTCGGACTCCTCTATCCAGAAAAAAACTCTCTACCTCTCGACAACCTCGTTCACCAAATTAAGGAAGGGAAAATGGCATCGGTGGAAGGCAGACTGTATTCCCCACCACGAGTTCTTGAAGATCGAACATTTTATTTATTAGAAGTAGAGTCCATTGAAACCGAAGCCGGCGCGAAAAAAGTTTCCGGCAGAGCGCGAATTGCCATCTATAAATCTCACGATCTTCTTCAGGCAGGAGACAAAGTCCGATTCGAGAAAGTTCGGCTAAAAATTCCAAGAAATTTTAAAAATCCTGGCCGATTCGACTACCGTTCCTATTTAAGTTCAAAAGGCATTCATGTAATTGGCAACGTTTCCAATCCCAAGACTATTATCCGACTCGATCAATTCGATTTGCCTTTTTATTATACTTTTCCGCAACAGCTGCGAGAACGAATGTTGATCAGCCTTTCCCAGCTCTTTCCGGGAGACGAGGGCAAACTGCTACAGGCCATGGTGTTTGGCATGAAAGATTCTCTTTCTCCAGAAATCAAAGAGGCTTACATCGCCACAGGCTTGGCGCATTTGACGGCGGTGTCGGGGTTGCATATCGGATTTGTAGCCAGCGCTTTTTATTTTCTGTTCTCGCCTTTGGTTTTTTACTTACTCTACCGACTCAACCCAGATAGCGCACGCGCAGGGCATGGCGGAAAATGGACCGCCTTTCTCTGCCTCACTCCCGTCCTCCTTTATATGATTGTAGTGGGAGCAAAAGTTTCATCGCTTCGAGCAGGGATTATGATCAGCGCATTTTTAATCGCCATCATCATCAACCGACAAAACAGCCTGTTCAATGCTTTCCTATCTGCGGCTTTTTTCATTCTTCTTTGGAAACCTGAATCATTGATTGATCCGGGGTTTCAATTATCATTTCTGGCTGTGGCAGGGATTTTATGGGTCATTCACTTATTGACCGAAATGGGAGATGACCCGCTATCAAAACTGGGGGAACCTCCCTGGCACCAGAAGTTACTGGGAAAAGAACTTCATTCACTCGAATCAGGATCGATAAAATCCAAACTGAAAAAAATATTTATTGGTAGCGCTTTAATCTCTTTCACCGTCACCCTTGCAACACTTCCTGTACTGATCTTCAACTTTAATCGCATAAGTCTTGCGGGTGCCTTCTTGAACCTGTTCCTGGTTCCTCTGGCGGCGTTACTCATTCCAGGAGTCTTGCTGGTTACTTGCATAGGGATGGTTTCGCAAAGTCTGGCACTACTCCCAGCCATTCCGTTTTTACACCTCACCAAATTATTTTTAATAATCCCGCAATTCGTTGCAGAATTTCCTTGGGCATCCATTTACCTCCCGACTCCGCCTGCCATTTGGATTTTATTTTATTTTGTCGTACTGCTCAGCGCAGGTTATGCCTTGTTGCATAAAGTTCGTCATAAAGAAATCCCATCGATTTTTAAAATAGGCTGGGGTGTAACAGCAGCAATCACCCTTGCCATGCTCATTTGGCCACGATCTTTTCATCTACCACCAAAAGAGTTAACAGTGAGTGTTCTGGATATCGGTCAGGGGGAATCGATTTTCATAGAGTTTCCCAATGGAAAAACTTTGATTATGGATGGCGGTGGGTTTTACAAAAACAGTCTTGATGTGGGGAAAGTTGTAATCGCACCGTTTTTATGGAACCGGGGAATCGACCGCATCGATTATATGGTAGCCACCCATTCTGACAACGACCATATTCGCGGACTAGATTCTGTGCTGGACCTTTTCCCCGTCACAACCTTTCTCACCTTCGGCGACAACATCACCGGTTTCCGCATGAAACGGTTGTATGCAAAAGCAAAGAAAAAAAACGTTCAACTAGTTTCCTTAAAAAAAGATCAGGCTTTCAAGATAGGTGAAACGCAACTAATCCCTTTACATCCAGATCACAACGAAAGCCTCGAAGAAAATGATCGTAGAGTGAACAACGATTTGTCGTTGGTTCTGCGGCTCGACTACCAGAGCTTCAGCATGCTTTTTACCGGAGACATCGGCAATAAAGTAGAAGAAGAACTGGTAAAATCCTATCCCGACTTAAAGGTAGATATTTTAAAAGGGCCACACCACGGTAGCCGGTTTTCCAATTCCGAAATCTTTATAGAAACAACAAGACCGGATGCAGTGGTATTTTCCAGCGGCTATCTCAATCGCATGAAGCATCCCCATCCAGAAACGTTAAACCGATACGAAAATGAGGGCGTAAATATTTTCCGTACCGATTTAAATGGCGCAGTTAAAATTACCACAGACGGTCAAAAATACTCTATCCAAACGCACGAAGGTCTGTGAGAAAGATTTCTTTCATTGACTTTTTTTCGCCTGCCTTTATATTTACAATCATTGTTAAACTTTATTCCAAATAAACACCACTATGAGTTCGCCCCAAGAACGCAGATTAAAAATTCTTATTGTTGACGACTCGAAAACCATCGTTTCCGTCATCAAGAATATTTTGCAGAAAGATTACGACACTTGTTCTGCTGAAAATGGATTGGTGGCCATCGAATCTTTTAAAAAGGAAAAACCAGACCTCATTCTCATGGATGTGGAAATGCCAGAGATGAATGGTTTTGAAGCCTGCAAAAAAATTAAGGCACTCGACACTGAAAATAATGGTTTCACACCCATCATTTTCATCACAGGTAAAGGCGATCTTGAAAGCATGAAAATTGGCCTTAAAAGCGGTGCCGAAGATTATCTGGCAAAACCGTTTGAGCCGGAAGAATTGCTGGCACGTGTACAGGCGGTGCTGAGAACTAAAAAGCTTTATAGCGAATTAATGGATGCCTACGCCTTCATCGAACGCGAACAGGATATTATCGCTTCTATTCAACAGAGCCTTCTTTGCCATCAACTTCCCGACATTCCTGGGTTCCGGTTCTTTGCCGATTACCAACCCTCTTCCAAAGCCAGCGGTGATTATTATGATTTCATCCAGATTGATAAAGACCATCTCGGCATTCTAGTTGCTGATGTCTCCGGACACGGATCTCCAGCAGCCGTCATCATGGCAATGATGCGCGTGGTCTTGCGGTCTTTTCTATCCACCATTCAATCACCGAAAGAAGTGCTGGAAAAAATCAACCAGAGCCTTTGCGATAATCAAAAGTCGGGGCATTTCATTACCGCTTTTTATGGTGTTGTCCATCTGCCCACTCGGCGCATGAAATATGTATCTGCCGGACATAACCCACCTCTTCTCATCGATTACGAATCGGGTCACGTTCAGGAACTCAACACAAAAAAAGGGTTCCCGCTGATGATTCATTCTGATAACGAATTAGAGGAGAAGGAAGTTGAGCTTCCCCTTAATAGCAAACTGATCTGCTACACCGACGGACTCACCGAAGCTCGAGGAATGGATCAAGAAATGTATGGCCTGGAGAGATTGAAGCAAAATGCCCAGAAAATGGGAAAATCAATGAACGCTGAAAATCTGGGTCAAGAACTGAAAGGTAACGTCCAAACCTACCTGAACGGTTACGAATTCACCGATGATTTCACTCTGATAGTCCTCGAAGTCCAGCCAACGCCCTAGCAGAGGTTTCTTGCCAGATAGAGCCTCAATATGGTATAAACACTGTTTACCTGAACCCTTAAATATTGGAAAAGACCAAATGGCAACCGTTGAAAAATTGCAGGAACATCTCAAAAAAGCTCAGACCAATCTGGCAGAAGCGTCTAAAAAAGGCAGCGAAGCTGTTGAAATTCGTGATTTAAAAAAGAAGACCAAGCGGCTGGCGCGTAAAGCATCTAAAATCACCGCTACCGAGAAAATGGCTGAGCTGAAAAAGAAAAAGAAAAAAGACCGCAAAACCACCTCCGAGTAACGTACCGTTACAGGTAATAGGTCAAGCCTTTAGCAACTTATTATTATTTTTTTGCTTCTAGAGATAGCCAGCTATCATTTCCAGAAGCCAAACGGCACGGTTTTACTTCAAAACGTATGACACATTGGCTGCGGGGCCTACCCCGCAAATAAGAATATGGATATTGAACATATAGCCAAACTGGCTCGCCTGAAGTTGACTGATGCTGAAAAAGAAAAGTTCTCGAATCAGATGGGAACGATCATCGGATATATCGAGAAACTCAGCGAGCTGGACACTGAAAACGTAGAACCCACCGCACATGTGTTGGGCTTGAACAACGTTTTCCGAGAGGACGTAGCAACGGAACCCCTCACGGACCAGGCCCCTATTAACGATTCCCCTGCACATAGCAAAGGGCATTATGAAGTGCCCAAAATAATTTAATCCCATGCACCGCACTACCATTACGCAGGCAAGAGAACTGCTCCATTCTAAAAAACTATCTTCTGTCCAATTGACGGAAGCGGTGTTTGCGCGTATTGATTCTGTCGAAGACAAAGTAAAAGCATTCGCTCACTTGATGCGGGAGAAAGCTCTCGAACAAGCCAAAGCCGCAGATGCAAAAATCGCTAAGGGAGAAGAGTTGCCGTTACTAGGTGTGCCTATCGCTTTAAAAGATTTGATCTGCACCCAAGGCAGTCGCACCACCTGCGCTTCAAAAATTCTCGACCAGTTTGTTGCTCCTTATAACGCTACGGTAGTAAACCAGCTTAATGCCGCTGGAGCGGTGATTGTTGGAAAAACTAATATGGATGAGTTCGCGATGGGGTCTTCAAACGAAAACTCGTCACAACACCCAACGATGAACCCATGGGCGCTCGACCGGGTTCCCGGCGGTTCCAGTGGTGGCTCTGCCGCAGCGGTAGCCGCACACGAATGCATTGCAGCATTGGGTAGCGATACCGGTGGCTCTATTCGCCAACCCGCAGCGTTTTGTGGAGTAACCGGACTCAAACCTACTTACGGACGCGTGTCTAGATTCGGACTGGTCGCCTTTGCTTCATCTCTAGATCAAATTGGACCCATTACCAAATCCGTTGCTGATGCCGCAACCTTATTGAATGTAATCGGTGGCAAGGACAAACAAGACTCTACTTCTGCTAATGTAGCTCTCCCCGATTTCACCCAAGCTCTACATCAAGATGTAAAAGGAATGAAGCTCGGTATTCCAAAAGAATATTTCACAGGTGGCATGCAACCCGAAGTTGAAAAAGCCGTGCAAGAAGGCATCCGCACTTTAGAATCTCTTGGCATGCAAACGGTCGAAGTCTCGTTGCCGCATCTCGATTACGCCGTCGCCGCTTATTACATCATCGCCTGTGCCGAGGCCAGCACCAACCTGTCGCGTTACGACGGGGTTAGATACGGCTATCGATCTTCGAAATCCGACAACCTTGTGAATATGTATGAAAACACCCGCGAAGAAGGGTTCGGAGAAGAGGTCAAACGTCGCATCATTCTAGGAACCTTCGTACTCAGTTCCGGTTATTACGATGCTTATTATTTAAAAGGCCAACAAGTAAGAACGTTGATCAAACAAGATTTCGAAAACGCATTGGAGAAATGCGATGTTATTGCTGCTCCGGTCACTCCGTATCCCGCGTTTAAAATCGGCGAGAAAATGGATGACCCCCTACAAATGTATCTGGCAGATATCTACACCATTTCGGCCAACTTGGCTGGCATCCCGGCGATGTCGATTCCCTGTGGGTTTGTGGGCGGAGAAAACCTTCCGGTTGGACTGCAGCTAATGGGCAAACATTTCGATGAAGCTAGCCTGATCGCGGTCGGCCATAATTTTCAGCAGGCTACCCAGTTTCACACCCAGCAAGCCCCAATTTAATATCGCCCCTTTAAGAGAGGGGTCAAATATTTCTACCCCCCTCAATGCCCCTTATCAGGGGGAAGTTCACCTTTTAAAGTTCAATCTTCCAGTCTTTTAATTTATCCAGAGATGGATAGTGCGTGAGATCAAAATGGATGGGGGCAACGGAGATATATTTTTTCGCTATCATTACGCAATCAGCACCTTCTTCCGTTTCTTCAAAAAGCATTTCCCCAGCTAGCCAGTAGTAGGTTCTGCCACGCGGATCTTCTCTTCGATCGAACTCTTCAATCACTCGTGACTTTCCCTGCCGGGTTATAGCCACACCCGCGAATTCAGACTCAGGAACCGGTGGCACGTTGATGTTCAAAACAACGCCATCAGGCAAACCTTTTTTGATCAATTGTGGAATAAACTTGCGAGCGAATTTGGCGGCTGGAATAAAATCCGGTTTTTCATAAGTATCCAAAGAAA
>JAJDAW010000092.1 GCA_029261635.1 Nitrospinaceae bacterium
ATAACCTGTATGTTAGAGATGGAAAAGATCATCATAGCCTAACGCAAATCAAGGTGGAAGCGAAGCCTCTTCCTTCTGTTTCGTTTGATATTGCTTCCAATGTATTTGAGACCCCTACCGCCGATAAAAAAATTACTGTGAAGGCCGTGATAACTCCCGAACCAGAAAAAGATATTTCTGTGAACTGGGTGGCGAAAATTGGTGAAGATGAGAGGGCGAAAGGTACTCTCATGTTTAAAAAGGGAGCTTCCAGTTTGGAATTTGAATTAACTATCGGTAAAGCTGATGCCGGGAAGGAAGTAGTGGTTTCTTTCTTAAAAGGACCGTTGATTCAGTTGGGTGTTAACTCTAAGCATACTGTAATTATTAGACCTGTGGTTGCTGCTAAGGTGGATCCCCAAAAACCGAATAATGCCAACTCCTTTTTTCAGTTCCCCTCGGGGCAGATTCATGAAAGGTTGGTTTTTGAAGAGAAAGGACTAGAGAGAAATGGTTTCGCTGAAATAAAAAAAATACGAGCAGAAGAAAATTTTTTAATGGCGTTACCAAATAAGTCAGATTCAATGGAAAAGCAGGTAAAATCTTTTGTTTATTCAGCTAAAGGCAGAGCTGGAAATGAAGTGCGATGGTCTGAAAATGACAATCTCATGATTGTGGTGAGCCATGCCGAGCAGGAAACCCAAAGCGGGTTACAGAACTTATCAGAGTCTGGGGTCAAAAGGGTTAATGATTTAGCAAAGCTTGTTAAAAATTCTGGTATAAAAAATGTATTCGTTACTCCTACTTGCCGATCTGTAGAAACAGGCGCGTTGCTGATTGAAAAGTTAAAGGAACCTATAAGTCCTATTTTGCGGCTTTATAATGTGTCCGATGGAATGCAATCAAATAATTTATGCGCTTGCGATTCTGCGCTTTTGGCGAAGCGAGATTTTAGCGGAATTTGCAGCCCAAGTTTAAGTTCTAAAAACCAGTTCAAAACCGTTTTGCTCAGCATGCAGGGAAAACCAGGGGCCTCCATGATAATTGGTCATGGAAATGAAATAGGTGAACTCATAGGTAAAGAAATTCCGTCTGAAGTTTACGACAATGTTTTAATAGTTAAAAATCACGAATATAATAAAGGCGGTAAGATGGGTCAGATCAGCCTTTTATATTATGGAAAAGAAACCCCACCCCTTTCTAGAATGGATAAAAGCTACCCGAAAATAGATAGCGGTTCATAACATTTAGGGGTTTTCTAAGTAGATTAATTGTTGTTTTTTTTACCCTTTTATTGGACTAGGAGCACTGTGTGAGTGGTGTGGGGTTTAAAAAGGTTTTACTGGATAATTCAGCCTCGCCAGCTAGTTGGAGTAACGCTGCAAGACGTTGGTTGAATTCATCAGGCGAACCATCACTTTGGGTCAAGGTAACATGCCCCACCTTGCGCCCTGGTCTTTTTAATTTGCCATAAAAATGCAGTGAAGTGTCTGGGATATTTCGGATTTCAGCTTCTACTGGCAAACTACCAATCAAATTGACCATAGCCGTAGTTTGCTTTGATGAGGTTCTACCCAAAGGGAATCCGCAAATGGCTCGTAGGTGATTCTCGAATTGTGAAGTTTCTGCAGCTTCGATTGTCCAATGACCGCTGTTATGAACGCGAGGAGCTAACTCATTGGCGAATAGTTGATCTCCGACTTGAAAAAGTTCCAGCGTCATCACACCAACGTAACTCAGGTTATCCATAATACTTCTAATTTTCGCTTCGGCTCGGACTTGCATCGGATCATCTTGTCGGCTGATCGATAGACGTAGTATCCCGTCGCGATGATGGTTCTCGCTCACTGGATAGAAAACCATATCCCCTTTTTGATTGCGAGCCGCGATGATAGAAAGTTCTCGTCTGAACTCCACCATGGATTCAACAATACATGGGACTTTTCCAATCTCTCCCCATATAGCAGAAAGATCACTTTCTTTACGTAATAAGGCTTGGCCTTTGCCATCGTAACCTTGAGTGCGGGTCTTCAGAATAGCTGGAAGAGCAATGTCTTCTAAGGTATTTATAAGCATTTCCAGGCTATCAACTGGGGCAAATTTTGCTGTAGGAATTCCCAAGGTGCGAAAGAGAAGTTTCTCAGGTAGACGATCTCGGGCCAAAGACAAAACCGATGATGCAGGATGAAGAGGAATTTGTTGCTGGAGCAACTCCACCAATGATAGTGGGATATTTTCAAATTCGTAAGTAACGACATCAGCCCACTTGGCAAGGTGTTCCTGTGCGTGTTTGTCCTCATAGGGAGCGCATAGATGCTCTCCATAAGGGGCAGCGCATGCGTCACTATCGGGACAAAGAAACATAAAGTTTAGTCCCAGCGAGCTACCAGCTTGAGCCATCATACGAGCAAGTTGACCACCACCTAGCACACCAATGTTCATCAATCAGTCTCACTTGGGTCAGGGTTTGCCAAAACAGTATCGGTTTGTTGTTTTCGATAATTCTTTAATGCTGTTTTAATTTTTGGGTACTTATTGCCGAGTATGCTTGCTGCCAACAATGCCGCATTGGCAGCTCCGGCCTTACCGATAGCCAAGGTCCCAACTGGGATTCCTGTAGGCATTTGAACGATTGAAAGTAACGAGTCCATGCCATTAAGGGTTTTGGATTGTACGGGAACGCCTAATACGGGTAGAGAAGTTTTAGCTGCGGTCATTCCTGGTAAGTGCGCAGACCCTCCAGCTCCGGCGATAATTACTTCGATACCTCGTTGTTCGGCATTTTCAGCATATTGAAATAGCTTGTCGGGCGTGCGATGCGCGGATACAACCTCTACCGTATGAGGTACATCGAGTAGCTTTAAAATATCGACTGCATGACGCATGGTTTCCCAGTCGGATTTAGAACCCATAATAATACCTATGAGCTCATGGCTTTCATTATTCATAGATTGGGATATCTCCTAGCAATATGCATAAAATTAATCTTTATGTAATTTGATCAAACAGTAAAAATGAACTTATCTAATTACATATATAGTTTTTATTTTTTGGAGTACGACTATCAGCCTCATAAGAATGAAGCTGATAGTCGTTCATTTTCAGAAACATCTATTTTCAGAAAGGAGACTAATTCAAGCTGTCCAGTATTGAATTGAAAGTAGCACTACGACGCATCGCCTTTGCGACTTTTTCTGAATCGGTCCGGTAATAGCCACCGATATCCATAGCTTGCCCGCTGCTCGCTTTCAATTCACCAATAATGGTATCCAGTTTGGCTTCAAGTTGCTCAGCGACCGGAGAGAATTTTGCTTTAAGATCTGCATCGCTATCTTGAGCAGCCAATTCTTTTGCCCAGTAGAGCGCTTCGTAAACATGGGTACCTGCATTATCCAATTCCCCCACCTTACGACCCGGAGACTTTTTATTCTCCATTAGTTTCCCGCTCGCACGTTCCAACGCATCTGCCAGCACCTGTGCTTTTGAATTGCCTTTGAACCGGCTAAAATGTGCAAGAGATTCAGAGAGTGCAAGGAACTCACCGAGAGATTCCCACCTTAAATGTCCCTCTTTAACGAACTGTTGAACATGTTTCGGTGCAGAACCACCCGCACCCGTTTCAAACAGACCGCCACCTTGAATCAGTGGAACGATGGACAACATTTTTGCACTGGTTCCCAGTTCAAGAATCGGAAACAAGTCAGTCAGGTAATCACGAAGAACATTACCCGTAGCACTGATCGTGTCCTTACCTTCTTTTGCACGTTGCAGAGCATGTTTCATTGCATCGTCAGGAGCCATAACTTGAATATCCAATCCATTCGTATCATGATCTTTTAAGTAGATGTCTAATTTCTTAATCAACTCTGCGTCATGGGCTCGGTCTTTGTTCAACCAGAACACAACTGGCGTTTCGGACAATCGAGCTCTTGATACGGCAAGCTTAACCCAATCTTGAATCGGAATATCTTTTACCATGCAGCTTCTGTAGATATCTCCCGTTTCAACAGGTTGCTCAATTAACGTATTGCCGGCACTATCAATCAGATTGATCTTTCCATTACCGGGAGCTTCAAAAGTTTTATCGTGAGAGCCATATTCTTCGGCCTTTTGTGCCATGAGACCGACGTTTGGTACAGTCCCCATGGTGGTTGGATCGAACTCACCGTTTTCCCTGCAAAAATCAATAGCGGATTGATAAATGCCCGCGTAGCTGGTGTCGGGAATCAGAGCTAAAGTATCGTGCTCTTTTCCATCAGGACCCCACATTTTACCTGAGGTTCGGATGGAGGCAGCCATGGAAGCATCGATGATGATATCGCTTGGAACGTGCAGATTGGTGATCCCTTTATCTGAATCAACCATTGCCATTTCTGGGCCATTATCCAAACACGCTTTAATATCGGCTTCGATTTCTTTTTGTTTATCTTCTGGTAAAACCTTGATCTTTGCGTATACGTCGCCTAGACCATTATTGGGGTTAACACCGATTTCTTTAAAAGTGTCAGCATGTTTATTAAATGCATCTTCAAAAAATACGGTAACGCAGTGTCCAAAAATGATGGGGTCGGAAACTTTCATCATGGTGGCTTTCATGTGCAAAGAAAATAAAACACCCTCGTCTTTTGCTCTTTGGATGGCTTCCTTCATGAATTGCCGCAAAGCCTTTACGCTCATTTTTGTAGCATCAACCACAGCTGATTTATCTAGAGGAACGTTATTTTTTAACACCTGCGTGCTTCCATCTGCACCGACAAACTCAATCTTGCCTTTTCCAGCAGATGCGTCAGAAATGGTTACGGCTTTCTCATTAGAACGAAAATCATTGCCGTTCATGGAAGCAACATTGGTCTTGGAATCTTTTGACCATTTGCCCATAGAATGAGGATTACTCTTGGCATAATTTTTAACCGAAGTTGCTGCACGACGATCCGAATTCCCTTGTCTCAAGACAGGGTTTACCGCGCTACCCTTACAAACATCGAATTTAGCTTTGATTGCTTTTTCTTCGTCAGTCTTAGGATCTTCAGGGTAATCCGGCAAGTCATAGCCTTGGGATTGGAGTTCCGCAACTGCTCCCTGAATCTGAGGATTCGAAGCACTGATATTCGGCAACTTAATGATGTTTGCCTCGGGTTTCATAACAATTTCACCCAATAGAGCCAATTCATCTGGAATCTGTTGTTCAGGCTTCAGTCTTTCAGGGAATTGCGAAATGATGCGACCTGCAAGTGAAATATCTTTGGTGCCAACTTTAATACCCGCTACTCCCGTGAAGGCTTGGATGATGGGTAAAAAAGAACCACTTGCTAGTTCGGGTGCTTCGTCAACTTTGGTGTAAATAATATCTGGTTGTTCGGACATCGATTGTACCCTTTTTAAAATTGTTAGAAATTATTCCTTCTGTTTAAATTAATTAACTCGTTATTGTCGCCAGGAGTTGGTTTGACGCTTTATTAAAGCAAGTCGCTCACTTCATGAATGTCATATGAATAGTCTTTTAATTAGTTGAACTCTTTTTAAATATTTATATTTTCAAACTACTTGCGATATGATAGTGTAAAAATAAAATTATATAAATTCGATAATATTGAGATAATAATTCGTTTTAATCGAACTAAAAAATTCTAGAAAATGACCGGGGTAAGTTGTTATCATTTGTTTTGTTTTTGGATTACGGCAAAAGAAGGAAGCATAAATAAAGCTTCATAGAAGCTTGGGGTACTTCAAAAGATTGCCATGGAGAACTTTAACTGGAAAACTTAATTACTATCTTCTTGAGCCATTAAAGGCAAAGGACCATCTTAAGTAGTATTGAAGAAAATATATCCACCGCATTTTAATTTGGTTTTCGATGAAAGTATTAGAAGCTGAAGAATTTATAAATTTTTTGAAACTTTTTGTAACTTATGCAATCAAATCTGACAAAGCGGGAAACCGAAGTTTAAATCAGGTAATGGAAATATCTAATTTATGACGATCCCAATTCTTATTCTCCTCTTTCCTCTTATTGCTGGAATCCTTATCGGGGTTTTCGGCAAACACATGCCCACTCATGTTGCCCGAATAGGGGTTATTGCAACGGCGAGTTCATTTTTTCTTTCTGTTTGGGCTCTCTATCATGTGAGTACAGAAGGTCCAATCCATTTCATGTTGTGGCCCTTAAGCCCTGAGAGCTCGTCCATTTTAAAAGTTGGAATGTGGGTGGACCGTCTCACGGCCGTCATGATGGTGTTGATCACAAGTGTCAGCACTGTCATTCATGTTTATTCAATTCGATATTTAGAGGGTGATCCAGGATATGCTCGATTTTTTGCGCTGTTGAGCTTTATGACTTTTGTCATCCTTTCTCTTGTCTCCAGTCCGAATTTGTTCATGCTGTTTGTATTTTGGCAGTTATTAAGCTGGGCACTCTATCTAATTCTCGCATTTAATTTCCCCAATCGCCCGGCTTGTCAGAATGCGTTTAAAACTTTTTTTGTGCATCGTGTCGGAGATGTGAGTTTTCTTTGTTGAATCTTTCTCGCCTATAAATATTTCGGTACTCTAGAGTTTGCTGAGCTTTTTAAAGCAGCGGCAGAACAGCCTCAAATGATTTCGTTGTTCTCTGGAATGCTTGATCTCAGTGCTGTTACTGCAATCGCGTTATTAATCTTTGTTGGCGCAATGGCTAAGTCAGCTCAATTCCCATTGCATGTGTGGTTACCTGATACCATGGATTCCCCCACTCCTGTATCAGCCCTAATGCATGCAGGAATTATTAATGCAGGTGGTTTTTTATTAAATCGCCTGGCTCCCTTTTATGCACTTTCGCCAAATACTCTTCATATTGTTTTTGTAGTCGGGGTAATGACGGTTCTACTCGGAGCCTGCATGATGCTCGCGCAAAATGATATCAAGAAAATGCTGGGGTTCTCCACTATGGGGCAAATGGGATACATGATTATGGAATGTGGGCTTGGAGCTTTTGCTTTGGCTATCTTTCATTTAATCGCACATGGTCTTTTTAAAGCATCTCTGTTTTTGGGGGCAGGGCAGGGTATCCATGCGGCACGGGAAGAGCCGAAGCACCCGAATTCTTCTGACCACGGCCCCAAAAAGTCTCCTAACCAATTAACCTTTGTTACGGGTCTAATTCTCACGTTAATAATGCCGCTGACTATTCTTATGGTTGCGCATGACATGTTGAATATCCCCCTCCAAGATGCGCATGGAGCGGTAATATTGCTCTTTTTCGCTTGGGTGACAGCGTCTCAAGTTATGTTTAGTTTGTTTCGGCTGCATGCGGTAGCCTCTTGGAAAGTGGCCAGCTCTATGATTGCCGCACTATTTTTTATCGGCTTTGTCTATCTTTGGGCAGCAGAGGTTTTTACACATTTTCTTTATCCTGGTCCAGGGGTTTCAGATGGGTTCTTCGTGGCTGCAGCACTCAACCCACGTGTTTTTGACATGCTTATTCTGTTTTCTACCGTACTCATTCTCATTAGCTGGATAAGCGTTTATACCAATTCTAAAAATAAAAAAATCTTTATTACAAACTGGGTCAATTCATTCAGAAAACAACTCTATATCCTTTTGATCAACCGATTCTATGTAGACTTGGTTTATGTGCGATGGAGTAGGAATATATTACGCCTGGCTCAAAAGGTAGCTCTTCGTTTTTGAAGCGTGACTGATAATAATTATGAACTTTAATAATACTCTTCCTGTAATTCTTTCTCTTATTCCGCTTGCTTTGGGAACAATGTGGAAGTTATCCAATGGACCATCTACTATTCATAAATCTATGGGATTGATTGTTATTGGTGTTCTTGCTGGAGGGCTGGTTTATATCCAGTCTGCATTGGGGGCAGAACCTTCCCTGTTAGTTTTAGCAAGCGCAGTTCTTCTCTCAAGTTTTTGTGCCATTCTCAGCCTGAAGAATTCGCAACAATCCTCCATGACCTATGCTTCAATCATGATAGTTCTTGGATTAGGTCTGGGTACTTTATTGAGTCAGACAATTGCGAGCAGAATATTTATGTGTGGCCTTCTAGGTTTTATCGCAATGTCTTTAAATCGAGAACAAGCAACTACTTATCGCACAAAAATAATATTTCTACATCTTACCCTTGCGATCATCTTCTCTTTGAGCTCCATCTTTATTGGAGAATCTTTGCAATTGTATGCCAACCTTTTCCTCGCTGTGACATTTTTGCCGCTGGCTCCTTTTCACCTCCCATTCGTGGGAACGATTAAAAACGCAAAAGAGACTCTTTCAAGTTTTTGGGTTGTCGTTTGGCTAATCATAGGGCTGGGTGAATTAAACAAGATTTACTCCGCTCTTACACCAGAGATGCTTTTCATCTTAAGTCTGTTAGCCTTAGCAAGTGCTGTCTATGCTTCTTTAGCATCCTTGGGGCAAAGACTTAATAGTTTGTTCGTTGCATCAGCTACCGTAGCTAATGTGGCACTTATTTGGGGACTTCTTGAGATCTTCCCGGGTTTTCAGAAGTGGGGCATTCCCTTTGGTATAACTTTGGCATTTGTGATGAGTGGCATCTCTCTCGCTTTTTCATTTATTCAAATACGTTATGGATGGAAAACCCTTGGAATTCTTCCAGGACTAGCATCGCCGATGCCTCGATTTGGAGTGGCTATGGTTCTCCTTGTCAGTTTCGCCCTTTTCCTGCCATTGTTCTCAACATTTTCAGGACTCATGATCATGCCAACAATCGTCACTCACAATATCGAAATCGTCATGGTTTCGTTGCTGTTTCTTGTGATTTGGCTGGGAGGAGGCTGGTATTTTATTAAAATGCTCCATCAAACTGCCTTTGGAGAGGCGCGTTCTGATGTTTCATACTCTGACTTACGATTAACAGAAATTGTTGCGGTATCCGTATTATTATTAGGCGCTGCTTATAGTGGAATGATTCACTAATGTGCCAATTTGTTTCAACCTTTTAAGAGGACAGCGAGCCTAACCATGAATACGCTCGAAGCAAATAAAGGGATTACGCCAAGTGAGTCACAGCGAATAGAATTACGTTCGCTTGTGAATCTGGCTTGTGAGCCGATTTCGCATTTCTGGCCAATGAAAACATTCATCCACCACAATCCACTTCATGGGTTGGAACATTTGCCATTTGAAAAAGCCATAACCGAAGGGCAACGATTTTTGAGAGGTCGTGGTTACCTCTCCAATAGCGAAAATCGTAAATACTTTCAACAAGGCCGAATATCCGAAGAAACTATTAAAGAAGCCCTAAAAGATTTATCGCAGGATGCAACTCTCTCATTTGGCGATCAAAAATTTACTCATCTGGATGTCTTGCGGGCTATTCTTATTCATGGCACTGGAAAGGTTGCAACAGATGTTTGTTCGGCAATCCTGCAACCCTCTCTCAATCAACCGGATATTAGAAACCTTTTCGAGAAAATCCAAGATATATCAAAAAAGAAAGCGCCAAGGGATTTTTTAAACGGCCACACGGTTAAGGAGAAAAAAGAGCTGGCCACACAGTACACGCTCGCGGAATGGTGTGACCAAACCTTTGGGACAAATGTGCAGGACCAGGTAAACGCTGAGGTCATCAAATATTTAGGTGGTTTTCTTGATGAAGGGCATGCCCCTTGGGGAATGCCTATGAGAAGTAAAACTTTTTACAAGGCGTGGAAAGAATTAGCTTTGGATGATGCGTCGGGTTCCATATTGGGCATTCAAGATTGGAAAAACAAAATTCTTAATTTGCCGGACCGACCTGAAGATGCGGTACTTGAAAGTTTAGCCTTATTATCCATTCCAAAAAAATTGTGGGATGGTTATTTTTCTTTGCAGTTGGGCCAATTGTCGGGATGGACGGGATTCATTAAATGGCGCTCGGAAGAAACGGATAATGAGTGGCAAAACG
>JAJDAW010000093.1 GCA_029261635.1 Nitrospinaceae bacterium
TACAAAGGATTTATTGCAAACAGCAGGGAAGTGGCCTTGCTCATCTCGCATGCCGCCTTTTTGTCCTCCCATGCCGAGAGCGCAGCTCTTACAGTTGTTACGCGAAGCTAGTGCGCGCATCATGGGCCAGAGACCGCCAGCTCGGCGTGCCATTTTAAGTGAATAGCGAATCGCTCCCCATCCACCTGTTTTTCGCGGTAGGGCCAATGGAATACTCCTGTTAAAAGAGAAGGGTCAGATTCCTAACGAATCCTTGGGTATCCAGCCTTTTTGCTTTGAGTCAAGTTGCACCTCAATCCAGCCTTGGCGCTCATCGGTGATATTGACAAGCGCACCTTCGTGCAACTCAAACAGGGTGATATTCGAGGCATCAAGGCCCGATTTGACTGAAACCGTTTTTGCTAGCACGACTCCTGTCTTAGAATTGGATTCATAATGTAGTTTAACGCCGATTGAAGTAAAGGCAAGTAGGAGTAAAAAGAAAATTACATTTCGAGCTAATCTCAAAAAGTCAGTGCGAAAATAAAACCATGCTGTCAATATCAACCAAAAAGTCAGGTTAATGGCAAAGGCAAAATTAATATTTTCATTCAGACTCAGGTCGGTGACCCAAAAAAATATAGTGGCGAGTGTGTCGGGTGGTGAAGGAGCTATTTTGTCGCGTGTTTGTTGAATCGCAAAGTTTAAGTTTGCCTGTAAGTTCTCATCGCGCGGGATCAGTTTTTGCGCGCGAATATAATTCAGAATGGCGGGGCCGGTTTTGCCAAGTCGAATATAAGTGTTTCCCAAGTTGTAGTACAGGTAGCCGCTGTTGAGTCCTTTTTCTCTTAAAGATTCATAAGAATCTGCTGCTTGCTGATAGTTATTGCTTGTATAGAAGTCGTTGGCACGAGCTACGTCGCTCATAAAATCCTCTGCCTGAACTAGAGGAATGTGACAAAGCAGAATAAATAAGGAGATGAGAACTTTTTTGCTCACGACTTTTTCTCCAGAGTTTTGATAAGGTCATGCGATTCATTCAGCAATTCAAGATTGTTTCCGGAGGAAACGGGGGTGTATTGCAGGGCTTCGCATTTTTCTAAAAGCTTTCGGGTGTTATTGGCTGCGTTGGCTTGATAATTCGATTCTTTCAGCTTGTGTTCCACTTCTGCAGCGGTAATGGCCTTACCTTGCATATTTAACTTGTCACCTATGTACTCACGGAGTATTTCAGAGAGTTCACTTACAAATTCCTTCGATTCAGAATTTTGAGAGCGGGCTAGATTTTTCAGCTTTTGCGAAGCTGTTTTATAAGCTTTTTGATTCCTGTAGAAAGCCACATCGGTGGTCAAACGTTTTTGTTGGCGGATAAAAATTGCCGCTATTACAAATAGTAGCGCTGGCGAGACGAATCCGATTAAAGTAGAAGTCCCTATCTTGCTACTAATATTCTGAAAGTCATTCAATTGTGTGTGTATAGGTAGTATGTCTTTTGCGAGAATTTCTATTTCTGGTTTGGTAAGGATATTGTTGATTGAATTGGATTGAACATGGTTTAAAGTTTCCTCGGCGGAAGAGGGGTGAATGCTCAATGCAATGGGTTGGGTTTTAATCTGTTGATAATCTCTTACTTCAGGATTGAAATAGGATAGGGTGAAGGCAGGTAAGGTTACGGCTCCTGATTGTAATGGGACCAGTGCAAACTTGAATGTCTTCTGTCCCATTATCTGGTTTGCTGTCACGGTTTGCTTAAACTCCGGTTGGTCTGGGTAATCCTTGAACTGATGTTTCAGGTTGGGTTCAGGAAAGGTGACTCCGCGAATATTGCCTTTACCGGAAACGGTGATCGTGAGAGTTGTGGTGTCTCCGACCTCAAGATCTTTTTTCCCCAGATTTGCTTGGATGTTAAATTGGCCAATGATATTTTTAAAATCCAGGGGCTTGCCTTTTTCGGGTAATGCTAAAATTTCTACGGATAGAGGTTTGGAACGCAAGACCTTATGTTCAGCGCGGATTCCCTGACCAAAAAACGGATCATTGAAGAAACCTCTTCGATTGGACCGGGTACGATGATAGATGTCCAGATCTAGCATGGCAGCAGGGATTTCTGCTTTGCCGGCTTTAATGGGAAAGAGTGCTATAGATATTTCTTGTACCTGGTATTGGATTCCGTTGATCAAATTCTGGTAGCTTTTTGCCTTTCCCAAGTCTTCTTTTTGAAAATGCGATGCTCCAAAAGGCATACTCAGGTCAAGATTTTTTGCCTCGATTCGGTGAAATAATTTAAAAGAATAAATCAATTGTTCACCGACATACGCTATTTTTTTTGATACATTCGTTTCAATAAATACCGATTTGTCTGCAGGTTGATTTTGAGCCGTAGTTTTTTTAACTACAACTGTAATGGGCTGGGTAGCATAGATTTTACCGTTGGCTCTTATGCGGGCCAATCCAATTTTAAATTGGCCGGTATTCATGGGTGTTAAACGGTATTTGTGAGTGATGGAAACACTGCGCTTAAAATTTATGATCTGCGTTGACGAGGAAGTACCTGCAGATGTTACGCGAAAATCAGGTAAAGAGGGTAATTCCGGGGGTGGCGTATTTTGTGTTCCTTGAATGGTGATAGATAACTGCAGGCTGTCTTCCAACGTGATCTGATTTCGATCGACCGTGGCCAGAACCTGAATGTCTTCAGCGAAGGCGGGTAAGCTTAGTCCCATATAAAGGAAGAGAAATGATAATACGGCCTTGTTGAAAAATGGGTTCATTAAATTACCAATTGCTACCTTGATAGGGTTGTGCGGATTTTGTTTTTTCAGCTTGCATACGGCTGATTTTTTTTAAATCTTCAGATAGACTTCCTAGTAACTGCTCTGCTTCTTCCTGACTTAATTCTTTTGCTTGTGCCGATTCACTCTGACTATTTTCCTGCTGTGGTTGTTCTCCATTTTGCGGCTCTTCTTTTTCAGACTCTTGATCTTCTTCTTTATTCGGAGAGTCCTTTTCTGAGGGGTCGTCTTCTTCTGAATCGGATGAATCTTTTTTGTCGGATTCTTTCTTTTGTTCTTCCTTCTTTTTTAATTGCTCGCGAACAAACTCCAGATTGAATTTGGCATCCATGTCTGAGGGATCCAAGGTAAGGACTTTTTTATATGCTGCTTCGGCTTCTTCCAGTTTTCCCATTTTGAAGAGTGCATTGCCGGAGTTGTAGAGCGAATTTTTTTTGAGTTGTGGGTCAGAATTCTCTAATGCCGCATGCGTATAGTCTTGCAGTGCCTCTTGGAATTTATCTTGTTTGTAATAAGAGCTTCCAAGGTTGTAGTTGAGTCGTGGGTCATCAGGTCTACTCGAACTGGCTTGAGAAAAGTTTTTTTCTGCTTCGGGGAAAAGGCCCTCTTGATATTGGTTCAGGCCTTCCTGGATATTTGAGTCTGCAGGGTCGGCAGATACGGGAGAGTTTGTTAGTAAAATAAAAAAGCCAACAACGAGAACTCGTTTGACTCGAAGTTTGCGAAACATAAAGTTTAGTGTGTGAAAGAGATTCCCGCCGAAGCGGGAATCAAAATTGGATTGAAAAACTGCAGTTACCTTCTATCTCCCATGAGCCTTAGAAGCATTAGGAAGAGGTTGATGAAATCGAGGTAAAGAGTCAGTGCCCCACGAATGGCTTCTTTGGTGTCTTCATCGGTTCCTTCATTACCAAGGATATTCATCTCTTTAATTTTTTGCGTGTCGTAAGCGGTCAATCCAACAAAGATCAGAACGCCTGCGTAGGTAATGATCATATGCATCATGGAACTTTGCATGAAAATATTTACCACAGAAGCAATGATAATTCCGATAAGGCCCATGAACAAAAAGCTACCCCAGGAAGTTAGGTCTTTCTTGGTGGTGTATCCATATAAGCTCATTGCCCCAAAGGTGCCTGCCGTGACCATAAATGTTGAGGTGATGGAAGCAGCGGTGTAAACCACGAATAATGTGGAAAATGTTATCCCCGTTAAGCCAGCATAAAGAAGAAATACTCCGGTAGCTTGGCTAACGCCCATTTGCATAACTCGGGATGCAAGCCAGAAGACCAGACCGATTTGAGCAACAATGAGAACAATAGGAATGATAGGATTGCCCATGACAATGTTGAAAAATGTTGGTGTATTGGCAACATAATAGGCCATAAAACCGGTAATACCGAGTCCGGCTGCCATCCAGTTATAGACACGCACCATAAATCGTTGCTGTTCAGCAGCTACGGCATCTATGCTCATGGTTCGAGGGGAGTTTTGCATTATTATTTTTTCCTTTCAATACGGTAAATCATCAAAAAGGTTTTTAAGCCTTTTTCTAGTGCTACTTATTGGATAAAACTTCAACCTTGCGTTGTCAAGGTCTTGCGCGAAAGTTACTACCTTATATTCTAGCAAAATCCAGAAGCCAAGTGCAGGACATTTTCAGGAATCCAATTTCGGTTTCCTTGCAGATAATCTGTTTTCATAAAGTAAGAATAATAAGGCAGGGAAAATGAACCATTGAAAACGCTCCTGCCAAATTTTTCTACGTTCGGATTTAAATTCCTTCTTTTCCAGGTTCTGGTTTATTTGGTCGAGATAAATGGTTTTCAGATCGATATCTCCAGTTACCGAGCGAACATAACTTCCACCCGTTTGTAATGAGATTTGTTGTAGGGTTCTTTCATCCAGTTTTGTGAGGATAACTTCTCCATCTTCGTTTTTTAGAAAACCTCCTGCCTTGTTTGGGTTTGGCAAGGGGGCGCCGATGTCTCGTCCGATTCCAATGGTATAAACTTTGACTCCTGCTTTTTCTGCTTCTTTTGCCGCTTCCAGCGCCTGGCCCGTCTGGTCTTCGCCATCTGTGATCAATATGATGGCCTTGGATTTTTTTTCCTCTGTGCGAAAGGCTTTGATGGATGTTCTCAAAGCATCGCCCAGAGCCGTCCCTTGCACAGGTATCAGATCGGTATCGATTGCGCTGAGAAAAATGCGTGCTGCCGTGTAGTCCAGGGTAAGTGGGCATTGCACGAAAGAGGTACCAGCGAATGCTACTAGGCCGACTCGGTCTCCTTGCAACATTTCCAGTAAATCAGAGATTTTACGTTTGGCTCTTTCAAGCCGATTCGGTTTTATATCTTGGGCAAGCATACTGCGAGACACATCCAACGCAATTATTATATCTACTCCTTCTTGTCTGACATCTTCCCATTGATATCCCCATTGCGGTCGAGTGAGTGAAAGTAAAAGAAAAAAGATAGTAAAGCTGATGCATATCGCTTTGGTTTTTTGCTGTTCTCTGAAATTGGGAGTCACTAGTTTCGAGAATAAATTCTTACCGCAAAAACGGACAATGAGCTCGTGCTTTTTACGGTTTCCCCATGCGAGAAAAAATAAGAGCGGTACTAGTACCCACAGTAAATGCAAATTGGAAGGATCGCCAAATTTCATATTATGGAATCCTCCTTAATACGGTATTGGATAATGAGATTTCCAATAGCAGAAGCAGTATTCCCGGAATAAGGAAATAGTGAAACAGGTCAGTGTATTCGGAATGATCGAGTATCTTGACTTCTGACTTCTCCATTTGATCGATTTGTTTGTAAATTTCTTTTAACGATTCAAGATCGGTGGCGCGGAAATATTGGCCGCCTGTTAGTTCTGATATTTCCTTTAATGTGTCTTCATCAATATCCACCTTTTGATAAACATACCGTTGTCCAAAAATGGAATTTACTAAAAAAGGCGCTTCTCCATGTGTTCCCACAGCAATAGTGTGAATTTTGATGCCAAATGCTTTTGCTGTTTGCGCGGCTTGCAACGGTGCAAGATTGCCTGCATTGCTGCGCCCATCGGTCAAAAGGATGATAAGTTTTGATTCGGATTCGAGATCCTTCAAGCGTTTGACCGCAATACCAATGGCGGAACCGATTGCTGTCGCATCTCCGGCCATCCCAATTTCCAGCTTGCTGAGGAAAGATTGCAGGATACCTTGGTCCAAAGTAAGTGGACATTGTGTGTAAGCTTCAGAGCCAAAAACAATCATGCCCATACGATCATTGGGGCGGTTTTCTATAAAGTCTGCTACCACATCCTTTACCATTGCCAGACGCGTGTCGCGTTTTTCGTCTTTGATGAAATCAAGTGCTTGCATACTTCCCGATGTATCCAGAGCCAGCATGATATCGACCCCTACAGATAATATCTCCGTACTCTTATGCCCTTCTTGCGGTCGAGCGAGAGCTAGCACGATAAGTGATACTGCAAGTAACCGAAGAATTAAGGGAAGGGCGGATAAAATATCAACACGTGTCGAGCGTACCTTTTGCAATATTGCAATGGATGAGTAATTGATTGTTACAGAGTTTCTTGTTTTGAAAGCAAGATACGGCACTATGAGAAAAAACAGGAGTAGCCAGGGGTCTTCAAATCGAAAAAAGGTCATGATTTTTCCGTTGATTCGGGTAGCACCAGAACAGGCGATGCTTCTTTGATGAAATTAATTACAGAGTCAATCGGATCGTTATGAGCTTGGGCCTTGGCAAACTTAACCTTGTCTATTTCTATTAAAAGAGTTCGTGTCTGTAATTTTTGGCTCTCATTCAAGTCAGAGAAATTTTTGAAATGGGTGGTGATCTCTTCAGTGGTCCATTCTTGTGCAGGAAACTCATAACGATTTTCAAGGTACCTGCGAAATATTTCTGAGAGTTCAAAAAAATGATCGCGGGTGCGGCCCAGTTTCATCCAATCGCGAGTTTGTAGTTCATTTAATTCTTTCATTGCCTTCTCTTCGGCAGTGAGAGCGAAATCGGATTTTGATTCGGGAGCGGATTTTGTCTTCCATTTTTTCCATAGAAAATAGCCTAAAGCCAAAAGACATAAAATCGCTAGAGCCTTCCAGATGTAATGTGTCCAAGGCGCTTCGATGTTGGTAATTGGTTTGATGTCTTTAATGTCCGAAGCATTTTCTTCAAGTTGTAAAAGCGATTGCACTTCAAAGCTGACTTCAGGAGACATGATTTTCCCTCGCACGATTTGTTTGTTCGAATCGGGGGCATCAAACACGACAGGAATAGAGGGGAGTTTTATGGGGCCGATTTTATCAACGCGCAATTTGAGCCAGAACTCTTGAATGGTCTGTTTGTTAATTGTTTTTGGAGTTGCCTTTCCGTGCTCAATATTTTCCAGCCCTTCTGGTATTACGTATTCAGGCATATGCAGCACAATATCCGGGTCATGCGTTACTGTGATCGAGTAGGTGACGATATCTCCCAACGTAGGTTGACTAGTGTCAACTTGCGCGTTGATCGATACAGGTTCGGCGCACCAGGAAACAAAGGGATTTGCTAGGGTGAAAATAAATGCCAACAATAAAATTGGCACGGGATTTGGAGTTATTCTCAACATAATCTATTTTTCTTTTGCGATGCAGGTATCAATGAGGGGTTGTAGCTCAGTTGCTTTGTCAGGGTTGGCAGCTTCTGAACGAAACAGCCAGACCAAGGCTTCTTTGCAATTACCGAGTTTCAGGTAAAGTCTGCCTGCGGTTGCAGCGGCTTTGGCTCTGTCAGCCGCATTGCTTTCTCCCAAGGTCCATATTTGAATGTATTGATCTAGAGCCTGCTCGTTTAATCCTACCTGTTGCAGTCGTTCACCCGCTTTCTCTAGCTCTGTAGCTCGGGCATCAACTCGAGTATTTTTGACACTTTTTTCCTGCTGGGTGGGTGTCGGTTTTTTGGTGATGAGTTTTGTGAAAAATGCAACGAAGGCGAAAAGGGTGATGCCTGTTAAAATATAGACAACCGCTTTTATTTTTCCGCTAACTCCTTCTTCGGGTATTTTTGAGTCGCTCATATCAATGTTTCTTTTCCCTGAATTTGAAATATTTTATGATGGGATCTGTTAAAGATTTATGGGTAAAAATTTCTATGGTATCGATTCCGATTGAACTGAAAAATGTTTTTCGCTTCTGACGTTTTTGAATGCAAACCTTTTTGTGTTCTTTGAGCATTTCCGGGTCACTGGTGTTCACGAGTATTTTTTTTCCTGTTTCGGAATCTTCAAGGTGAACCATACCCACATCGGGTAGGGTTTCTTCGTGTGGATCAATTATATTGATTGCAATGAGGTCGAACCTCTGACGAGCAAGTTTCAACTGAGGTTCAAAGTTTTCATCTTGAAAGTCGGAAATCAGGAAGGTGGTAGCTTTCCTTTTCTGGATTTTAAGCAAATACTCCAAAGGTAGTGACAGGTTGGTGCCTTCACCCTCGGGTTTGAAGCTTAAAATAGTACGAATGATATTCCATATATGTCCTTTCCCTTTTTTAGGGGGAATGTGGTGCTCTATTTTATCTGAGAAAATGATGAGTCCAATCTTGTCATTATTTTTTATAGCTGCAAATGCAAGGATCGATGCAACTTCTGCTGCAATTTCGTTTTTCATTTTTTGGTCGGAACCAAATCTCCCGGAAGAACTAACATCCACCAGAAGCATCAAGGTGAGTTCCCTTTCTTCAATGAATTCCTTGATGAAGGGTTGATTCATTCGTGCAGTTACATTCCAGTCGATCAAACGCACATCATCACCCGGCTGATATTCGCGAACCTCGCTGAACTCCATCCCGCGTCCTTTGAACGCAGATACATATTCCCCTGCCATGATATCGTTCACCATATAATTGGTCTTTACCTGAATGGCCTTGATACGTTGCAGTAATTCTGGAGATAGCTGGTTTTTCTGCTCTGGCGGAGGTGTTGGTAGGCGGAACCAGTCTCGAACATTCTTTGTTAGGGTTTGTAGCATATGAGGTTCAGGGGACTTCGATAGTATCAAAAAGGGATTTCAGGATGTCATCGGCACTTACGTTTTCTGCTTCTGCCTCATAGGTGAGGATGATGCGGTGTCGAAGTACATCCATGCCGATACTTTTAATATCGTGGGGTACGACATATCCGCGTCGCTGTAAAAAGGCATACGCTTTGGCCGCGCGGTTAAGGAAAATGGAAGCACGCGGCGATGCGCCGAATTGAATCATCCCGGCATAAGATGAAAGCTGATTTGCTTTCGGGTCGCGTGTGGCTGTGACCAGGTTGATAATGTAGTCTTGCAGGTTTTCATCAATATAAATTTCATCAATAACCTTGCGAGCTTTCAGAATGTCTGCAGGATCGACCACGGCCTTAACTTTATAGGATTCGCTACTGGTAGACATGCGCTGCATTATCAACTTTTCTTCTTCTTTGGAAGGGTAGTCGATATGAAGTTTTAGCATAAAACGATCGATCTGGGCTTCGGGTAAGGGGTAGGTGCCTTCCTGTTCGATCGGATTTTGTGTGGCGATGACCATAAAAGGGTCTCCCAGCGGGAAAGTGTTACCAGCTATTGTTATCTGGCGCTCCTGCATGGCTTCCAGCAAGGCACTTTGAACTTTTGCCGGGGCGCGATTGATCTCGTCTGCCAAAATAATATTGGCAAATAAAGGGCCTTTCTTGATGTCGAACTCACCTGTTTTAGGCTGATAAATCTGAGTTCCCAAAAGATCCGCAGGAAGCAAATCGGGGGTGAACTGAATGCGTTTGAAATCTGCCTTAACCGATTGCGCCAAAGTTTTAACAGCGGTCGTTTTGGCTAGCCCGGGAACCCCTTCCAGAAGAACATGTTCTCCGGTAAGCAATCCTAATACCAGTCTTTCAGTAAGATATTTTTGACCTACCATAACCTGATCGAGTTCATGGAGAAGGGGAGGGATGAATCCACTCGCCTGATTGACCTGTTCTGTGATCTCATCGATTTTTTGCACCATGCTTGTACCTTAAATTTTATGAATGGGTGATATGCTTAAAAAAAATACGGTATAAAAATATATTAATTTGAGCCAGAAAAAAAATAAAAATTTTTAACCTGAAATCCCATCACAAGCCTGTTCTTTGCTATTTTCGTATGTAGAATCAGACTATTTCGGGTTTGATAGGAAAAAATATGATTTTAGGCTTTACAAGAGCCACAACTTAAATAGAATAGCAGGCTTAACCCAATTTATCAGTAAGTGTATTAGGACGGAGTGTGGCAATGCTTGATGATGATGTCAAAGATATAGACAATATAATAGATCAAAGTCTGAATACCGAGAACAACGACCTCGATCTCAGAGAAAAAGAGTTGGATGATGATGACCTGATTAAGATCATGGAGTCCGACAAGCTCAAAGGTGTTACTGCTGTTTTTTTGGAGTTCAATGATATTACAGATAGAGGATTGAACGCCCTTCTCGAATGCGAAAACATGAAGTTTTTGACCGCCTTAAACCTGTTTAAAAATAAGGTGACGGATGAAGGAGTCAAAGCTCTGGCAAAATCTAAAACGATGCTCAATTTGTCTGAATTGATTTTAAGCGATAATGAGGTCGGAGCAGAAGGTGCAAAAGCTGTTGCAGAATCGAACTTGTTGGGAAACCTGGTGTCACTTTGGCTTGGAGATAAGCTGGGTGATGAAGGTGTTAAGTATCTGGCAGAATCAGAATCTCTGACTCGATTGACGCAACTTTCTTTATATAGAAATAATATTGGCAATGAAGGGGCGATTGCCATTGCGAATTCTAAAAACCTGGCAAAACTGGAAGAACTAAACCTCAACTGGAATTATATTGAGGCGGAGGGAGTTGATGCTCTGGCAAATTCAGATACTTTGAAAAGCTTGACCCAACTGACTATGACCTATAATCCTTTGGGGTTACGAGGAGCTGAGGTTATCGCAAACGCAGAGAATTTTAAAAATGTAACGTTAATGGATCTTTATGAAACTGAAATCGGTAATCTTGGCGGCAAAGTTCTGGCTAACTCTAAGAACTTACCAGCCATGAAAACGCTGGTTTTGATTCACAACGATATTACTGAGGGAGTTGAGGCGTTATTTAAGGATAATGAAAACTTCCCCAATTTAGAAAATATATATTTTAACAAGCCTAAAGAAACTGAATAATAATCGGACTGGATTATTAAGAAGGGGTTTCCGGTATGGCCGGGAACCCCTTCTGTTTTTTGAGCGCTAGGAATATTTAATTATGTTTACAGGTGAAAAACCAGATTTACTAGATATATTGATTTTTCGGGAAGACAGTATTTATGTCGTTGGAAAAGATGGTGTCCCGCAACATTGGGATGGAGAGGAATGGCTTCCCGTTCGAACAGAGAATACCAATCCCTTAATGGGGATCTGGGGACCTCATGAAAACTGTATCTATGCGGTTGGGATAGGCGGGGTGGTTCTTTCCTACCAAGGTAAGGAATGGAAACAAGTCGATACAGGAAGTTATGACTCCCTGAACTCGGCGTTTGGTTTCGATGAAAACAATGTTTTCCTTTATGGCGTGGGTGGCCGCATGATCTATTGGGATGGTGAAAAGTGGGACTACCGTGAGCCCAATACCATTCACGACCTCTTTGGTATGTGGGGTGAGGATATTAATCATATTTATACGGTAGGAGGCGAAGGCGTTTACCGTTTTTATGATGGGAAAGAGTTCAAACGTAAAGATGAGTTGACCGAAGAGGAGATTTCACTTTTTGGTGTATGGGGTACGCGAACCGACAATGTTTATATCTGTGGTTCACATGGAACTCTTTTGCATTTTAATGGAGAAGAGTGGAAAACCATGGAGTCAGGTACGGAAGAGTATCTTCTCAGTATTTGGGGAACCTCCGATGAAAATATCTTTGCCGTTGGTGATAACTCCACAATTCTACATTACGATGGTAAAGCGTGGTCGCGTGTAGAGCCTCTAAAGGAAGAATATTTTACAAAGGTAAGAGGGTTAGGCGAAGACTCTGTTTATATAGCAGGAGAAAATGGTACAGTCCTTCGCTATGATGGAACTAAATGGAACGATATGTCTCTATAAATATTTATTACCCCTGGAGTTTTTATGTCTGAATTGACGAGCAATCATCTCCTTTCAATTTTTGGATTGGATGAAAATAATATTTTTGTAGGCGGGGCCGATGGAACCATGTTGCATTATGATGGCAGCAACTGGTCGTCAATGGAAACGGATGGCCGTTGGACATTTAAGAATATCTGGGGCAGTGCGCCAGACAACGTTTTTGCCGTAGTTACCGATGGCAGAATTCTCCATTACGACGGTAAAACTTGGACTCCTGTAGAAACCGAAAAACTGCCACCAATGACCGGTATTTTTGGTTTGGCAGAGGATGAAATCTATGCCTGTTCACGGCTCGGCAAAATTCTTCGTTACGACGGAAGTAGCTGGAAATTCACGCAAACAGGAACCGATACCGATGTGACTCGGCTTTGGGGATGTAAAGAAAGTGGAATGATAGCTGTTGGATACGATGGCCTGGTATTGAAGCAGGAGGGTGAAAAATGGCATAGGATGACCTTCAATTCCAATGCAGAGTTTTACGGTGTTTATGGTTTTGCTCCTGATAATATTTATATGGTTGGGTCTGAAGGAGCTATTTTTCATTACAATGGTGCTGAGTTCTCTGAAATGCCTTCGCAGACGATGGAGTTTTTTCTTGATGTCTGGGGTCCTTCAGAAGAAATGGTTTTTGCTGTAGGTGATGAAGGTATGATCCTTTACTTGGATGGCGATCAATGGACGCGAATCGAATCCAATACTAAAGAATATTTTTCATCTATATGGGGAAGCTCCGATGAAAATATTTATGCGGTGGGCGACAATGGCTTGATCCAGCATTGGAATGGAGAAGACTGGAAGCCTGTCGAAGGATGAGCGCTCTGTAATTACCCTCTGCTCCGTCGGGGCAAGGCCTCCCAAACTGCTTGATATGCTTCTAACTCTTTGATATTATTCTGTTTTATCCTTTAGGTAATCATATGCACGGTGACTAAAAGGGCACAGGACTCCTGTGTTTTTTTATTGCTGAATTTTGTTTTCAAAATTATTTGTTTCTAAGTACTATTGCAAAATGTTCAAACCCTCATTAGAAGAATTTAAAAAACTGTCAAAGTCCGGCAACCTGATCCCTGTCTATAAGGAGATTCTGGCGGACTTGGATACACCTGTCTCTGCCTATATGAAGATAAGTGGCGGCGAATATTCTTTTCTTCTGGAAAGTGTTGAGGGTGGAGAAAAATGGGCGCGCTATTGCTTTCTCGGGTGCGACCCTTCAATAGTGGTGACCAGCAAAGGTCGCAATATAACGATTACTGAAAACGGAAAATCACAAGAGAGGCAAATTGAATCTGGAACTCCTTTGGAAGCAATAAAGGAAATATTGGCTCGGTACAATCCGGTCACTGTTCCCGGTTTGCCCCGATTCTCAGGCGGTGCGGTGGGATTCATCAGCTATGACATGGTTCGATACTTTGAAGACCTTCCAGAGGATACGGTAGATGATCTTAACGTGCCGGACTCCCAGTTTATAATCACAGACACGATGCTGGTGTTTGATAATGTTTCGCAGACGATCAAGATCGTATCGAATGCCGTTGTTGAAGAAGATAATCTGGAAGCCGTATATGAGCAAACTATAAAAAAAATAGGGCTTCTAGAAGCAAAGCTAAAAACACCGCTGGAAGTTTCGTCCCCTCAGAGCAATGAAGCTGTTGATCTGAAATTTGATTCGAATTTTGAAAAAGAAAAATTTAAAGGGGCCGTGGATAGGGTTAAGCAATATATTTTAGAAGGTGATGCCATTCAGGTTGTACTTTCGCAGCGCTTGAATTTTGAAATTAAAAAGAATGCATTTGATATTTATCGGGCTTTGAGAACGATCAACCCTTCTCCCTATATGTATTTCCTAAAGTTTGGGGATATGGAAGTAGTCGGTTCTTCGCCAGAAATTCTGGTGCGATTGGAAGAAGAAAAAGTCGAAGTGCGGCCTATTGCTGGAACTCGAAAGCGTGGTAAAAACGAAGAAGAAGATTTGGCATTGGAAAAAGACCTGCTGCAAGATGAGAAAGAATTGGCCGAGCATATTATGTTGGTAGACTTGGGTCGAAACGATCTGGGGCGGGTTGCTAAAATCAGTTCTGTAGAGGTTAACGAAAGATTTACTGTCGAACGTTACTCTCATGTCATGCATATTGTCTCGAATGTTCGCGGTGTTTTAAAAGAAGGGTTAGACTGTTTTGACCTTCTGGAAGCGACCTTTCCAGCTGGCACCGTTTCTGGTGCTCCTAAAATTCGTGCTATGGAAATAATTGATGAGTTAGAGCCAACCAGGCGTGGGCTTTATGCCGGGACGGTTGGCTATATCGGGTTTTCAGGGAATATGGATACCGCCATCGCCATTCGAACTCTCATTGTTAAAGATCAAATGGCTTATCTGGGTGTTGGGGCAGGCATTGTTGCCGACTCGGTTCCTGAAAGTGAATTCGAAGAAACGATGAATAAGGGCCGCGCTTTACTCAAAGCTGTAGAAGTTGCAGAGAAAGGATGGGTCGCATGATTTTGATGATCGATAATTATGACTCGTTTACCTACAACATCGTGCAATACATGGGGGAGTTGGGTGCTGATATGCAGGTAGAACGCAACGACCAGATATCTATTGAGGAAATAGAGGCTTTGAATCCTAAAAAAATTGTTATCTCTCCAGGGCCCTGCACACCGGATAAGGCGGGTGTCTCTGTTGCAGTGATCCAACACTTTGCTGGAAAAGTTCCATTGCTGGGTGTATGCCTCGGGCATCAGTCGGTTGGGGCTGCTTTTGGGGGAGAAATTATTAAAGCAGGTAAACTGATGCATGGAAAAACCTCTGAGGTTCGCCATGATGGGAAAACATTGTTTAAAGACCTTCCTAATCCGTTTACCGCTACCCGTTACCATTCCCTCGTGCTCAACCGGAAAACGCTACCGGACTGCTTTGAAATTTCTGCGGAGAGCGATGATAATGAAATAATGGGAATACGTCATAAGGATCTACCTATTGAAGGGGTGCAATTTCATCCCGAGTCGATTTTGACTCCTAACGGAAAAGATCTTTTGAAAAATTTTATAGAGAATAGTTGAGCATGTCTTTCCAGGAAATCCTTCATAAAGTTGTATCAGGAGAAAACCTTTCTGAATTTGAAATGATGAATGCCATGACTCAGGTTATGGAGGGAAAGGTCGTTGATGCTCAGCTTGCAGCTTTTTTAACGGCTTTACAAATAAAGCATGAAACGGTTCCCGAAATAGTGGGTGCGGCAAGAGTAATGCGCGCCAAAGCAGAAAAGGCAAAGATCCAGGCTACACCTATTGTTGATACTTGTGGAACGGGTGGCGATGGTGCGGATACGTTTAATATATCCACGGCAGTTGCTTTTATCGTAGCAGGTGCAGAGGTAACGGTCGCAAAACATGGCAACCGCGCGGTTTCCAGTAAGTCTGGCAGCGCCGATGTTTTGAAATGTATGGGCGTAAATATCGAAGCTTCTTTGCCAACCGTTGAACGTTGTGTCGATGATGTGGGTATAGGTTTTCTTTTCGCGCCTTTAATGCACAAGGCGATGAAACATGCCGCGACAGTGAGAAAGGAATTGGGATTTAGAACTATTTTTAATCTCTTGGGTCCACTTACAAATCCTGCAAATGCTCACGCACAAGTATTAGGTGTTTACGATTCTAGATGGGTAAATCCTCTTGCTGAAGTTTTGCGAGACCTTGGCAGTCGCCGGGCATTGGTAGTGCATGGTTTTGATGGATTGGATGAAATTACTCTAACGAGTGAAACACAGGTTTCGGAATTAAAAAATGATACTGTGACGAATTTCACCATTGACCCTAAGGAGTATGGGTATTCGCTCTGTTCGGCGCAGGATCTAAAAGGGGGTTCTCCTGAAGAAAATGCAGGGATCATACGTGAAATCCTGGGTGGAGCGACAGGTCCCAAAACAGATATTGTTATCCTGAATGCTGCTGCAGCAATTTATGTAGGCGGCAAAGCCGATTCGATCGAAAAAGGTATTCTTGTAGCAGCAAATTCGATTGGTTCAGGAGCAGCGTTGAAAAAACTTGAGGAATTGTGTCGGGTGTCGAATTCATAAAATGTCGAATATTCTTGACCAAATTTTTTCGGACAAAAAGAAAGAGTTGCCGGGCACGCAGAGCAAAACTCCTTTGTCAGAAATTAAACAGCGGATCGGAGATCAGCAACCTGTCCGCGATGTTTATAAGGCTTTAGAAAAAGGCAGCAGTTCGAGGATCATCGCTGAGATAAAACCAAAAACTCCTTTTAAAGGCGAATTGCGTAAAGGGTTTGATACAAAAGCCATAGCCAGAGATTATGTGGAGCATGGAGCAGCGACTCTCTCAATTTTAACTGAGAGCAATTACTTTGGTAGTAAAATTGAAGTTTTACCGGAGGTTCGAAAGGTTGCGCCTATCCCGCTTTTGAGAAAAGATTTTATTTTCGATGAATATCAGGTTTTTGAGTCACGTGCTTATGGTGCCGATCTATTTCTGTTGATAGCAACCTGGCTCGACCAGAGCTTGATGACCGATTTGCTTTGTCAGGGAAAAGAATTGGGGATGCCTGCTCTTATTGAAACCCATAATGAATGGGATATGGAAAAAGCATTCGCGGCGAACGCTGAATTGATCGGTATTAATAACCGTGATTTGACCAATGGAAAAACCGATTTAGGAATTACGCGGCGATTGGTACCCATGGCCTTGCAGGAAAAGGGCAAGGTTCTGGTTTGCGAAAGCGGGATTCATGGTCGCGAAGAAATTGAGGAGTTTGAAGGCTTGGGTGTGCATGCTTTTTTGATTGGAGAAAGCCTGATGACGGCAGAAGATATTCCTGGGAAATTGAAGGAGCTTTTAGGTCATGATGGTGATTGAAAAGCAGGTGAAAGTCAAAGTCTGCGGCATGACCAACTTAAAAGATGCTCTGGTCGCTGTGGAAGAGGGGGCCGACGCAGTGGGCTTTATTTTCTATAAAAAAAGTCCACGCTCCGTTACGATGAAAACAGTTCGTGAAATTATTTTAGAGCTTCCGCCGTTTGTCGATACGGTTGGTGTTTTTGTTGATGAAACGGCAGAACAGATAAACAAAATTGCGGACTCTTGTAATCTTGATATGATTCAACTACATGGCGATGAATCGCCTACGTTTTGCAAGAGAATAAGACGTAGGGTCATCAAGGCCTTTAGAGTTAAAGATATGCAGTCTGTGAAAAAACTTTCTAGCTTCCAGGTCAGTGGATTCCTTCTGGATACATTTTCAAAGGAGCTACACGGAGGAACAGGGAAAGTGTTTGACTGGAACTTGGCACTTCCCGCTAAAAAGTTTGGACCGGTTATTATGGCGGGAGGTTTGACACCCAATAATGTTCAGCAGGCCATTCGACAGGTACGCCCTTATGGCGTAGATGTTTGCTCGGGAGTGGAAAGTGAACCTGGTATTAAAGATCATAAAAAGGTGAAGGCTTTTTTGAAAAATGCAAAGGCAGGGAGAAAAATATGAATAAACATAGTTTGCCAGATTCCAAGGGGCATTATGGGAAGTTTGGCGGCAAGTATGTGATCGAAACTCTAATGCCAGCATTGCAAGAGTTGCAAACTCTTTATGAGGAGGTTAAGGAGGACCCGAAGTTCAAAGAAGACCTGAGTTATTATTTGAAGCACTATGTTGGGCGACCAACTGCATTGTATTATGCTGAACGTCTCACCAAGCACCTCGGTGGTGCGAAAATTTACTTAAAGCGAGAAGACCTCACTCATACAGGTGCCCATAAAATAAATAACACCATTGGCAGTGCCTTACTGACCCAGCGAATGGGGAAAAATCGGGTGATTGCAGAAACAGGTGCGGGACAGCATGGTGTAGCAACAGCTACTGCTGCTTCTCTATTCGGTCTGGAATGCGATGTGTTCATGGGAGAAGAAGACATGAAGCGGCAGTCGCTCAATGTTTTTAAAATGCGATTGCTGGGAGCCAATGTGATTCCAGTCACCAGCGGCACGAGAACGCTTAAAGATGCAACCAGTGAAGCGATTCGAAACTGGATCACCACAGTTGAGACGACGCATTACATTATTGGCTCGGTAGTGGGGCCGCATCCTTATCCGATGATCGTCCGTGATTTTCAGAAAATCATCGGTGAAGAGTCAACACGACAAATAATGGAAATGGAAGGACGATTGCCCGACACTTGTGTGGCCTGTGTTGGTGGCGGTAGCAATTCAATGGGACTGTTTTATCCCTTTCTGGAGAATGAAGAAGTTAAGTTGGTTGGAGTCGAAGCGGCAGGGCTTGGAGTTGATACCGACAAACATGGTGCCTCTCTCACTAAAGGATCGCCGGGTGTGCTTCATGGCATGAAGAGTTATTTGTTGCACGATGATGATGGACAGGTGACCGAGGCGCATTCTATCTCAGCGGGATTAGATTATCCAGGAGTAGGATGCGAGCATAGTTATCTCAGAGATTCGGGGCGCGCTACCTATGAAACTATTACCGATGCGGAAGCGTTGGAAGGGTTTAAACTTTTATGCAGTAAAGAAGGAATTATTCCAGCATTAGAATCTTCGCATGCGATTGCGCATGTGGCTAAGCTGGCACCTACAATGAAAAAGGATGAGATCATTCTGGTCTGCCTTTCAGGTCGTGGCGATAAAGATGTTAATCAGATCGCGGACAGGATGGGGGTTTCTCTGTGAGTCGTATTGAAAAACGTTTAGCGTTATTGAATGGTAAGAAGGCCTTGGTTGCATTCTATACAGCAGGTGATCCAGATCTTTCTGCCTCCAAAGATATTTTTGCAGTCATAGAAAAAAATGGTGCAGATATTATCGAAATAGGAGTTCCTTTCTCAGATCCACTAGCGGACGGACCTACCATTCAGGCTTCTTCGCACCGTTCTTTGCAAAAGGGCACGACCCTTAAAAAAATCATTCAGTTGGTCACCGATATCAGAAAAACCTCTGAGCTTCCAATTATCCTGATGACCAGTTTTAATCCTATATTTGTTTATGGACAAAAAGAGTTTGTCGCCGATGCTGTTAAGGCAGGAGTAGATGGCGTTATCATTCCTGACTTGCCACCGGAAGAGGCGGAAGAGTTTCTGGGGATCGCAGAAGGTCTGGATATGATTTTTTTGCTGGCCCCGACCAGTACACCGACTCGGGTGCAGCAAATAGGAAAAATCAGTAAAGGTTTCATATATTATATTTCGCTGACAGGTACCACAGGAACTAAAGAAGCTCTTTCTGCTGGATTGGAAAAAAAGGTCAGCGAAATAAAAAAATCGGTTTCACTGCCAGTACTGGTAGGGTTTGGAGTTTCTGGTCCTGAACAGGCGAAGCAGGCTGCACAAATTTCTGATGGCGTGATCATTGGCAGTGCCATCGTGAAACTGATTGAAGCTCACAGCGACCCTGCTGAACGTGATCGTAAACTGGCTGAATTTTTGGCAGGCATCAAAAAAGCCATTAATCCTTGATCCCGGGCGCTATGTCTTCCCGGATTTCTATAATCATCCCTGCGTTTAATGAGGAAAGCTCGATCGGGCTGGTCCTTGATGCCTTACCGCAAGAAATAATCCACGAAATAATTGTTGTTAATAACAACTCTACCGATGACACCGCTCGTGTGGCTACAGAACATGGTGCGCGAGTAGTAGAAGAAATACGAAGAGGCTATGGCTCTGCTTGCTTGAGGGGGATAGCCGAACTGGATACCCCTGATATCGTTGTATTTCTCGATGGAGATTTCAGTGACTACCCTGAAGAAATAGTCGAGCTGGTAAACCCGATAGAAAAAGGGGATGCGGACTTTGTGCTGGGCAGTCGCATGATTCTTCCTGAAAGTCGAAAAGCTTTGCTACCACAGGCGCGTTATGGCAATCGGTTGGCGGTTTTTCTAATCAAACTGTTTTTTAACTATTCCTTCACCGATCTGGGACCTTTCCGGGCGATTCGTTACAATTCCCTAATGGCTATTGGTATGCAGGACACAGATTTTGGCTGGACAGTAGAGATGCAGGTCAAGGCCGTGAAGAAGGGGTTGCGTATTCAGGAGGTTCCCGTCAAGTATCGTGAGCGTATAGGGGTTTCCAAGATCACGGGGACGGTTTCGGGCACCTTTAAAGCGGGTACAAAAATTATTTACACCATCTTCAAGTATTTGTTAACCTGAACCTATGTTTAAGAAAACCCTTTTAGTTATTGCTTGGATAGTTTTTTGCGCAAGCTCTGTGCAGGCAGTGGATATTTCTACTCTGGTTGCAAAAAGAATCAGCGAAGATGGCAAGACTCTTGATCTTACGGGATTGAATATTGGCCCTAAAGGTGCAAAACAGCTGGCGGTAATGGAGTCTTTGTCCTCTCTCACCACATTACATCTTCAGGGAAATAGAATAAGAGCTAGAGGAATGAAGGCTTTAGCTAAGTCTCCTCATTTGACGAACCTGAAACACTTGGATCTTTGGGGTAACATGCTCGGAGATCTAGGTTTAAAAGCAATTGCAGAATCACCTTACCTCATTCACCTGGAGTCTCTCAAGTTATGGAAAAATGAAATAAGCGACGACAGCATGGAGTTTTTAGTTGGCTCGAAGAATATTTCTAATTTGAAAACTCTGATGCTGAACGATAATATCATTACTCCCCTTGGAGCATCCATTATCGCCAAATCTGAAAATTTTCTGCAACTCGAAACGCTGAACTTGTTCCGCAATGAAGTAAGCGATGACGGTGCATTGGCATTCTCGAAATCCACCCATTTCCCCAAACTCGAAACTTTATATTTAGGCGATAATAATATTACGGATAAGGGAGCGGTTGAATTGATTGGGTCAAAGGCTTTCCCGGCATTAAAAACGCTTGATCTGGGGAAAAACTTATTGGGCGAGGCTTCTGCTATGGCGGCTTTCAAAGTCAATCGCAAGGAAAAGGTTCTGGTTATTTATAGATAAGTAGGAATTATTCATATTTTATTAAAAGTTGGATTCGGAATTAATATGACAGTATCTGAAATTGCAAAAAAGGCTAATTCGGCGGCATTGCTTCTGGCTCATCTTTCAACAGATGTAAAGAATCAGGTACTCGAAGAAATGGCGAACACGCTGGAAACCAATTGTGATGCAATTCTTTCGGCTAACGAAAAAGATCTGCAATATGCAAATGAAGAGGGCATTGCAAAGCCACTCATTGCACGTTTGACTTTAAATGAAAATAAAGTTCGCGGCATGGCTCAAGGAATTCGCAGTGTTGTGGCTTTGCCTGACCCTGCCGGGGTTCGTCAAAGCGCTATGGAACTAGATGAAGGTTTGACGGTGTATCGAGAGAGTTGTCCAATAGGAGTCATTGGGGCTATTTTTGAGTCTCGACCCGATGCTGTTCCGCAAATATCTTCTCTTTGCCTGAAATCTGGCAATGCTGTGATTTTGAAGGGGGGACGCGAGGCACAAAATTCCAATAAAGTAATCGTGGGTTTGCTGACGGATGCTATTAAAAAAGTTTCAGGAGTTCCAGAAGCTGCGGTGCAAATGATCGAAACTCGATCTGAAGTTGCCGATATGTTGAAAGAGGAAAAATATATCAACCTCGTCGTTCCGCGAGGCAGCAACGATTTCGTAAAATATATCCAGGAGAATACCCGTATACCTGTTCTAGGACATTCTGAGGGAATTTGTCACAACTATATTGATAAGGATGCGGATTTAAGCAAAGCATTACGAATTGCGCTAGATTCCAAATTACAATACGCGGCGGCCTGCAATGCGATGGAAAATCTTCTTGTTCACAGAGAGGTTGC
>JAJDAW010000094.1 GCA_029261635.1 Nitrospinaceae bacterium
CATCAGGATGTTTATAGCCGAGAAGATATTGCTGCACTGCGTCAATCCAAATCTGGCAGCCTCCATTCATTTCTTCCCGCCTTGCGGTATTCGCGAACCACAGAGGAATCTATTGCTTTAAGTAGGATAGGATCGGGTGCCATTATTATCGCTGGTAGCGGCATGTGTAGCGGGGGTCGCATTCGCCACCATTTGAAACATAATCTTTGGAAGAAAAAGAACCACGTTGTCATTGCTGGATTTCAGGTTAATGGCACACCGGGTCGTGCGTTGATAGATGGTGCCAAAACTTTTCATATGGGTGGGGAGGAAATAGCCGTCAAAGCAAAAATCCACACACTTGGTGGATTTTCAGCCCACGCAGGTCAATCCCAGCTAATAGATTGGATAGGAGGTTTTAAGAATCCGCCAAGAACTTTTTTGGTTCATGGAAACCCAGAGGCTAAGATTATACTTTCCAAAAAACTTACTAAAAAAGGTTTTAAGGTAAATATCCCAGAAGAAAATACTTCTATTAATATTTAATTTGAAGAAATGGTTCAGAATGAAATTTATATTAGCCAACGACCAAATTCCTTCCTGAATCTTTAGCCTCATAGAGATTCTCATCAGCAATCTTGAGGCAACTATCCAAAGAATCTGAGCCACGCCCGTATTGACTAACACCAAAACTCATGGTTGTTGTAATTTCGTATCCATTATGTTCGAGTTCGTATTTTTCAATTTCCTCACGAAATTTTTCCGCCAGATACTTTCCATCTTCTATTTCTGTTTCCGGTAAGAGAACTAAAAATTCTTCTCCTCCCCAACGAGCCACCTTGTCGTCCTTGCGATGGTTATTTTTAAAAATCTCTCCCATTTTTTTTAGAATGAAATCACCTGCATCGTGACCGTATGTGTCGTTTACATGTTTAAAGTGGTCTATATCACTTAAAACCAGAGTGAAGGGTGTATTTTGTTGATGAAAACGCGTGATCTCATTTTCTATCAGCTCTATAGCTCCACGACGATTGAGTAGGTTTGTTAGCGGATCTGTTTTGGAAGAAACTTCTAGTTGTTCTTTAAGTTCTGTTAATTCATTGATGAGTAAATCTTTCTTTTCAGAAAGATCTTTTAGCTCCTCGATCATAACCTGTCTTTCGATAAAACTTTTTCTCAAGACAAGCTGGTTGTGGACTCGATGCAGTATTTCTTCCCTCTCAAAAGGTTTAATAATGTAGTCTACTGCTCCTAAGGATAATCCTTTAATGATATCCTTGGTCTCAGTTAGAGAGGTAATAAATATGATGGGAATGTGGCTAAACTTCTTATCAGCTTTAATTGTTTTGCATGTTTCATAGCCATCCATTCCGGCCATAGTAATATCTAACAGAATCAAGTCTGGAAGATCAGAGAGAAGTGCTTTTAGGGCACCTTCTCCACTAATCGACTCTGAAATTTTTAATTTCAAGCTAGAGAGGACTTCTTTGATGATAAGGAGGTTTGCTTGGGAGTCATCGACAACCAAGACTTTCATCCCAGAAATATTCTGAAAACTTTCTTTGTATCCAATTGAAGTTGTTTCATCTTCAGCTAAGGTGGAAAACGAAGTTTCTCCTTTCAAGTTTTGTGAAAAAATCTTATTTAGATAGGTCTCGAAATTTTTTGCGACAAAGGGTTTTGAAATATAACCATTTGCTCCCTTGCCTATGGCTTGGTTTTTATGATCGATTCCTTTTTCTCCACTGATAAAAAGAAAGGGTGTTTTTTGTAAGTCCTGGTTATTGCTACTCCGGATCTTTTCCAAAAATTCGATTCCGTTCAAGTTAGAGGACATCCACATATTGGATGTAATAAGGTTGAAACTTTCTTTTTCCAAAATCTGTAATGCTTCATCTGGATTGCCACATTCTGTTATTAAATCTTTTCTAAAACCAATACTGATAAAAATATCTTTAATTATTTTTCTTACAGTTTTAGAATCATCTACCAACAAAACATTATGGTTTTGGAAGTGACTGGACTTATCTGTCATACCGTTATCTTTCTGTTTTTGTTGTATTAACTAATTAGACCTATATTGGAGAAAATATTCTATTTAGATATGAGTCCACTGAAACCACAGAATGTCAATAGTTTTCATTTCTGGGAATAATTTTGGAAGATGTTTGATTCTTGAAATGCTAGAAAGGGGTACTGGCTAGAGAGTTAGATAGAGCTGAGGGTACTAAAAAAGCCGACCTCCTTAATAGGGGAGATCGGCTTTTATTTTTTAGCAGATTAATACCGGTAATGTTCCGGCTTGTAGGGCCCTTCTTTTGGAAGGCTCAGATAGTCCGCTTGTTTATCAGAAAGTACTGTCAATTTTACTCCCAGTTTATCCAGATGCAATCTTGCAACTTCTTCATCCAGGATTTTAGGTAATGTGTAAACACCGACTTCGTATTTCTTATTGTACAATTCAATCTGAGCCAACACTTGATTGGTGAATGAATTGGACATTACGAATGAAGGATGCCCTGTGGCGCAACCAAGATTAACAAGGCGCCCCTCAGCCAACATAACAATGCTGTGACCGTCAGGAAAGGTGTATTTATCAACCTGTGGCTTGATAACGTCTTTTACAATACCGGGAAAACTATTCAGAGCTTCCACTTGAATTTCAATATCGAAATGGCCGATATTACAAACAATCGCATCGTTCTTCATTTTTTCCATATGCTCGATGCAAACGATGTCAGCACAGCCTGTCGTGGTTACAAAAATATCGCCTTCTTTTACGGCTTCTTCCATTGTGGTTACTTCATAACCTTCCATCGCTGCCTGCAAGGCGCAAATAGGATCGATCTCGGTAACGATAACTCGTGCGCCGAGACTGCTCATGGAATCTGCACAGCCCTTGCCTACGTCTCCATACCCAGCAACGACAACTACTTTTCCCGCAATCATAATGTCTGTAGCACGCTTGATGCCATCGGCCAGTGATTCCCGACAACCATATAGATTGTCAAATTTGGACTTGGTCACAGAATCGTTGACATTCATCGCCGGTAGTTTGAGAGTTTTTTTCTCAATCATCTTATAGAGATTGTGAACTCCAGTAGTTGTTTCTTCTGTAACGCCCTTAATTTCTGCGAGCAGTTCAGGATGTTTTTCATGGACATAGCCCGTCAGATCGCCGCCATCGTCGAGAATCATGTTGGGTCCCTGATCATTATCAAATAACAGAGTTTGACCCGTACACCACCAATATTCTTCTTCTGTTTCTTCTTTCCATGCAAATACGGGGATGCCTGCTTTAGCGATTGCTGCAGCAGCATGGTCTTGAGTTGAGAAGATATTGCAGGATGCCCAACGAACTTCTGCACCGAGAGAAATGAGAGTCTCGATTAAAACAGCGGTTTGAATGGTCATATGCAATGACCCTGCAATACGCGCTCCCTTCAAAGGTTTTTCGTTGCCATATTTTGTCCGTAGGGACATAAGACCCGGCATTTCGTTTTGAGCCAGTATAATTTCTTTTCGTCCCCAATCGGCCAAAGAGATATCTTTTACTTTGAATTTTTCAGAGACAGCAGTAGATGACATGTAATGCTCCTAAATTTAGGGTTATTTCAATATGAAAAAATATGGATTTTAAATATTCTAAAAATCTATAGAATGATTTCGAGTTTTATGTACTTGGGATCGTATCCTGAAGGTTATATGGATACCCCATGGCTTGAATCCTAGATGTGCAACGGTATATACGCATACCAGTTTAGCAGATTATGTCTATAGGTCAAGCTGAACGGCTGCTAACAGGTTACAAGTTTGCAACAAATATGAATATTACTGCTGTCAAAATATACCCCTTTGATACGGGAAATGCGCAAAGTTCATTGAGGGCATACGCTGATGTTACTCTGGACGATTTTGTTGTGATCAAAGGTTTTAGAGTATTGGTTACGAAATCTGGCGGCCTTTTTGTCGGTATGCCTTCTAAAATGGGGAAAGACGGAAAATATTATGACCAGGTAGAATTTAAGAAAAACTCCTCTGTTTTACAGAACCGTATTTTAGAAGCCTATAAAGAATTTTCCTGAAGCTTTTCTTAGATTGCAGAAATTTTATGAAATAGGGTGGGGCGTCTTCCAATCAACACACAAAAACTTAGCGACTATGTGGGTTAATTCGCAGATATTCTAATAGTTTTGTAAAGAAAGTTTTTGAAGCTGAGAAACTTTTTTCTTTCATCTGTGTCTATATGACTGCGGTCTTTACAGGCGCGAAGCTTAACTGCTAGACCTGGCAGGTTCGTCTGATAACGTTCTTTTGCCGCCAGAATCAATGATTTGGCTGTGTCGCGAGTCATAAGGCTGTTTTTAAAAGGCTGGTGAATGTCAGACCAGAAATCTGCTTCCTCGCTATCAAACTGGTCAAGCAGAGTTTCTATGAAAACATGAGGGTTGGGTTCTTTAGTCGAAGGTTCGGTATTGCAAGCGGTCCTGATTTCTTCTTTTGTGATAGTGGAACTTTTTCTGAATAACATGGCGCGCAAAAGAATATTCTTTAATTCCCGTACATTGCCGCGATAATGATGTTGTCTCAGATAGTCGATGGCAGAAGCATCCAGTTGCGGTGGATTATTATCACTGCCTTCTTGTTTATAGCTGTTGAATAGAATACCCAGAAAATGTGTGGCAAGGTCTTCAATGTCTTCCAGGCGATCATTCAATTGTGGGATTTGAAAACTCAGCGCGCTCAAGCGGTGGTAAAGGTCTTCCCGAAACCTTCCGGCCTTGATTTCGGATTGTAAATCTTTATTGGTAGCGGCTACCAAAAATATTCTTGAATAACGCGGTTGGTTTTCTCCTAGACGCATGAAAACTCCTGTGTCCAGAAAACGGAGGAGTTGCACTTGTGTCTTAGGGTCGGCATCACCAATTTCATCGAGAAAAACGATGCCTGCATTCGCTTCTTCCAATATGCCTTGCCTGTTAAATTCAGCCCCGGTATAAGCACCTTTCTTGTGACCAAATAATTCGCTGTAAGTTAGCTCGCCACTATAAGCAGCGATGTTGGTTTTTCTTAGGGGTAGTTTAAAGGTTGCACCTTTTTCTCTTTGAAAAATTTCATTCAGGTGTGAATAAATATTATTAAAGAAAAACTCTTTTCCTGATCCGGTCTGGCCTTGGATCAAGAGGCAGGGCAGTCCGGTGACCGTTTCCTGCAATTGTCGTTTTTCCCAATTCAGCATACGGTTACAAATAGACTCGACAACCGTGTGTATTTGATGGACCAGGGAATGCACATTCTGACTTTTGCCAATGACGTTACCAAAATGATAGGAAGAAACTTTGGGGTCTCTGTATTCAATATCCTGACGCAGCTGGACAATTTCCTGTTTCAGAATTTCAATTTGTTTTAGGTTGTATACTTTTGAGCTGATCAGACTGGAAATGATCTGCAAAATTCTTTGATGCTCCTGAGTGAAATAATATTTGCGAAAACTATCTTGATTGATGACGCCGAGAACGTGATTGCCGTGAATGATAGGAACTGCCAGCTCCGATTTAATCCGTGGCGATAGGCTTTTATAGAATCCACTTCTCTCATCATCCACATTGGGAACCAATACCGGGCGTGCAGTATGAGCGACATAACCATTTAGAGAACGCTGGTCCTGCGTAATTTCTTCTCCACCCACAGGGAGTGGTGGGATTTTGCTTTTCATCCAGCCTTGAGATTTTGCACCTAGCAATTGTCCTCCTTCATCTTCGACAACTAACCAGGGTCTCCCATCAATAATTTTGGATATGGAAACGGTTCCAGAATCAGCACCGATTAGCTCAGATGTTTTGGCCAGAATATTTTGTAAGAAAGGTTGCAGAGTGTCTGATGTGTCTGACAATAGTTCTTCAATTTCACCTAGTACTTCTATTTCGATATGCTCTGGATTTTCTTCCAAAATCAGTTTTTCGACCATGGAAGCGTGGTTTTCCAGAAGGCGTTGTTCAAAGACGGTAAATTGATGCGGCGTGTTGGTGTAATAATTTACAACGCAGATTAATTGTCCAGATTCCTTGTTTATTTTTGGAACTTGATATAAAGAGACAAGATCTATTTGTCGCGCCACTGACTTCCGGCTGAAACTTTTGCTCATCACGTCTTCTATATAAACCGCTTTTTGTTGCGGGTCTTTCGCCATCAGTCCAGTGGATTCGTCAAAGGTGACAATCTGGCTGATCAGGTTTTGTTTGTGAATATTGATCTGTTCACGATTGTTGTAAATTAAAGCATCGTCAATATTTTTTGAAAATGCTGCTAGAATTTCCACGCTGTCACTGGGTTTTTTCGTGGGGGCCCAGACAGAAGCCAAAGTCAACTTGTCTATAAGCTGTACCGCAGACCGCATCATTCTCCATGCCGCTTCTTTTTTCCTTGCCAGATCCAGATGACGCGAAAAAGATATCTTCTGGTGAAATCGTTTGGCGCGATCCAGGACGGAACTTATTTCGGAAAGAAAATCTGTAACGTCTTTGAGTTGGTCTTCATCGAGAAACTCTCCCTCACTTCCCCAGTCTAAACTTAGGGTGCCGATGGGGCGGAACTGGTGGGTGATGGGAAAAACGGCTGTAGCTTTGATTTGCGACAGTTTTTCGAAGGGATTTTGTACTTTGGCGAATCCGTCTGGTAACTTCCAAGATAGAACGACTTCATTATTCAAGAATGCCTGGGATATAACAGATGCTTCTGGCGAGATGAATTTGGTTATCGGCTCAGGGCGGTTTTGACCGGTTACATATTGGCAAACCAACATCCCTTCATATAAATCTTCGAGGTTGACCCGTACCATTTTGCAGTCATAAAGCTCTTTTAACTCCGACCCTATAAGATGAAGGATCTCAAAAAGGCTCTCTTTACCCAATTTTAAGATAGAGGTTTTTAGGTTTTGAAAGGCCATAAGAAAATTTATTGAGTAAAAAAAACACACATTATGGCATTAAGTATACTATATTTAGATAGTTAGAAGAGTCAAAATAATGGGTTCGAGCGGGAAAATATGTCAAAAAATCGGCAAATTTCGCCAAATTTATTTTTCTGTCAACTTTTTGGTTAGGGGAGACGTTAAGGAAATAGGCTGGTTAATCATTTAAATACAATAGTTTGGGTTGGGATTGAGGGTATTATCGTCGCTTTGCTCTAATGGCATAACTTTTGCTTTTACTAGAGGAGAAAGGAGATTGCTCTTATGTTGCTGGATAAACTGTTGTTTTCAGATAATGTACCAAAGGCTATGAAAAAGAGCCTGGATTTGATGTCTACGCGACAAAGCGTTATTTCATCAAATATTGGTAATTTGGATACACCGGGATTCAAGGCCAGCGAAATTGATTTTCAAGGGCAATTACGGGAAGCTTTAGGGTCAAAAGGTCAATTGAACCTTCAGGCCACCAATGAAAAGCATTTTGGTCCCAAAAACTCCAATATAGGTAGCATGACTGCAGATCCTTTTGAAGAAGAGGACGCCGCCAAATCGAACGGCAATAATGTGGATGTCGACAAGGAAATGGCTAAAATGGCGGAAAATCAGATTTTTTATAACGCAGTTATTCAATTAATGATGAAACGAGGGTCAACTGTGCGAGCGTCAATCACTGAAACGGCCACATAATTGAATAGGGCTGTTGCTTTAATTTTGTTATAATTTATTAGTGTAAGATTTAATTGGAAATTTATGAACGATATTACTCTTTCAAGTAATTTAAAAGCGCTACAGGGAGTCGGCCCGTCGAAGGGACTCAGTACCCCCGGCGAGACTAAAGGAACGGATGGACCTTCCTTTGCCGATACTCTTGCGCAATCTCTCGACAAGGTAAACACGCTTCAGAAAGAAGCGGATGTTGCTATTCAGGACTTTGTCACGGGAGATACTCGTAATATCCATGAAACCATGCTGGCTGTAGGTAAGGCCGACCTAGCATTCAGGTTGACCATGCAGGTGCGGAACAAAATGGTCGAAGCCTATCAGGAAGTAATGCGAATGCAGGTTTGATTGAGCAATGAAAAATTAACCGACTCTAATCCCTGGAATTTTTTTCCAGGGATTTTTTTTTGTATTTTCCTAGAGTTGACAAGTGAATTTTATTGGCAGATATTATTGATATGTAATTTGTAATGCTCCTGTCAAAATAGGAGCGCTAAAGTAATTATGGAGAAAGAAATGATTAAATCGATTATTACCAGCCTGTGTTTCGTTGCGGCACTTTTTACGTTCAATCCTGTTTGGGCGCAATCGGGCGGTCACGCTAGTGTTGGGCTGGGACATGGAGAAGAAGGTTATTTGCATCTACAGGAAATGATCAAGCATTATGAGTTCAGCCTGCAAATGCCAGATGCCAGCGAGGAATTAAAAACTCATGGCTCTGTGGCCCTGCAACACGCTAAAGAAGCTATCAAGCATTATAATGAAGCTTTAAAGCATGGAAACGAATCTCTAGGAAGAAGAGCAAGTGCGCCAACGGCAGAAGGTTCTGGCGGCGAGGAAGAGGGGCATAGCCACGATGAGGGCTCTCATTAATTTGTCATGTTGAGCTTGCCGAAGCACCTTCTTCAGCAGATCCGATCAGGATATCGTCTTCAACGATTTTGATTGGGTATACTCTCGTGTTAAAGCGTTCACCGCGATCGCATTTCCCCGTTTTCAAATCGAAGCGGTAGCCATGATTGGGGCATTTCACGCCGATTCCGTTTAGCGTTCCTCGGATGAGAGGGGCGGTTTTTTTATGAGGGCATTGGTCGTAGATGGCAAAGAACTCGCCATCGATATTGAAGATGCTTATGCGCTCACCGTTTAATTCTATGCGCTTTCTTTCCCCTGAAGGGATGTCGCTCGTTTTTGCTACTTGGAAATATTGGGTCATCCGCTGGTTTCTATCGCCAAATTGGAATCCTGACTCCAGTCCCACCAAGAGCCGTCGTAGTTGCGAACTTTGAACCCCAAATATCTAAAAACGAAATAGGCCATTGCAGAGCGTACACCCCCTGTGCAATATACAATGACTTCCTGACCCGACTGCACCCCTGCATTTTGCAGTAGATGAGATAAATCATTTGCTGACTTTAATGTGCCATCGCTCTTAAAAAAATCGGGCCAGTGGATGTGTTTGGCGTTGGGGATATGACCGCCTCGGCTAGACCCGTAAGGTGTCGCCCCCTGAAACTCTTTCAGCGTGCGGTTATCAATCAGTACATAATTTTTGTCAGATAATACGTTGCTAATCAATGATTTATCTGCAATTGTCTTAGGGTTTAATTTAAGTGACTCTGGGGTGAGTTTTGTGAATTTAGGTCCTTTTTGAAATCCTCTTTCCACAGTTCCACCACTTTTCTTCCAGGTATCTAGTCCACCATCGAGAAGCGCAACTTTCGAGAATCCGTAGCGTTCGAACATCCAGAAAAAACGACCATCGGTTCTCCATGGATCGCTAGGTTCGCCATATATTATAATGGTTTGTTCTGGGTTTAATCCTAAAGCAGAGAAGGTATCGGAAATGAAGGTTTTGTCTTCAATTAATATGCCTTTAACTCCATTCTTTTTGGTAGTGAATTCCCTCCAGTTACTCATATTGATTGCGCCGGGAATATGGCCGCTGAGGAACTTCCATTTTGCTCGGGTATCGATGATAACTCTTTGTTCTGCTGGAATATTTTTCAAAGCAGTCGGAGTCAAGAGCAACTCAGAAGACGGGTTTTTCTGGGGACTTAATCCCATCAGAATCATACCTGCGAGCAGGTAAAAAACGCCCCTTATTTTTCTTGACAAATTACGGGCTGCACTTGTACTATCAGGCTTCATTTTTTCTCACTGTTTCTAGGTTAAATCGGAACATTTAGAGCCATTTGGCACTTTAAAAAGACTTTTTTATAAAGATATACCCTCAATCTATTCTTGTCGATTATAAACGATTTGAAAGTGATGGTGGTAATACTTATGATTCATAATCAGCGGCGCAATTAATTTAAAAGGTTAGTTATGACGGACGAACAAGGAAAAGACAGCGGAGCATCTCAATCTCCTGAAGATCGATTGGAAGAAATAAAACGGGAAGAGAAAGAGGATGCCAGCACTTATTACCAACAGGGAGAGTCGAAAGATAAAGTGAACGAAGAAGCCGAATTGAGTAAGCCTGTGGAAGATGTGAATGCGCAAAAAGAAGAAATGAATATGCTTAAGGCAGTTGCTTTCCTAGGTTTTGGAATGGCAGCCTTGGCAATTATTTTTATCCTTT
>JAJDAW010000095.1 GCA_029261635.1 Nitrospinaceae bacterium
ATCCGCCTTTTTTATGAACGGGAACTAGTAATGCTGGCGTGTCAGGAAAAATTAGGAATTCCTGGAACCTATGATTTGATAAACGAATATCTTAATAATCATCCCACTGGATATGGTCTCTTTAAAGAGTTTCGATCGCGAGTGCTACCTGATGAAGTAGTTGATTATTTAGACATGTCCTTGTTCACTCAGGACCCTCTGAATATAGAAGCTCTTGATCGATGCGATTCAAGGTTGATTTCTACATGGGAACAAACGAGAGAAAAACAAGAGGCTGAAGGCCAAACCTTGATTATAATGCATCTCGCTAAATCATTGGGTGTGTCTATAGAAGATGTGGCAAAAAGTACTCCTGACACATTAAGCTCTTTAATGGATTGGGTCGAGCAGTTTCCAGAATCTCAACACGGTCCTATTTGGCTTGAAGCTTTTGAATCTAGCTACATAAAAAGTTTTGCAAAAAAGATTTCACCCAATCTACAGAAATTGATCAATAGCAATGAGCATGAGGAAAAACCTCCTGAATCTCGTCCACTGTCTCAGGCAATTTTTTGCATCGATGTGCGTTCAGAGTGTTTTAGAAGAAACCTCGAAGAAATCGGAGGAAACGAAACGTTTGGTTTCGCAGGTTTTTTTGGTGTCCCCATATGCTATCAAGGGTTTTCCAGCGAACAAAAAACAGACCAATGCCCTGTACTCCTAAAACCCAAACATATCGTGAAGGAAGTTCCTCGAGCCTATCAAGGCAAGAAAGCAGAAAAGTTTTTAGAAGGGCAACAACTCGCTAAGGCAGGTCATACCCTGCTACATGATTTAAAAGAAAACGTAGTCACCCCTTATGTCATGGTCGAGGCCATTGGTTGGTTCTTTGGGTTTAAACTATTTGTCCAAACGTTACAACCAAAGTGGTTCAAAAATGCAATGTCCTGGATGAAAAGTAGTTTTTCGATTCCGATAAATACGACACTCACTGTAGATAAAATTCAACGAGATGAAGCTTATGAAATGGTTTCAGAAAAACATCGAGCCATTATTTATCAGTTATTGACTGAAAAATATAATCAGGCAGTTTCTCATGATCAGGTGGAGCGTTTAAGAAAGCTGGCACTGAATCAAATCCCATCTGATGACCAGGAAAATGAGGAACTTTTTCGCTTACTGAAATGGAACGAATCTGACCTTAAGCAATTTATTGGAACGCTCAGAAATAACTTTAGCCTTCATGAGAGAGATTTAGATTACCAGATACAACGGATCACACAGACAGGGTTTACTATTTCCGAACAAGTTAACTATGTGGAAACAGCTTTAAGACTTTTAGGGTTTACAAGAACGTTTGCCCGACTCGTTTTGTTATGCGCACATGGCAGTACTTCGGATAACAATCCCTACGAATCCGCTTTGGATTGCGGGGCCTGCGGCGGGAATCATGGAATTTCAAACGCGCGCTCGCTCGCTGTCATGGCCAACAACCCACAGGTTAGGCAAAAGCTTGCCGAGAGGGGTATAGCGATTCCACATGACACTCATTTTCTTCCAGGACAACAAGACACCACAACGGATGAGGTGGAACTTTTTGACTTGGAAGGAGTGCCAGCCACGCATAGAAAAGAATTGATCCGACTTCAACGTGATCTCCAGAAAGCCTGTGAAAAAAATAGCCGAGAACGACTCGCCCGCTTTCCTGACGTGTCTGCTACGAAAGAGATTGATGATGCATCCTCACAGACGAAAGTACGAAGTATGGATTGGTCTCAGGTTCGACCCGAATGGGGGCTGTCTGGGCATACCGCTTTTATAATGGGGCGACGTTTGTTGACTCAGGGAATAAACTTTGAAGGGCGAACTTTTTTACATTCCTACGATCATTCACAAGATCCGGATGGGAAATATTTAGAAATAATCATGACCGCTCCTATGATCGTTACCAATTGGATCAACATGGAGCATTATTTTTCTACGGTTGACCCAATGGTCTATGGGGCCGGTAGCAAGGTGTACCACAATGTGGTCGGTAATATAGGGGTCATGTACGGTTCCCAAAGTGATCTATGTGTTGGTCTTCCCATTCAAACAGTTTTCAATGGTGATAAACCTTATCATGAGCCTATGCGGTTATTTGCTATCATTGAGGCCCCGTTGGAAAGAATTGATACTATAGTTGGGCGACATGAAATTTTGCAACGATTGACTAGAAATCGGTGGATCAATCTTGTCGCCATAGATCCCGATACCAAGAATTTTTTTCTCTTTCGATCGCCGAAAGATTGGCAGCCTATTAATTAATATTATCTTTTTGAGGAGATTTTAGACAACATGAGCGACATAAAACTTCATCCAATGAAAGAAATAAAAATCATCATTGAGGGCGAACATATTCACTTCGTTACCGACGTTCTCGACCGAATCAAAGCCAGCGGCTATACGGTATTCAGCAATATTTCAGGAAAAGGGCATCACGGATATCACGAAGGACATTTAATGTTTAATGACACCAGTAGCTTGCAAATGATCTTGACCGTTGTTCCTGAAGAAAAACTGGATCCTATTCTCTCAGGCATCAAACCATTTTTGGAACGCCACTCAGGAGGTCTTTTTGTTTTAGATGTAGGTGTGCTTCGACCTGATCGTTTTGATTCAACAGAATAAGAATGCCTGCTTAACAACAATAGGAATACACCCTAATCTCTCCTCTTTTTTCCGTAGAGAGGACCTGCCTCAGTTATTTGAACGACTGCTTAAGTTAGTATTTCCACAAGGTCCCCTTACCCCATAGATGAAGAAAATCTTTTGCTTCCCAATATATCCGAGAAGACTTTGCTAATCGATGTGAGTCGGCAATTCATCTATTTAGGCAATGATGGGTTTTTATGCGCTGGTAAAACGGGAAGAGTTGTGAAAAGTGGAGAGGTATTCGATGTTTGAACCCCTTTTAAACCGCCATTAAAATGACTAGGCAGTAAGTTATTGAAATTAAGTAGCCCCAAGGGGTA
>JAJDAW010000096.1 GCA_029261635.1 Nitrospinaceae bacterium
CCTCAAATAGTTCCCTAAGCGAATCTCTGGAGGAGCTTTGGAGTTGCTCTTGATCGATGCGATTGATGTAATTATTAACCTGCTTTAACTGTTCCTGTGAAATATTGCAAAAAACCAGTTTTTCCATTACGGTTTCCTTGGCATAACTATCCAGCAGTTTCCCTAAAGAGCTGTGCAAAAAAGGTGTTAGCACGGACTTTACTCCGTTAAAACTGATCTCAACCGATCTTCCCTCTTTAAGCTCAGGAAATACTAAATCGAACAGGATTTGTCCATCATCGATAGAAAAGCAGTTTTCGCTGACAGCATCCACTAAATTTATTTTCATAATTAAATTCTATGTAAGGTTTTTGGAGACTTTTGGACACTATAATACCCTGCCGCACCCAATAACTCCTGTTTTATTCCGAATTTAGACTTTTTTCCAGCTGCGTACAAGTTTGATATCAAATTTCACTTAAACCGTCCGATAAGTTGCTATAATCGTAGAATATACCTATTTTCACTCTTAAAACAGGCTCCCACTTTGAGTTCAAACGCTTTCATGCCACGGTCTCAAAAAATCAGAGGTCTCTTTGTTTCAGGTCTCTTATTAGCGGGCTTTCTCATTTCCCAACCTCTTGTTACCCTTTCTGCGGCCCAAGAGCCCTTCCAGTTTGATGAAATAAATAGAGAAGAAACTCTGCGGGATCAGCAAATTCTGCGAGAGCAAATGCAATTGCAGCAAGAAATCCTTCGCGAAGAAATGGAGACAATTCGGATTGAAACGCAGACAATCATGAAAGACATCTCCATGGCGATGAAAGAAGAAGCCGTCAAGCTCAAGGATGAACTGGTGAATCTGCAAGAAGAAACCACTCGAGTCAACAAAGAAATACTCGAAACGTTGGAACAAGCAAAGGAGGATTTCTCGGAGGGCCGGGAAGAAATGCGTAAAGAACTTGAGAATATGCGTAAAGAAGCTAAGAGCATGACAAAAGAAATTGCTGTTGTTCTGGAAGACCAACAACATATTTGGAAAGAGGAAACCGTCAACCTTCAAGATTCATTGCTTGAAGCTAAAGCAGATTTGGCGGCAGCCCAGGCAGATACCGGCGATGCTTTGGAATCAACTCGAGAGGCATATGATCAATTCCAGGAAGACAAAGTAGTCACCATGACTGATTCTAAAGATAAATCTGGACAGGCAATGGATGAGGCCGGGAAGGGTTTACAAAAAAGCAAACGTGACTATAAAAAAGCTTCTGAAAAAACAGCTGCTGAAATTTTAGCCGGGATGAAAGAAGCGAAAGATTCACTCAAAAGAAGGCAGGCACTACAAAAGAAGGATGCGGCAAACGCAAATAGAGATATTCTGGCATCTGTCCAAAAAGACAAGCTCAGTCGAAATGCCGAATTGCGAAGAAGCAAACAACAGAATAGCGCTAACCTAAAAAAAGCAAAACAATTTGGCCAAACCAACCAAGCAGATACCAGACAAGCCAGCCTCCGAAGAGCCAATATCAAGGGATCTGCAAAAGCGAGTACCGGGTCCAAAGCAGACAACACTGGAGATGACGAGACTGGAGGTTTTGGTCGCGGCGTATCAGATGCCAGAGGACTTCTGGAATTTTCTAATGACCAGCAACCTTCTCCTCGTGACGGAAATGGGGCCGAAAATCAAGATGGCCTAGACGTTGCTCTAACACTGGAAGAACAAAAAGAAAGATTTTTTGAGTTTGGCAACCGGATTAAAATTTTGAAAAGGCAAATTGAAGCTAAAAGTGGCAATGCTTCGAAGGAACTTATTGAACTGGGCTACGCCTATTTGGAAGCACAACGTTTTGTTGATTCGCGCGATGACATTGAAAAAGTGGCACTGCTTCAATTTGCCAACAAAAAAGGCCTTCCTTTGGGTAGTTATGAGCAGGCAGCATGGGCATTCAAAATAGCACTGACTTTCAAAACGAATAAAGCTGAAACCCATATGCAAATTGGAAAAATATATGACGAGGTTAACGATGGAGACAACGCACTCATGTACTCCAAATTAGCGCATTTGCTGTTTAAGAAAAATAAGAATTCCTCAAAAATGAAAGAGGCCCAGAATTTTATTGATTCCCTGGCAATAAAATATGAGGACAAGGCTTCCTGAATAATGTTAATAATAGGTAGGATATACAACCGTACAATTAATCGTTAAATTTTCAGAGGTGGTTCTTGGATAAAAATCCTATTGAAGAATTTATTGAACGCTTGCCCTTTTTCAAAGAATTTTCAGAAACAGAAAGAGAGAAACTAGTACATACTTCTGGAATTTTTGAAAAATTCAAATTGGGCGAAGTCATAATCTCGGAAGGCGAGCTCAGTGCTGCGGTTTTTGTTATTCTTACAGGAACAATAGACATTCAAAAAAAAACCAAGGTCGATGTTAAAGAAAATCATATATCACTTCAAGAGCCAGGAAACATCACCATCGCAGAACTGAAAGCAGGATCAATATTTGGCGAAATTTCACTGATCAGCCATCGCCCACGAAATACAAGCGCCATAGCCTCATCGAATCAAGTTGTGGTTATGAAAATAACCAATGAAATTATCGAGAAATTCAATCTAGCAATCCAGAAAAAATTCCAGAATCAATTAATACAAATTTTAGTAGAAAGGCTGGACGACATGAATGAAAAATTTATCAAGTTAAAAGCCAGTACACTAAAAAACCAGAACGACAAATAAACTTTCAACATTACTTCCCTGAAACTTTATGAAACTTTGCGCGACTTACCATTTTGATTTTCTCTACGATTCGTGAAACACGAATCGGCTACACATTCTGAATCTTCTTCAAACAAGGCAATCCTTGTAGGAGTTCGGCTACCTGGAGACTTCTCTTCCTCTGGAATTTCGCTGGATGAGCTAACAGGCCTTGCTACCACTGCTGAATATGAGCCTGTTGCGGAATTAACCCAACGATTGACTGAAATAAACCCCAAAACATTTTTGGGGAGTGGAAAAGTGGAAGAACTAAAGCAGGCCGTTCTCCATCATTCACCCGAAGTCGTTGTCTTTGACGAAGAATTATCACCTCGGCAAAATCGCGAATTAGAAAAAGTATTGAAATGCCGTGTGATTGATCGCCCTTGGATAATCCTTGAAATTTTTAGCCACCACGCCCGCACCCGGGAAGCTAAAACGCAAGTCGAGCTAGCTCGATTGAAATATGCGCTCCCAAGACTTGCTAAAATGTGGGGGCATCTTTCCAGACAAAGAGGCGGCATCGGCATGAAGGATGTTGGCGAAACTCAGATCCAACTTGATCAAAGAATGATCCGAAATGAAATCCACAAACTCGAAAAAAAGCTCAAACAAATTGACCGAGAGAAAAAGACTCAAAGAAAAAGTCGTCAAGGAACCTTTAAAGTTGCTCTGGTAGGTTACACCAATGTAGGGAAGTCCAGCTTAATGAATAAGCTCACAGGTGCAGACACATTGGTCGAAAACAAATTATTCGCGACCTTGGACTCCACTGTTAGAAAAGTTAAAAAGAACTTTCCCTATCCCGTTTTACTCTCAGACACCGTAGGCCTGATAAATAAATTGCCGCATGACTTGGTCGCGTCATTCAAAAGCACCTTGGACGAAGTCCGGGATGCAGATCTGCTAATCCATGTCGTAGATATCAGCCACCCTGAATACAAAAACCAAATGCAAACTACTGACGACCTTTTAATTCAAATGGAAATGGATAAGATAGATGTGGCCCTTGTATTCAATAAAATTGATTCGATAGAGGATATCGAAGAATTAGAGAGAGCCCAGGAAAAATTCCCTTCCGCAATAAGCATTTCGTGCAAAAAGGATCAAGGAATCGATGTGCTAAGGCAGAAAATAATTACTCAGTACGAGAAAAAAATGTCCCCCTATCAACTAGAGCTGGAACACTCTCAGGCTGGTTTGATCTCTCAAATCAGAAAATTTGCTTTAATCGTCAAGGAGGATTACAAAGAAGACCGAATTTGCCTAAGCCTCAGGTTACCCCCCGGCGGCAAAGCGAAAATAAACAACATATTATTTCCACAAGAAACTCCCGCCAATAGCTAATCTATTTTTTCATCAATTCCAAAGCAATATATAAACCAGCACCTGTGACGGTGTATTTCCCTTCAACCTTATCTTTCTTCTTCAGGTCTCCCAGAATCTTCAGCCCATCAGGCTTGGTTTCTTCATTCACGATGACAGTGAACCGTTTTTTAGTATCCGGGTCTTTAATCCCCACCTTATTTTTATCCGGCAATACTTTTTTTACAATTCCTGAAAAAGGAACGGCATCACCTGCCGAAACGACTGCGACTGAAAGAAAAAAGAAAAAAAGAAAAATTATTCCAGAGAAACTTAATCGAGATATTCTGACCATTTCACCCCCCTGTTTAAAATAACCTTTCTAGTAAGATGACATCATAGAATGATAAGATTCGCGAGATTCGCCGCGAGTTTCTTTTTCCCATGCCCATCTTTGAAAAAGACCTCCAATTTCAGGTCTTCTTCCTCTCCAGAACGATTGATCACAATTCCTGACCCAAACTTTGGATGCAAAACCTTAGTCCCAATCGAATACTCTGATTCCGATTCAGCCTCACTTGAGTAAGATGTATTTGCGCTACCTGAAAATTGCTTGGGACTATTCATATTGTAATCCGGAGTGCTTGAGCCGCGCTCCATAACTTCACTTGGAATAGAATTTAAAAAATCCGATGGAAGGTAATTGAAGGTGTTGCCATATATTCTTCGGCGCCTGGCATGGGAAAGGAATAATTTTTTTTTCGCGCGGGTGAACCCGACATAGCACAACCTTCGTTCTTCCTCATATTCTGCTGAATCGGACATAGAACTCGCGTGCGGCAAGAGTCCGTTCTCCATCCCCACCAAAAACACCGCTGAAAATTCCAATCCTTTACAAGTATGTAAAGTCATGAGAGGCAGAACTCCGCGTTCGTCATCCAGATTATCCAGATCCGCCACAAGCGCGGTAGAGTCTAAAAATTCTCTCAATGTGCCGTTTTCATTCTCTACTAATTGTTCCACGGCAGAATATAATTCGTTCAAATTTTCCATCCTGCCTTTGCTTTCCCGCGTATCTTCATTATTCAACATAGTTGCATATCCAGATCGGTCAATCACCTCTGACAATAATTCCAAGGGATTTGACTGTCTGTAAACCGAATCTAAATGATCCAAAATACTGATAAAATTTCCAATTTTCCCCGTGGCTGCAGCCCCTAAAATTCTCTCCTGCCCTACATGGCGAAGTCCTTCTAATAACGTGAGACCTTTTTCTCTGCAAAAAGCTTCTACTTTTTCCAAAGACGTTTTACCAATTCCTCTAGCGGGAACATTGACAATGCGCTTTAGCGATACTGAGTCATCGGGGTTGATAAGCACCCGCATATAGGCGAGCACATCTTTCACCTCTCTTCTCTCATAAAAACGCAGGCCACCAATTACTTGATAAGGGATCTCAGCCTTTCTCAGCATATCCTCCATAACCCGGGACTGCGCATTGGTGCGATATAGAATCGCGATGTCATTAAAAGCGAATCCTTCTTCCTGACTTAGATTTTGAATGCGATCACAAACAAATTCGGCTTCACCTATTTCATCTTCTGCGCGATAGCAGATAACCGGATCGCCTTTTTCATTCTGCGTCCATAGGGTTTTCTCGTTACGACCCTGGTTCTCACGAACCACATTTCCCGCGGCTGTTAAAATATTCTGAGTTGACCTGTAGTTTTCTTCCAGCTTGATAACCGTGGTACCAGGATAATCTTTTTCAAAATTAAGAATATTCTCTATGTTTGCACCCCGCCACCTGTAAATACTTTGATCATCATCTCCTACCACGCAAACATTTTTTACGTCCATTGAAAGCAAACGCACCAACTCATATTGAACTGCATTCGTGTCCTGGAACTCATCGACCAAAATATATTGAAACTTTTTGTCGTAATGCTCACGCAGTGAGGGAACCTGCTGAAACAATTTGGCTGTGGAAGCCAACAAATCGTCGAAGTCCAATGCATTGTTTGATTTCAAAGCAGCTTGATACACAGGATATAGCTCAGCTGCCTTCATCTGGTGGCCATAAGACATGCTATCTAAATCTAGCTGTTCAGGAAGAATGAAGTCGTTCTTGAATCCACTTATATGATTCAAAAGAGATTTAGCAGGGAATGCTTCTTTACTGATTTGAGCGGCCTTCATGCATTGCTTCACCAGGGTCAACTGATCCTGAGCATCATAAACCGCGAAGTCATTAGAAAAACCCAATTCTGAAATATGTTTTCTCAGCATTCTTAAACAGAATGAATGGAAGGTGCTGACCCATGGAGTAGGGCCACCATGCTCCATCATCGCGCGGATGCGTTCTTTCATTTCACCCGCCGCCTTATTGGTAAAGGTGATGGCTAAAACGCTTTCAGGGTCAACCCCGCGTTCACGAATCAAATGAGCTATGCGATAAGTAATAACCCTTGTTTTGCCCGACCCTGCTCCAGCGACCACCATTGAGGGTCCTTCGCTGTGGCACACGGCTTGGTATTGTTGTGGATTTAATGATTCCAGATTCATATTTTTTTTCAGGAAGGAGAGTTTGCTTGCTAAATTTTAAACGATTGCTTCCCAGGCTATCGAAGCTAACGCTTCAATATATGTAGGGGAGAAGTTTAGAGATTCTGTTCGATGAAGTTTTATTTTTCTGTCTGCGGCATATTTTTCAAATTATATATCAATGTCGAAAAGAATTTCTACATGGTCACAAACAAATCCCACCGGAACTATCAATACAGTTTTGGAACCTACTCTAGAAATTTTGTCTAATACAGATTCAACGGTTGGCCCAAGCCAGGGAACGGGTATCATCCCTTGACTTTGATACGCTTGATACCAGTTATTCGGCTTAACCCGGTCCACCAATAACTCGACGGTTTTATTAAACTCCTGGTCATAAGGATCGCCAAGCTCAATTGATTCTGAAGGAATGCTGTGCGCTGTAAATATCGTGTAAACAGATTCACCATTCAGTTTTTCCAGAGCCTCGCGATACTTCTCAGCAAACGCATCGATTAAAAGAGGATGGTTAGCCCAACTTGCAACAAAATGAACATCGATATTTTCACCGCCACAATCTTTTAAAGCATCCTTAAAAGCATTGAAGTAAAGCTTGGTGCTCCACGTGCTAAATTGCGGCGCGAGACAAAGGGCGATTACTTTTTCGATTCCGTCCTCTTTCATCCGTTTAACTTCATCACGGATATAGGGACTCCAATTGCGCATTCCTACATAAACTTTAAATTGAGGTCCGTCCTGATTCAGGAATTTTTCTAATCGGTCCGCAAGCTCAGCGGTTATCTCCCTTAAAGGCGAACTGCCTCCAATCTGCTCATACCGGTCGCGAATGATTTGTATTGTTTCGGGTGTGGATTCCTTGCCACCGCGGATTTGTTTTAAATACTCCGGGATATCATCCGTGGACTCTGGCGCTCCGTGCGCCATGAGGAATATACCGATTCGAGGTGCGGTATCACTCATATTTAAATTCGTGAACCATCTCGGCTACCGCTTTGACATGTTCTACCGGGGTATGCTGTAAAATACCGTGACCTAAATTAAAAATATGCCCCTTAGGACCAGCCCGACGCAGAATATCGTGGACTCTTTCTCGAATAACCGGCAAGGGAGCAAAAAGTGTGACTGGGTCGAGGTTCCCTTGAACAGGTTGGTCGGCACCTAAAATTTTGCGCGCCTCATCAATTTCAATACGCCAGTCAAAACTAAGGACATCACCACCCGCCTGTTGTACGGTATCTAGCATGGTCGATGTTCCTGTACTAAAATTAATGACAGGAACTCCAAGTTTTTTAAGCTCACTAAAAACCCCTTTCAAATGAGGCATGATATATGTTTTATAGTCGTGCGGACTGAGGCACCCTACCCAACTATCAAATATCTGCAGGGCCTGCGCTCCTGCATTGACCTGCATTTTCAAATAGTCGACCAGCATTACGCAAACCTTTTCCATCAAAAGATTCCAGACATCGGTGGCTTCATACATCATCAGTTTGGTAGTAGTAAAGTCGCGGGACTTCCCACCTTCAATCATATAGCTCGATAAAGTGAAAGGTGCACCTGCAAATCCGACAAGAGGAACTTTCCCATCAATCTCTTTGCGAACCAGTCGAATGGCATCGCCTACAAACCCAAGCTGTTCTTCTGCGTTGACAGGCCGAAGATTTTCGACTGCTTTTTTATCTTTCACCGGCCTTGGTATTACCGGGCCATCACCAGCGGAAAATTCGAGACCTGTTCCCATAGGTTCCAATGGAAGAAGAATGTCAGCAAAAATAATTGCGGCATCAACATCCAACACCTCCAAAGGCTGCATGGTTACTTCGCAAGCCAATTCTGGAGCTTTACACATTTCCAGGAATGTATGTTTTTCTTTCAGATCACGATAAACTTTCATATACCGGCCTGCCTGACGCATAAACCAGACAGGTGTTTTATCCACCGGTTCGCCCCGGCAGGCTTTTAAAAATCGAAATTCACTTGAATCGCTCATAGACCTCTAAATCGAAAATGGGTTAAATTTTACTGATTATAAGACGGGACACCGACAGGTTCAACGGTTTGTTTTTGGACTTCTGAAAATCTCAAAATTCGTCATACAAGATGCCGTTGCCGCAAACCGTCTAATTCCTGCAAAACCATAGGCTCGGCTTCTTCCGCCAGTTTCTCATCGAGCAAAGGTATACTTTCAGATAACAAAAGCTCTCCCAAAGCCCAAACAGTATGAGCGCGGATGAGAGGTTCCTTGTCCTCCAAGGCTTTTATCAAAAATGGCACTGCCTCCGGATTTTTCGAGTTCCCCAAAGCAACTGCAACGTTTCTCAATAATCCGCGCCGCTTGGTCCTTTTTATCGGACTGCCTTTGAATCTTCTCCGAAATTCCTCATCATCCATAAGAATCAATTCGGTCAACAAAAAGGTACCATCGACCTCTTTAAAAGCAGGCTCGTCTGTTTTTTCTGCATAGGAGTTCCAAGGGCAAACGATCTGACAATCATCGCATCCGTAAATTCTGTTGCCGATAGCTTTGCGAAACTCAATAGGAATAACCCCCTTAAGTTCAATCGTAAGATAAGAAATGCATTTTTTTGAATCCAGCACATAAGGAGCAACGATAGCATCGGTGGGGCAAATATCGATACAACTGCGACAGGTGCCGCAATGGTTCTCTGCCATCTCCGACTCCGGAAAAGCGACATCAACTAAAATCTCAGAAAGAAAATACCAGGAACCGATTCCTTGACTGAGCAAATTAGTATGTTTTCCAATCCACCCCAAACCCGCTCGTTGAGCCAGCGGCTTTTCGAGTAGAGGCCCCGTATCGACATAAATTTTGGTTTTGCAGTCTGCAAATTCTTCCTGAATATTTTTTTCAAGTTCCTTCAAACGAGGAGTAATGATATCGTGATAGTCTTTATTCAGAGCATAAAGGGAGACATCTCCAATTTCAGAGAGGTCTAGAAAATCCATTCCCTTGTCTGCGGTGAAATAATTTGTCTTCAGGCAAATAATACTTTTAATGCCCTCTAGCACGAGATTTGGGTCACGGCGTTTTTCCTCCCCGCGTGCCATATATGCCATTTCTCCAGCGTATCCTAAGGACAACCATTGACTGAAATTTGCACCCGCCTCTCCTATTTCCGGACGGGCAACCCCAAACCCATCAAAGCCAAGAGCGTAAGCCTTCTCTTCAATGATCTTTAGTTTTTGACTTTTTTCTAAATCGAGCATTTTCAGATAAGTTGAAGGAATCCCGTTATTTTGATATTCTCAACAAAGTTTCGTTAATTACAAAATCAAAAATTCTAACAGGAAATGAATATTGAATAAAACGGGCTACATTTCAGATCCCTTTTATTTGAAGCACGAGAATGAACCTCACCCGGAAAATCCAGGCCGATTAACCGCAATTAAAGAGAAAATCGAGTCTTCAAAATTTTACAACAACCTTACCTTAATTCAACCCCGCAAAGCCACAGTAGAAGACATTGCCAAAGTACATGATATCGGACATATCGAGAACGTTGAGCAAAGCTGTAAAAATGGGGTTCGAAATCTGGATGCAGATACCGTAATTTGCCCAGACTCCCATGAAGCAGCATTATTGAGTGCCGGTGCCGGTCTGGAAGCCCTGGACAAAATTTTAGAAGGAACTATTAATAACGCTTTTTGTGCCGTGCGCCCACCAGGTCACCATGCCGAACAAAATCGGTCTATGGGATTTTGCCTTTTCAATAATGTCGGCGTAATCGCCCGCTATGCTCAGGATGTTAAACAACTCGGGAAAATTTTTATTTTTGACTGGGACGTGCATCATGGAAACGGGACACAACATTCTTTCTATAAAGATTCTTCAATTTTTTATAGTAGCACCCACCAATACCCTTTTTATCCTGGCACGGGAGGAGAAGACGAAACAGGAACCGGAGACGGCCTGGGTTCGAATTTGAATTTACCCATGCAGGCTTTTTCGGGAGACACCGATTACCTCAGCGCAATAGAGCATAAATTGATTCCAGCAATTCAAAAATTCAATCCCGATCTGATTATTGTATCCGCTGGATTCGATGCTCATGAAAACGATCCTCTTGCCCAAATCGAATTGAGTACGGAATGCTACGGAGAAATGACACGACAGATGGTTGATGTGGCTAACGATGTTTGCGAAGGCAGAATACTTTCCATGTTAGAAGGTGGATATGATTATTCTGCGTTAAGCGATTCCGTTCAACTGCATGTAGAAACCCTGTTAAATCATCAGACAGGCAAATGAGATGATGTCTCCCTCGTCACAGCCCGAATTCCCCCAAAGCAACAAAATGATGGCTATGGCCATTATGGTAGCCTTAGGTGTCATCCTACATCGTCTCGAAGCACTTCTGCCTTTACCCAGCCCATGGATAAAGCTGGGTCTGGCTAACCTCATGACATTG
>JAJDAW010000097.1 GCA_029261635.1 Nitrospinaceae bacterium
ATGACAGCCACTTCCCGTCGGGATGGGTTCGAATGGACTCAATCTTACGCACAAGGAAAACCAGTATCCAAACTTAAAAAGGGAAAACCCACACGACTCTACGGAACTACTGTTTATTTCAAGGCTGATCCCGCAATATTCCCTAAAATAGAATTCAGTCCAAAATTAATTATGGAGCGGGCGGAATCAAAAGCCTTTCTCAATAAAGGACTAAAAATAACCTTCACTGAGAACAAAAAAACACATACCTTCCATTATCCCGAAGGTATCCGAGACTATATAAAAAAAATCGTAGGCCAAAAGTCTACTTTGATGGAAAGCCCTATTTATGTTGAGAAAGAAGATAACTTATTAAAGCTGGAAACCGCTTTCTTATGGACTCCAAATACGGATACACAGGTTCTTTCCTTTGCAAATTCCATCCGCACTGTCGATGGTGGAACTCATGAAAATGGTTTTCGAAATGGCACAACGAAAGCCATGCGCGCATACATTGAAAGAAGAAAGCTTCTTCCTAAAGAGATTCCCTCCATCACCAGTGATGATGTCCGTGAAGGGTTGGTCGCGATCATCAACGTCTATCTACAAGGCGAAGTTGAATTTCAAGGTCAAACAAAAGGACGGTTAAATTCTGAAATCACATCTCAGGTTGAAGTGGTTGTCAAACACTCTCTAGAACATTTTCTAAATGAAAATCAAACACTAGGCGATACTTTGGCCAGTCGCATCATCTTATCAGCACAAGCGCGGATTGCCTCGCGGCAGGCCAAAGAAGCCGTTCAGCGAAAAACTAATATTTCGCACCGTCTAAACCTTCCGGGAAAACTATCTGACTGCGCCACAACGGATAAGGACCAGGCTGAACTATTTATCTGCGAAGGAGATTCAGCAGGAGGTTCCAGCAAGCAGGCCAGGGACCGAAAAACTCAGGCCATTCTTCCGATTAGAGGAAAAATTCTCAATGTAGAGACAGCAACCCTCACGAAAATTCTTGCTAATACCGAAATACAAAATCTGGTTTCCGCCTGTGGCACAGGAATGCAGAACAAGTTTGATTACAACAAACTAAGATACGGAAAAATAATTATTATGACAGATGCGGATGTAGATGGAGCGCATATTTGCACTCTTCTTCTAACCTTCTTCTATCGATATATGCCTGAGTTAATTAAAAATGGACACCTGTTCATAGCACAGCCACCGCTTTATCGGATTGATGCTGGGAAAAAACTTTTTTATGCAGTAACCGAAGAAGAAAAAGATAAAATTATAAACGAATTGAATGGAAGCTCGTATGAAATTGGTCGCTTTAAAGGTTTAGGAGAAATGCCGGCTTCCGACCTAAGAGAAACAACAATGAATAAAAAATCACGGTCCTTGATTCGAGTGGAATTGAGCGATGCTGAAAAAACCAGTGAAGCATTTTCACGATTAATGGGAAAAAATGCCGAACCACGATATAAATTTATAACGGAAAAGGCAGAATTTGCACAAGACCTCGATGTTTAACCCTTTCCCCTCTACCTCACCTTACCCCCTATAAAAATAGACGGTTACCCATACCAAACCTCATTTTTTTCAATAACTTATTGACGCATTGAAAGATTGAATCAGCTTGAGTTTTAGCATTCAAAAGAGTACGATTGATAATCTTTATCTATATTTTTAAATAAATAAAAAATGGGATTATTTTCTAAATCAAAAAAGGTCGACTCCCCTGATGGTGACGGTGCTAATGCCGAGGAAACCCATTCAGGCGAATCCAGCCATGAGATCGTCTCCTCACTTAACGATTCTACGACAACTACTAGAAGAAGAGACGCTGATACCAAACCAAACCTAGTGGATGCGCGTGGGAGAAGGTCCAACGATCGTTCCAGACCTGTTATCAACAAAATCGTCTCCGGCGAGAGCATGGGTAAAATTCTTTTCTCTTTAACTGAGGAGCTTAAGGATTTATTCGAATGCCAAGCAGTGACCGTTTTTGCTGTAGATCGCGAAAAAAGGCAAATTTTTTCAAGAAACTTTCAAGGTGACAACGTTGATGAAATCCGCTTAGAAATTTCCTCTAAAAGTCTTGCGGGTTTTGTAGCGGCTACAGGGAAAACTCTAAATATAGAAAATGCATATGATAGAGAAGAGTTGAAAAAAATTCACTCGGAACTAGAACTTGATAAGTCTTGGGACGACAAATTTGATTTCAAAACCCAATCCGCTCTAGTAGTCGCCCTCCCCTATAACAAAAGATTAATGGGGGTCATAGAATGCATCAACCATGTATCTGGAAATGCTTTCAACGACGGGCATATCAGACAAGCAAAAGATCTTTCTTCCACATTAGGACATGCACTGGTCAAACTCGAAGTCGAAGACCTTGAGATAAAAATACAAGACACCGCACATGCAATTCATTCGGCAGGCACTATTGATGAAATCTTATTGGAATTACAGCAACCAATTTTGCAACTATTTGATGCAGGTTTGATAACCATTTATGCCATTGATGAAATTCGCAATGAAATATATTCAAAATCTAAATCTGGAAGCCAGGTCAATGAAATTCGTGTGCCAATATCTGAAAAAAGTATTTCCGGTTGCGTCGCTCAGATAAAAAAACCGTTTAACATAAGTGATGTATATAACGCCGATGAATTAAAAAACTTTCATCCTGACTTAAAATTCGACAGTTCTTGGGACAAAAAAACAGGTCTAAAAACAAAGTCGATGCTTGTGTACCCCCTCATTCAGGGGGAAGACCTGATGGGCGTCATTCAACTGGTGAACAAAAAACATGGGGAAAAGTTTACAAGCTTTGATGAGCGCAACGCAAAAATCATTGCGCAAACTTTAGCACTGGCGTTTTTCAATCAACAAAAGATCAATCGACAAAAACGCACTAAATTTGGCTATCTTGTCGAGAGCGGAATTATTACACAGGAAGAGCTGAACAATGCCACATCCAAGGCACGAAATAACCAAATTGATATGGAAACGGTTTTACTTGGAGACCTTAAATTGAAACGCAAAGATCTCGGCAAGGCTTTGGAACTTTATTACAGCCTTCCCTATCAAGGTTTTAATGACTCTATCGTATTACCTCAGTCAAACTTCACAGGTTTGAATAAAAATTATCTATCGAAAAATTACTGGGTTCCCATGCAAAATGATGAGGGCAGCACCGTTATTTTGACGGATGACCCTGCAAACAAGGATAGAATTCAAAATATCCAAATGATTTTCTCGAAAAAGAAACTTGAGTTTAAGGTCGGGCTCAAAATCGACATTCGCGAATATCTCCTTTCCGCCATGACGGAAGATGAAGCAAGGTCAACCCCTGTTGAGGAGACTCGCACCGAAGAGATGTCCAGCTTACTAGACGCATTAGAGGGTGAAAGTTCCGAGGTTGTTGAGACAGTTCAAGAAGACAGCGAAGTTAATGCAATCAGCGAAACCGATAGCACGATAGTTCGCTTAGTAAACAAAGTGCTGACTGATGCTTATGATCAAGGAGTTTCAGATATACACCTTGAACCCGGAACAGGAAAAAAACCTGTAAAAGTACGCTTCCGTAAGGATGGAACCTGCCGAGTTTATCAGGAAATCCCGTATCTATATAAGCAGGCGATAATTTCCCGTATAAAAATTATGTCTAAGCTTGATATTGCCGAGCGACGAATGCCGCAAGACGGTAAGATTAAAATGAAATACGGACGTAAAGATATTGAATATCGAGTAGCTACCTGCCCAACGGTGGGCGGCAACGAAGATGCTGTTCTTCGTATTTTAGCGGCCAGCAAGCCCATTCCTCTTGAAGGTATGAATTTCTCTGAAAGAAATCTTAGCTTGGTTAAAGAAAAATCTACCAAGCCTTATGGCCTGATACTAGTGGTAGGCCCTACCGGCTCGGGTAAAACCACCACACTCCATTCCTGCCTTGGTTTCATCAATAAACCTGAGACAAAAATTTGGACTGCAGAAGATCCTGTTGAAATAACACAAGATGGTCTACGTCAAGTGCAGATGTTGAATAAGATCGGATTAGACTTTGCGCGAGCTATGAAATCTTTTCTCCGTGGTGACCCTGATGTCATCATGGTCGGCGAAATGCGAGATGCGGAAACCTGCTCCATCGGTCTCGAGGCATCACTGACCGGTCATCTTGTATTTAGCACCCTGCATACCAACTCAGCACCCGAAACCATTACGAGATTGATTGATATGGGAATGAATCCCCTAAACTTTGCCGATGCATTATTGCTTATTGTTGCTCAAAGGCTAGTTCGTACCCTTTGCAAAGCATGTAAAGAGGACTATCATCCTGATAGGGATGAATTTGATAAACTCGTCAAGGAATATGGAGAAGAGGACTTTTCTAACCTAGGTATTGAATATACCGATGACCTGATGCTTAAAAAACCAGTAGGCTGCGCAGCTTGCAGCGAAACTGGATATGCAGGCCGGACAGGTTTACATGAATTGCTCGATGGATCAGATGACATCAAACGCATGATAATGCAAAAGGAGTTGGTAGAAAATTTACGAGAACAAGCAATAAAAGATGGAATGACCACTCTAAAGCAAGATGGTATCTATAAAATTTTCAAAGGTGACTGTGATTTAAAACAGGTACTTGCAGTTTGTATCGTTTAAATCAAGCGGCAGAATCAACGGTATCCTTCAACTCTTGCCGCCACTTTTTTATTTGCTCCATAGCTTTAACAGCTATTTTCTGATTTCTCTCCTGCTTATTTTTTATTCTCATCTCCTGAACCCAGAACAAACCAAAATTAATATTCATAGGTTGAAAGTTCTTCGAACTCGATGTGGTTAAATAATTTATCAAAGCCCCGAGAGCCGTGTCTCTTGGCGGCGGCATATAATCCTTTCCCGTTATTTCTGCAACAGCGCTCAGGCTAGCTAGCAATCCCATACTGGCAGATTCCACAT
>JAJDAW010000098.1 GCA_029261635.1 Nitrospinaceae bacterium
ACCCACCCCGCAGACCGTGGATGCGTTGATGAAGCTGGACCTCTCCGGCGGTGTGGATATTGAAATCAAGCTTTAATATGGAATTGCGATGAGCGCGTTGCTAGGAAAAAAAGTAGGTATGACCCAGGTGTTTACGGATAAAGGTGATTGTGTGCCTGTTACCGTAGTGCATGTTGAGCGATGTGTCCCTGTTTTGAAGAGAACCACTGAAAAAGATGGGTATGAGGCGGTTATGCTGGCTTATGGGGATAGGAAAGCGAAGCACACCAACAAGCCTTTGCAGGGGTTCTATGATAAGCATAAAGTCGAGCCTGCGAAAGTTCTTAAGGAGTTTCGCGATCAGAATGTCGATGATGATGCTATTGGTAAGCCTATCGGTGTGGATATTTTTAGTGAAGGCGATGAGGTTGAAGTGGTTGGTGTGACTAAGGGTCGTGGTTTCTCCGGGGTTTTTCGAAGATTTAATTACGGTGGCGCGCCTGCCTCGCATGGTCATCATGAGAGTTATCGTGGAACGGGTTCGATTGGTATGCACACTTACCCTGGGCGGGTTTATAAGGGAACGGGAATGCCTGGGCGTATGGGTGGTAAAGCGGTTCACCTTAAAAATTTGAAAATTGTGCGGGTGGATGTGGAAAATAATGTGCTGCTTCTCAAGGGCTCTGTGCCTGGTGCGAATGGCGGATTGCTTAGAATTTTTAATCGTAAGGGATAAACTTTTTTCATGCCTGATTTAGATGTGATTGACATAGAGAATAAAAAGGTGGGAACCGTTGCGGCGTCTGCCGATGTGTTCGAGACTAAGGTTAATGGCGAGTTGGTGCAGCGTTATGTGACTATGCAGTTGGCAACTCGACGTGGTGGTAATGCGGCAACCAAGCAGAATAAGGGTGACCTTCATGGAAGTAATAAAAAACCATGGAAACAAAAAGGTACAGGTCGTGCTCGGTCGGGTAACACGCGTTCTCCGATTTGGCGTGGAGGTATGACGGTGTTTGGTCCCAGCCCAAGAAGCTACGCATTCACACTCTCTAAAAAATCTAAAAAGCTTGCTCTGAAGTCCGTTCTCTCTGAGAGGTTTGCGAGTAAGAACATCTCTGTTGTGGATTCCCTGGTCTTGGAGCAGCCAAAGACAAAAGATGCGGCGGCTATATTGCAAAAGTTGAGTCTTCCCAGTAGAACATTGTTCATTCTCTCGGAAAAAAATCAGAACTTTCAGTTGGCGGTGCGTAATTTGCCTGAAACGAATGTTTTGCTGGTAGATGGTTTGAATGTGTTCGATCTTTTGAAGCATGAAAAAATTGTCTGTACAAAAGATGCGCTGCAAAAAATTGAGGAGCGATTGAACTAATGGATATGTATAAAATTGTTAAAAAGCCATTGGTGACGGAAAAAGGCACGGTTATGCTGAGCGAGGGTAACAGGGTGACTTTTAAGGTTCATCTGGATGCGAATAAAATTGAAATTCGCGAAGCGGTGCAGAAGATATTCAATGTTTCTGTCTTGCAGGTGAATACTCAGGTCGTTCGTGGTAAGCGAAAAAGATTTGGTAAGTCAATGGGGCAGACAAAGTCCTGGAAAAAGGCAATGGTGCAGTTGAAAGAAGGCGATAAAATTGAAATATTCGAAGGAGTTTAAGGGTTAATGCCTATTAGGAAGCTAAGACCTCGATCCCCGGGTGTTCGGTCTATGACCATTTCCGGGTTTGATGAGATAACAAAATCGGAACCGGAAAAAAGCCTTCTTGTTTCCATATCAAGATCAGGTGGACGCAATAACAATGGGCGGATCACAAGTAAGCGTCGTGGCGGTGGACATCGCATACAGTATCGAGTTATTGATTTTAAACGTAACAAGGATGGTATTGGGGCGAAGGTTGTGGGGATTGAGTATGACCCTAATCGTTCCGCTCGAATTGCTTTGTTGGTTTATTCGGATGGTGAGAAGCGTTACATCATTGCGCCTGCTAAGTTGAGTGTGGGTGATGTTTTGATGTCGGGTGAAGGTGTTGAAATTAAAACCGGTAATTGCTTGCCGCTAAAAGATATTCCTGACGGAACGCTGATTCATAATATAGAAATGCGACCGGGAAAAGGTGCGCAGATCGCGCGCAGTGCTGGAAACGGTGTTCAGTTGATGGCGAAAGAGGGAGAGTATGTCACGCTGAAATTGAGATCAGGCGAAGTTCGTTTGATTCATAAGAATTGTCGCGCAACGATAGGTGTTGTGGGTAATTCGGATCATGAAAACGTGTCCATAGGTAAGGCTGGGCGGGTACGTTGGATGGGTCGCCGACCGCGAGTGAGAGCTGTAGCGATGAACCCAGTGGATCATCCTATGGGTGGTGGTGAAGGTCGGTCTTCGGGCGGGCGTCATCCTTGTAGTCCCTGGGGCCAGAGCGCAAAAGGATTAAAAACAAGAAAAGTTAGTAAACCATCGAACAAATTTATTCTCAGCCGCAAGAAGAGAAAGTAAGCTTGTGGTATTAAGGGAAATAATAAACTTGTCGAATTTTGAGGGTTAGGAATGGCACGATCGCTAAAAAAAGGTCCGTTTGTTGATTCGCATCTGATGGATCGAATTGAGGAGATGAACCGCAAGAATGAAAAGAAGATTTTCAAAACGTGGTCGCGTCGCTCCACTATCACGCCAGATTTTGTCGGACATACTATATCTGTTTACAACGGGAAAAAATTCTTCCCGGTTTTTGTGACGGAAAATATGGTGGGGCATAAGCTGGGTGAGTTTTCTCCTACGCGGACCTTCAGGTCGCACGGGGGCAAAACTAAAAAAGCAGTAACCAAGTAAGCCAGGGTTGTCCTGGTGAAATGAAATTTATCTCAAGTTGGGGAGAACAACCCCGCTTGTGAATTAGAGAGACTGAAAAATCATGGAAGTAAAAGCCCTGCTCAGGCATACGCGAACAGCACCTCGTAAGGCGAGGTTGGTTGCAAATTTGATTCGCGGGAAAAATGTTAATGATGCTATTAATATTTTACAATTCACACGTAAAAGAGCGGCAGACGTATTTCAGAAGTTGTTGAAATCTGCTATTGCCAACGCAGAAGAGAACCATAAGGTTCTTGATGTGGAAGACTTGTTTGTAAAGAATGTGAGAGTCGATGAAGGAGTTACTTGGAAGCGCCATATGCCGCGCGCCCGGGGTACGTCGACAATGATTCAGAAAAAGACCAGCCACATCACTTTGGTGTTGGAAGAAAAAGAATCTTAAGGAGAAAAAAGTGGGTCAAAAAGTTCATCCCTATGGGTTTCGGTTGGGATTCAATAAGACATGGATTTCTAATTGGTATGCGCGTAAAGACTATTCTTCGCAGTTAGTAGAAGACATTAGTCTGAGGAAATATATTTTTAAAACATTGGCGCATGCAGGAATTTCCAAGGTGGAAATTGAGAGATCTGCAAACCGAGTGCGGATCAATATCCACACGGCGCGTCCTGGAATTATTATTGGTAAAAAAGGTCTGGAAGTGGATCGTCTTAAAGAGGAACTGCAGAAGAAAATGGCTGGTAAGCAGGTCAACCTCAATATCAAAGAAGTGCGTCGCGCAGAATTGGATGCAACTTTGATAGGTCAGAATATTGCTCTGCAATTGGAAAAGCGGGTTTCTTTTCGTCGGGCCATGAAAAAGAGTGTTGTGTCGGCGCTTCGATTTGGAGCTAAGGGAATCAAGGTTCGAGTTTCTGGGAGATTGGGTGGAGCGGAAATTGCCCGAAGCGAATGGTATCGAGAAGGACGAGTGCCTTTGCATACTCTCAGAGCGGATATTGATTATGGTACGGCTTCTTCCAATACCACTTTTGGGATCATTGGTGTGAAGGTCTGGGTTTATAAGGGGGAAATTCTCCCTGATAAGAAGATGGAGAGGCCAGAAGGCTTTGGATCGCGACCTTCAGGGTCGGGACAAGCAGCTAAAAAATAAGAAAAAGTAAAATCGTTTATTTGGAGATAATGCATCATGTTGATGCCCAAAAGGGTTAAGTATAGAAAACGCCATAAAGGCAGAATGCGCGGAACGGCTTATCGTGGCGGTTCGCTGAGTTTTGGTACCTTTGGCTTGCAAGCTTTGGAGTGTGGCCGCATAACCAATCGGCAGATTGAGGCGGCGCGAATTGCTATGACACGGCATGTTAAGCGTGGTGGAAAAATCTGGCTTAGAATTTTCCCAGACAAGCCTGTTTCTAAGAAGCCGTTGGAAACAAGAATGGGGAAGGGTAAAGGCAATCCGGAATTTTGGGTGGCGGTAGTTAAGCCTGGGCGTATGCTCTATGAGATGGAAGGTGTCCCTGAGGAGATTGCAAAAGAGGCATTTCGTCTTGCGGCTCATAAGCTGTCGGTGGCAACCCGATTTGTTGCGAAATAATTGAACGGAAAATAGGTAATGAAAGCACAAGAGATTAGAGAACTTTCGGATAAAGAACGGCAAGATAAAGTGACGGACCTGGGGCAGGAAATATTTAACCTTAGGTTTCAGTTGGCGACAGGGAAAATTGAAAACCCTAGCCGCTTGAAAAGTCTTCGTCGGGATATCGCGAAAATTAAAACTATACAGCAGGAAGCGAAGGGTGCTGCTGCACCGCAACCTGAAAAAGAAGCAACCGAAGAAAAAAAATAACGTAATTAGGGTGGAAAGATATCGCCTGTTAATTAACTGAATAGGAAATTCCTTTGGAAAAGACTACACAAAGAAAAGCTCTGCAAGGCTTGGTTGTCAGTAACAAGATGAATAAGACCGTGGTCGTGCAGGTGGAACGTAAGTATGCCCACCCAAAATTTAAAAAGGTGGTTAAAAGCACTCGTAAGTACAATGCGCATGATGAGAAAAACGAATGCAACCCTGGGGACTTTGTCAGCATTGGTGAAACGCGGCCGTTGAGCAAAACCAAACGTTGGAGGTTGCTGGAAATTATTAAAAAAGGTGTGGTTGAAGAAGGTAAGGCGTCATGATTCAGTTAAGAACTGTTCTAGAGGTTGCAGATAATTCTGGGGCGAAAGTCGTCCAGTGTATTAAGGTGTTGGGTGGATCTCGCCGTCGTTATGCGCGGATTGGTGACGTGATTGTTGTTGCCGTTAAGGAGGTAGATCCGCAAAGTACTTTGAAAAAAGGTGAGGTGAAAAAAGCAGTAGTGGTTCGCACTCGCAAAGAAATTCGTAGGTCCAATGGAACCTACATTAAATTTGATAGTAACGCTGCGGTTCTGATTGGCGATGGAAAAGACCCGGTTGGCACTCGAATTTTTGGGCCTGTTGGTAGAGAATTGCGCGCAAAGAAATATATGAAAATCCTTTCGCTTGCTCCGGAGGTGCTGTAATGAAAAAAGCATCTTATAAGCTGCATCTGAAGAAAGATGATATTGTTCAGGTTATCGCAGGAAAAGAAAAAGGCAAAAAGGGGAAAATTCTGGCGATCTTTCCGACGCGGGAACGGCTGTCTGTTGAGAAGCTGAATATGGTCAAGCGTCATACGAAGGGTGATGGAAAATCCAAGCAATCCGCTATCGTGGAAAAAGAGGGGACGATCCATATTTCCAATGTTTTGTTGGTAAGCGACAAGGTTGGAAAAGGTGTTCGGACAAAATTAAAAAAACTAGCCGATGGCAAGCGGGTTCGCGTTTGTTCCAAGACTGGTGATGTGTTGGATAAGGTATAAAAATGCCCAATTTTAAAACAGTTTATAACGAAAAACATAAAGCGGCTATCCAGAAAGATCTTGGTTTGGCGAATGTGATGGAAGTTCCCAAGATGGAAAAGATCACCATTAACATGGGGCTGGGTGAGGCGTTGCAGAACTCCAAGCTGATAGAGTCGGGAGTCGAGCAGTTGAAAATTATTACAGGTCAAATGCCGGTGGTGACCAAAGCTAAAAAATCTATCTCCAACTTTAAGTTGCGAGAAGGGGTTCCGATTGGTGTGAAGGTGACTATGCGTGGCAACCGGATGTATGAGTTTTGGGAAAGACTGGTATGTTTTTCGCTTCCCAGGGTGCGCGATTTTAAAGGATTGCCTCCGAAAGCGTTTGACGGACGCGGTAATTATACGATTGGATTGAAGGAGCAGTTGATCTTTCCTGAAATCGACTTCGATAAGATTGAGAAGGTCAAGGGAATGAATATTACAATCACAACCTCTGCTAAAAATGATGAACAGGGTAGATGTTTGCTGACTCATATGGGGCTTCCCCTAAGAAAGTAAGGTATGGCAAGAAAATCATTAGTTGCAAAACAAAAAAGAGTGCCAAAATTTACAGTACGCGGATACAGTCGATGCAATATCTGCGGGCGACCACGGGCTTTTCTCAGAAAATTTGGTATGTGTCGCATTTGTTTTCGTGAGAGAGCGTTACGTGGAGAAATTCCAGGTGTGACCAAGTCCAGCTGGTAGTTGAGTTTTGATGAGCGGATTTTATTTTTCTCATCTCATTTTTAGATAAAAATTTATACCCTGTCTCCTTTTGGTGGGGTCGTTGAGTTAAATTTTTTTTGGAGTATCGTTGTAATATGATGACCGATCCTATAGCCGATTTGTTCACCCGCATTCGAAATGGCCAGATGGTACGGCACCCGCGAGTGGATGTCCCCGGTTCTAAAATGAAAAACCGGATTGTGGAAATTTTGAAGGATGAGGGTTATATCAAAAATTTCCGCCATTACGAGGATGGTAAGCAGGGGATTCTCCGAGTTTATTTGAAGTATCAGAATGAAGAGCCTGTTATACGTGGAATTAGAAGAATCAGTAAGCCGGGACGAAGGCAATATGTAAAACGCGATACCATTCCTAAAGTTTTGAATGGATTGGGCGTGGCGATTGTTTCGACGTCTTCGGGAGTTTTCACTGATGAGCAATGTCGTGAAAAAGGTGTTGGCGGGGAAGTCCTCGGGTACATCTGGTAAAAATTTAATTTTCCTGCGAATGGAAAATCATTAATGCCCGGGTTGATTACCGGGAGTTACGGATAAAATAAGAAATGTCTCGAATAGGAAGAAAACCAGTTCCAGTGCCCTCAGGGGTGGAGTTTAAGATTAGCGGCACAAAGGTTGACGTTAAGGGGCCTAAGGGTCAGTTATGCCGCGATTTGCATCCGAATATGATAGTTGAGTTTAAGGATAATGAGGTGACGGTAACACGTCCGACGGATGGTAGGTTGGATCGCTCTCTTCATGGTCTCACTCGAACCTTGATCAGTAATATGGTTCAAGGGGTTACGGATGGTTATTCCAAGCAGCTCAATATTGTAGGTGTCGGTTATAAGGTTGCTTTGAAGGGTAAAGACCTTGTGCTTAACTTGGGGCATTCGCATCCTATTGATTACCCAGCTCCAAAGGGAATCGAATTTGAAGTAGATGGTAAAAAGAACACCATTATTATTAAGGGGTCAAATAAGGAAGTGGTAGGTCAGACGGCAGCTGAGATTCGTAGTTTTCGTCCTCCAGAGCCTTATAAGGGTAAAGGTGTCATGTACTCAACAGAGAAAATTAAGCGCAAAGCCGGTAAGGCTGCGGTAGGAAAAGGATCGTAAAATGAAAACTTTAGAGCGTGAGCGTCTACGATTAGCTAGGAAGAGAAGAGTCAAGTTAAAGGTGCAAAAGCAAACTGGCCGGCCTCGATTGACTGTTTTTCGCAGTAGCAAGCATATTTATGCGCAGATCGTTGATGATAGCGAAGGTAAAACTTTAGTTTCCGGCTCGTCTATGACGAAGGAATTTAAAGAGCAAATGAAAAACGGCGGAAACTTGAAAGCTGCGGCTTTGGTTGGCGCTATGATTGGTGAGCAGGCCGCTGCGAAGGGGATCAAAGAAATCTATTGCGATAGAAATGGTTTTCTTTATTCAGGGCGAATCAAAGCTCTTGCTGATGCAGTACGGGAAAAAGGAATTAAATTTTAATCCAAAAGCATCTCTAAAAACTGCCAGAATTATCGGGTTAATAGAGATACTCTAAACAAAAGTAGGAGGAAGGCTTGCGACAGAAGCAACCGGAAAACCCAACAGACTTTGTTGATAAAGTGGTCAAGATCAACCGTGTAGCCAAGGTTGTAAAAGGTGGTCGCCGGTTCAGCTTCAGTGCATTGGTCGTGGTCGGTAATCGTGATGGTAAGGTTGGCTGGGGTTTGGGGAAAGCTAATGAGGTTCCTGAAGCCATTCGAAAAGGGGTTGAAAAGGCCAAGAAAAGTTTGGTTGCAGTCAGCCTTGAAGGCTCTTCTATCCCGCACGAAGTGATTGGTGCTTATGGATCGGGAAGAGTGTTGTTGAAGCCAGCATCGCGAGGAACTGGATTGATTGCAGGTGGCGCGGTTCGCGCTGTATTGGAGGCGGCAGGTGTTCGCGATATTCTAACGAAATGTCTGCGCACGAATAATCCGCACAATGTTGTAAAAGCTACGATTCAAGGATTAATGGACCTCCGCAGTGCCAAAGATTGCGCACGAGCAAGAGGAAAACAAGTAGGCTGATTGAGGAAAAAGAATGTTGCAATTATCGAATTTAAAAGGCCCCGCGGGCGGCAGGAAAAGTAGAAAACGCGTAGGTCGTGGAATTGGCTCGGGAACAGGTAAGACTTCCGGCAAAGGCCAAAAAGGTCAGAACAGTCGCTCTGGGGGAGGAGTTCGCCCTTGGTTTGAAGGTGGGCAGATGCCGCTTCATAGAAGGTTGCCTAAGCGCGGCTTTACAAATATATTCAAAAAGCATTATGAGCTGGTGAATGTCGAACAATTGGTTCGATGTGCCGGTATTGACCCTGTTACTCCTGAAGTGATGAAGGAGAAGGGATTGATAAAAAAAATCGGAGCCGTAAAAATTCTCGGTAATGGCGACTTGAAAGAGTCGCTCAACGTGCACGCGCATAAGTTCAGCGGAACAGCTCAGGCAAAAATTGAGAAGTCCGGGGGAAAGGTTGTAACCCTATAAATGGCGGCAGATAGCTTAGGTAATATATTTCGGGTTCCTGAACTTAAAAAGAAAATTCTTTTTACGTTAGCACTTTTGGTGGTTTATCGGATTGGGGCGCATATCCCAACTCCGGGAATCAACTCTGTGGCACTGGCAGAATTATTTGCTCGGGCGCAGGGAACAATTCTTGGTTTTTTTGATATGTTCTCCGGCGGAGCATTAAGCCGGTTAACCATATTTGCATTAGGCATTATGCCTTATATCAGTGCGTCTATTATTTTGCAGCTGATGACGATTGTTTCACCTTACTTGGCCAGACTGAAAAAAGAAGGCGAGCAAGGGCAAAAGAAGATCACTCAGTATACTCGTTATGGAACGGTGTTGTTGAGTACGATTCAGGGGTCAGGAATCGCAGTAGGTTTGGAAGCCATGAAGAGTCCTGGTGGCAGTCCAATTGTACCGGATCCGGGCTGGGATTTCAGATTGATGACGGTTCTTACTTTGACCGCAGGAACTTCTTTTCTGATGTGGTTGGGAGAGCAGATCACGGAGCGAGGGATTGGTAACGGAATTTCTCTGATAATTTTTTCTGGGATTGTAGCGGGAACACCAGCGGCAATTTTTCAGTCGTTGGATTTGATGGGTACAGGAGAAATGTCTGTACTGGTTATGCTTTTTCTTCTGGTTTTGATGATCGTGGTGGTGGGAGCCATTGTGTTCACGGAAGGAGGCCAGCGGCGAATACCCATCCAGTATGCCAAGCGGGTAGTGGGTCGAAAAATGATGGGCGGGCAATCTACGCATTTGCCTTTGAAGGTGAACACGTCGGGAGTTATCCCGCCAATTTTTGCTTCTTCGATCATCATGTTTCCGGCGACAATAGCGCAATTTATAAGTCATCCTTGGATGCAGACGGTTTCGGCGATGCTGACACCGGGGACGATTGTTTATAGTTTGATTTTTATCGGTGCAATATTTTTCTTTTGTTATTTTTATACGGCGGTTATTTTCAACCCCGTCGATGTTGCTGACAATATGAAAAAGCACGGCGGATATGTGCCTGGAATTCGGCCGGGAAACAAAACGTCAGAGTATATTGATACGATTCTCTCAAGGCTTACGTTTTATGGTGGATTGTATTTATCTTTAGTCTGTATTTTGCCGGATTATTTGATAAAATACTTCAACATCCCATTTTACTTTGGTGGAACAAGCTTGTTGATCGTGGTGGGGGTGTCCTTGGATACTATGCAGCAAATTGAGTCCCATCTGGTTATGAGAAATTACGACGGTTTTGTGAAAAAGGGGCGTTTGAAAAGCCGAAGAGGCTGATTGATGAGATTGATTCTTTTAGGGCCACCTGGTGCCGGCAAAGGTACTCAGGCAAAAATGCTGAAAGAAAAATTTCAGATACCACAAATTTCCACCGGCGATATTCTGCGGCAAGCGGTAAAGGATAATACAGACTTAGGAGCTCGCGCGAAAATAGTCATGGATGCGGGGCAATTGGTTCCTGACGATGTGGTTGTTGGCCTGATTAAGGAACGTATACGACAAGCGGATTGTAAGGCCGGTTTCATTCTGGATGGGTTTCCCAGGAATATTGCGCAGGCTGAAAAGCTTTCGGAAACCTTGATTGAGATGGGTCTTGAAATTGATAAAGTGATCGACCTGGAAGTTAACGCCGAGGAAGTTGTCAATCGGCTAACCGGGCGAAGCACTTGTCCGGAATGTAGCACCATGTTTCATTATATTTCCCGTCCCCCAAAAGTTTCGGGGGTTTGCGATGGTTGCGGAGGGAAGCTGGAACAAAGGCCGGACGATAATAGAGAAACGATACACGAAAGATTGAAAGTTTACATGGAGTCTACTGCTCCTCTAAAAGAATTTTACAAAAAACAGGGAAACTTGAAAATGGTCGAAGCGAAGGGCTCAGTGGAAGAAATTTTTTCCAATGTTTGCAAAATGATAGATGTCTAAAGAAGAATCGATAGAGGTTGAAGGCACTATTTTAGAACCTTTGCCTAACGCAATGTTTCGAGTCGAGTTGGAAAATGGGCATAAAGTATTGGCTCATATTTCGGGAAAAATGCGTATGCATTTTATTCGTATTTTGTCGGGAGATAAGGTGAAGGTTCAACTCTCACCCTATGATCTGACACGCGGCCGAATTACCTATCGGTATAAATAAGAGGGATAGAATCATGAAAGTTAGAAGTTCAGTCAAACCGATTTGTATGAAATGTAAAGTAATCCGCCGTCGCGGTGTTGTGCGGGTGATTTGCGAAAATCCAAAACACAAGCAGCGACAAGGATAAAAGGAGAAACAGTGGCACGAATAGCAGGTGTTGATATTCCAAAAGATAAACCGGCCTGGATCGCCTTAACTTACATCTATGGGGTGGGAAGAACATCATCGCATGCGATTCTCAAAAAAGCTCAGGTAGGTGAAGAAGTGCGGATGAAGGATCTGACAGAAGAAGAGATCACCCGCATCCGAAGTGTCATTGACAAGGAATACGAGGTAGAAGGCGACCTTAGACGAAGTGTCACTTTAAATATAAAACGCTTGATGGATATCAGTTCTTATCGAGGCCTTCGGCACCGCAGAGGTTTGCCGGTCCATGGACAGAGAACTCATACCAATGCGCGAACAAGAAAAGGTCCGAAGAAAACAGTCGGAGCTCGTGCTAAAAAATAAGGGTTTTTAAAATATTAGAGTCTCTCATAAAAAAGATCTGGAGAAATTAAATTAATGGATAAGAAATCCAAAAGCGGTAAGAAGAAGCAGAAAACAGCTCCGGAAGTGGGAGTAGCCCATATCCGCGCTACGTTTAACAACACCATCATCACCATTTCCGATATGTCAGGCAATGTGGTGTCTTGGTCGAGTGCCGGAGCACAGGGTTTTAAAGGTTCTAGAAAAAGCACCCCCTTCGCAGCCCAGGTGGCCGCAGACAAGGCAGCCGTAAAAGCCAGGGATATGGGGATGAAAAAACTTGAAGTTCATGTGAAAGGGCCGGGTTCAGGGCGTGAATCTGCAATCCGCTCTTTGCAAGCAGCTGGAATGGAAATTCTCGTCATTAGAGACAGGACACCTATTCCACATAATGGTTGTCGTCCAAGAAAGCGACGAAGAGTTTAATGATTTTCTCTAGCGCAACCCTGTTCTTTTGTAAGGGTGGCTTGCAGTTAAAAGCAATTTTTAGAGAGACTAAAATGTTGAAATCTGAAAGGAGAAGCTGAATTTGGCCAGGTATCGAGGTTCTGTTTGTCGACTATGTCGGCGAGAAGGAATAAAACTGTATCTAAAAGGTTCCCGTTGCGAGACGGCAAAATGCGCTATCGAAAAAAGGGCATACCCTCCTGGACAGCATGGTCAGGGGCGCACTAAATTCTCGGAATACGGGGTTCAGCTTCGTGAAAAGCAAAAGGTAAAGCGTATTTACGGTGTGTTGGAAAAACCATTCCGCAATTACTTTTTTGCAGCTAATAAGAAAAAGGGTGCGACCGGTGAGAACCTTCTGCAAAATCTGGAATTGAGGTTCGATAACGTCGTGTTTCGAATGGGACTTGCTCCTTCGAGAAATGCTGCTCGTCAGTTGGTTAAACATAGGCATTTTACGGTCAATGGGAAAAAAATGGATGTCCCTTCCTATATTCTTAAGCAGGGAGATACCATCGCACCTAATCCGAACAAAAGTAAAAAGAAGCCGGTTAACTTGGCTATAGAAAGTATTAAAGATAAAAACCTGCCAGATTGGCTTTCATTTGATGCCGATAGTAAGCAGGGAGTGGTTCAGGCAATGCCTGCAAGAGAAGATGTTGCGATGCCAATTGAGGAACAGTTGATCGTTGAGCTCTACTCGCGATAACAGGTTATTCACTAAATAATTAACAATTGATAAGACCCGAACTTAGGGGTCGGAGGCTATATGTTCACAGCCCAGGGAATCGTTAAACCAAAACGATTAGAATTTGATAAGCAAAATAGATCTGAATATTATGGCAAGCTGAGCGCTGGTCCGTTTGAGCGAGGGTTTGGTGTAACCATCGGAAACTCATTGCGCAGAATGTTGCTCTCTTCTATCGAAGGGGCTGCTGTTGTTGCGGTTAAGTTTGAAGGGATCTTTCATGAGTTCTCTTCTATCCCCGGTGTTATGGAGGATGTGACAGAGATCATACTGAACATTAAGCAGCTTAACCTTAAGTTAACGGGTGAAGCAGACTCAAAACGAATTTTTATCAAGGCAAGTGAAGCTGGTACAGTTTGCGCCAAAGATATTGTTGCTGACCCAGATGTTGAAGTATTGAATCCAGACCATGTAATTCTCACCATCGATCAAAACGCAAAAGTAGAAGTGGAAATGATCGTGAGAAAAGGTCGTGGATATGTGTCAGCAGATAAACATGTTATTGAAAATGAATCTGTGCAAATGATTCCGATAGATTCTAGTTTCTCTCCCATCGAAAAAATTTCTTACCATGTTGAAAATACACGGGTGGGTCAGTCCAGTGATTACGATTCGTTAGTTATGGAGTTATGGACGAATGGAGGCATCACTCCTGAAGATGCATTGGCGCATGCGGCAAAAATTGTCAAAGACCATATGCAAATTTTTATCAACTTCGATGAAGAGCCGGAACCGGTTATGCCTCAGGTTGATGAGAAAAAACAGAAGATGCTGGGCAATATGGCGAAATGCGTTGAAGAACTTGAACTTTCTGTTCGGTCCTACAACTGTTTGAAGAATGCCAACATCCAGACCATTGCCGAGTTGGTGACGAAGACAGATGGTGAAATGCTCAAAACGAGAAACTTTGGCAGAAAATCGCTGAACGAAATTAAAGAGATTCTCGAAGAAATGGGACTTCACTTGGGAATGAAAGTTGAAGAAGAAGATTTAAAGCAAATCATTCAAGCGCAGAAGAAAAAAGAAACGGATACAGAAGTCGAACAATAAGGATTTTCTAAGGAGCAAAACCAGCAATGCGGCATTTGAAAGCAGGCAGAAAACTAGGCAGAACATCCGCTCACAGGAAGGCGCTTTTTCGAAATCTCGTTGGGGCTTTGATCCTGAGAGAACGAATCAGCACCACTTTAGCTAAAGCAAAAGAGTTGCGCGGAAAAGTGGAAAAGACAATTACCCTGGGTAAAAAAGGGACGCTTCACGCAAGACGACAGGCTTTCAAGCTGGCACCGCAAAAAGAAACTGTGCAAAAGGTTTTTGGTCCACTAGCAGAGCGCTATGCTAAGCGGCCCGGCGGTTACACTCGCATTATTAAAATTGGTCCGCGTAAAGGGGATAATGCCCCTATGGCGTTTATTGAATTGGTAGACCGCGAGGGTGATACACCTGCTCCAGAAAAAGGTAAAGGCGCAGCTAAAAAAGAAGCTCCTAAAACCGCAGCGAAAAAAGAAGCAACGCCAAAAGCGGCTGACAAAAAACCTGCGGCGAAAAAAGAAACCAAAACTGAAAAAGAAAAAGACACCAAAAAGAAAGCCGAGCCGAAAAAACCTGCCGACAAAGATAAGGAAGATAAAAAGTAAGTTTCCTTATCCTTTTTTAAAGGCAGTTCGGCCCCACCCCTGTAGGCCCGTGTTTGAACCTGAAATTGGTGTTTTCCTTTATATAAATTAATAAGTCATCGTAGCTTTTGAAGTGCTCTGTGAAACCGTAATCATCGCCAGTGTATTCGCAAGACTCGGTGCTATGCTCGCGGCACATATAAGGCCGATGCTCATAGATTGCACATTTATTGTCGGGCATTAAAAAGTTGCACCGGTTATGGATCATGATGAACCAGTCTTGCCGATAAATATAGATCGATGTGTTCTCATGGGCTATCTTCCATAGCAGACTTTCATAGTCGCGCCGGTCTTCGGGTTCATCTATTCCAAAAGCGAAATAATTACAGCAATAGGCTGGAAGGCATTTTTCGCATTGATGGGTGTCGTCTCTTGTACTTTTTATATTTGCCATGAAAAATCCTTACGGGTTCAAAGAATAATAAGTTTGGAAATTGAAGCAGGGGCTATTTTGCCTGCCAAAATTTTAGGAGTCAACCCTGTAGCGAGAGAGTCAATGTTGGCGGACTCTAGCAGGAAAAACTTTTTATTGGTTTTTTATGGATTGGCCTGTGGGTCATATGTTGGGCGGGAGAAAGGGGTTGACAAATGGGGAATAACTTAATAAAGTGAGAAAGCTCCGAAAGCTCCCAGACATAATCCCATAAAATTCCAATCACATACCGCTTATTTTTTCCGCGCTTTCGCCGTTAATAATTAATGAACTATCATAATTAATTCTACAAGAATCCACCATAAACTAGAGATCCCATTTCTACTCTCACCTCAAAGAAGCCACAAACCATGACCCAAATGAACATAGAAGAACTTAAAGCTAAAACTATATCTGAGCTCACTAACATTGCTAAGGATCTTAAAATCCAAGGGCACAGCGGCCTCAGGAAGCAGGACCTGATTTTCAGAATTCTGGAAGCCAAGACCGAAAAAGACGGTTTGATGTTTGGCCAAGGTGTATTGGAGATTCTCCCTGACGGTTTTGGGTTCCTCAGAGCGCCGACCTATAATTACCTCCCAGGTCCGGATGATATATATGTTTCTCCGTCGCAGATACGAAAATTCGATATGCGCACGGGCGATACGATTTCAGGTCAGATCAGACCTCCTAAAGACAGTGAACGTTATTTTGCTTTGCTGAAAGTAGAGGCTATCAACTTTGAGAATCCAGACAAGACTAAAGACAAAATTTTATTCGACAACTTGACACCCCTTTATCCTGAAGAGCGCATTCGCTTAGAAACCCCGTCTAGCAAAGATTACAGTGCCCGCGTCATGGATTTGATGACACCCATTGGTAAGGGACAACGTGGGTTGATCGTGGCCCCGCCACGTACGGGTAAAACCATGTTATTGCAGTCAGTTGCGAATAGCATCAGTACGAATTATCCGGAAATAGCATTGATTGTGCTTCTGATTGACGAACGCCCGGAAGAGGTGACCGATATGGAGCGTTCGGTACGTGGAGAAGTAATTAGTTCGACCTTTGATGAGCCGGCTCAGAGACATGTTCAGGTGGCTGAAATGGTCATCGAAAAGGCCAAGAGGTTAGTAGAGCATAAACGCGATGTTGTCATTTTGCTCGACAGCATTACCCGTCTGGCTCGAGCATATAACGCTATTGTTCCCCCGAGCGGAAAAGTATTGTCGGGTGGTGTAGACTCCAACGCCTTACAGCGCCCGAAACGATTTTTTGGTGCGGCCCGAAACTTGGAGGAAGGTGGAAGTCTGACCATCATTGCTACTGCGTTGGTTGACACGGGAAGTCGCATGGATGATGTTATTTTTGAAGAATTTAAGGGTACAGGTAATATGGAAATTGTTCTCGATCGCAAGCTGGCCGATAAGAGAACTTTTCCTTCAATCGACATCAACCGCTCCGGTACTCGCAAAGAAGAGCTTCTATTGCCAGAGCAAGACTTGCAACGTGTTTGGTTATTGAGAAAAGTTTTGCTCCCCATGGGCATCCATGATACGATGGACCTTCTCCTGCAGAAGATTAAGGAATCTAAAACTAACGCCGAATTTTTGGCGACTATGAACTCTTGACGGTGACACAATGAAACAAGGAATTCATCCAGAATATTACGAATCAACAGTGCGTTGCGCATGTGGAGCGGAAGTAACGACACGAACAACCAAAAAGGATTTGCATGTGGAAATTTGTTCCCAATGCCATCCCTTTTTCACCGGTAAACAGAAACTTCTGGATACGGCAGGTCGCATTGAAAAATTCAATCGCAAATACGGCAAAGCAAAACCCGCCGCAGAACAGGCTGAACCAGCCACAGAACAGGCTGAATCCGCAAGCCCTCAGTAGCCTTTCCTGCTTTTCTTTCCTCGGCATTACCCGCTTTATGCGGGTTTCTAAAGGCACTTCCCATGTTTGATAAGTTGAAAACGGTTGAGAAACGTTATGACGATCTCAACGAATTGCTCAGCGATCCAAAAGTTATCGCTCAGCAATCCGAATACCAGAAGTATGCCAAAGAACAATCTGATCTGACGCCGATTGTAAACAGGTTTAAAGATCTAAAAAAGTTCATCCAACAATTAGAAGATAGTAAAAAAATTCTGGAAGAAGAGAAGGATCCAGAAATGTTGGAGATGGCAGAAGACGACCTGGCTCAGGTAGAAATTCAAAAACAAAAAGCTGAGGAAGATTTAAAGCTCCTTCTTTTGCCAAAAGACCCGCGTGACGAACGCAACGTGATTGTTGAAATTCGCGCAGGAACAGGAGGAGAAGAGGCGGCCCTGTTTTCCACCGACTTGTTCCGAATGTATTCCCGCTATGCAGAAGAAAAAAAGTGGCACGTGGAAATCCTAAGTTCCAATCTGACTGGCAAAGGCGGTTTCAAAGAGGTGATCTTTAACATCTCGGGTAAAGGGGTTTACAGTAAATTGAAATACGAAGGCGGCACTCACCGCGTTCAACGAGTGCCCGACACCGAAAGTCAGGGGCGTATACATACTTCCGCAGTCACGGTGGCTGTTCTTCCTGAAGTGGAAGATGTCGATATAAAAATAAATCCATCAGACATAAAAATAGATGTTTACCGCGCATCGGGCCCTGGCGGGCAAAGTGTTAATACCACCGACTCGGCGGTACGACTCACCTTTGTGCCGACCGGAATGATAGTGACGTGTCAGGATGAAAAATCGCAACATAAGAATCGCGAGAAAGCTATGAAGGTATTGAGAGCTCGGTTGTATGATGCCGAACAGCAAAAGGCACATGATGAGCAAGACAGCGAACGCAAACAGCAGGTTGGGTCGGGGGATCGAAGTGAACGTATCCGCACCTATAATTTTCCGCAGGAACGGGTGACCGACCACCGGATTGGATTAACTCTGCATAAATTGTCAGCGATTATGGAGGGTGCGTTAGAGGAAGTCGTCGATGCGTTGACTTTGCATTTTCAATCCGAAGCGCTTAAGGGCAGCAAATAAAAACGATGGACGCCAACATCAACTCATTTCTAAATTGGTCGCAAAGCCAATTAGCCGAGGCAGGTGTGCTCTCTCCCCGATTGGATTCTGAAATCATACTCGCCCATACTTTGAGCCTTTCGCGAACAGATCTTTGGACCCAAGCCGAAAGAGTTCTCAGTGAATCTGAAATAGAAATTGTAAAAAAGAATATGGAGCGGCGACTCAATCGGGAGCCGGTTTCCCTGATTGTCGGCCATCAGGAATTTTGGTCTTTGGATTTTGTCGTTGATGAAAATGTTCTTACTCCCAGACCTGAAACGGAACGGGTGGTTGAAACGGCTTTGAATTGCCTATCATCTCCCAGTGCTAAAATTCTGGATTTGGGAACGGGATCAGGAGCCCTTGCAGTAGCAATGGCGAAAGAGATTCCTGGATGCAAAGTTTCAGCAATCGATATCGATCCCAACGCTTTGAGCATTGCCAAAGAAAATGCAGCGCGTCATGGTGTGGCAGATCGGATTGAGTTTGTTTGTGAGGATTTAAGAAAAAGCGATTGGCCGGGATGCTTTTCTATGATTTTATCGAATCCGCCTTATATCAAGTCCGCAGATATCCAAAAAATAATGACAGAAGTTCAGAATTATGAGCCCGGGAAAGCGTTGGACGGGGGAGTAACGGGTCTAGATTTTTATCGGGATATTATCCCGATGGCCATTGGTCGGCTTGAAGAAGACGGATTTTTGATTTTAGAGATTGGCCATGATCAGGCAGATGAAGTTACAGCTTTGTTGGATAATTATTCATGTTACCAAAATGTTGAAGTGATTCAGGATTATTC
>JAJDAW010000099.1 GCA_029261635.1 Nitrospinaceae bacterium
TTATTGGTAGAAGATTTTTGTTTTTCCAAAACCCGTTCAATATTCTGCACAATAGTATGATGGGTGGTCATTCCCAATTGGGCGTTCCGTTGCCGTGTCACCGCCACCACTTGCGCAGGAACCGTTTCTCTTATTTCATTGGTTGTTTGCAGTTCCTGCTGTTTGCCTTCTGAGTTAGGAACAATGGCAATAGCCGGAAGATCATCCGTAGAAAAATAACGTGCATCCTTTTCATCCTGAATTGAAAATCCTCTTTTATGGGTTTCAATCGTTTGAACGTTGTTTCCAATCCAAATATCGTTTTGCAAAGTTACTTTAATGGCATTACCCAAAGCCGTATAATCCGTCACCGATTGTCTCCAAATTGTTTTTTAAGGGCTTTTTCAAATATTTCGTCCGTTTGTATCGAGGCTTCTTCTGCAGCATCACCCAAAACCCGAAAGGCTGGCGTCCCCGGGTGCTTCACTTCTTTGACCGGGTACTTGGCCCCCGGCCAGAACAAAAATTTATTGTTTTTTGGTCGAATGATATGAGGTCGACTGCCAAACTCAATAATTTCAGCGATGGGGGAGTCGCTTTCCAAACTACCTGTAAAAGATACTCGACCACCTTTAAAACTAGAGTGAATGGACTGAAAATAAGCCCCACTTCCTTTTCCAGGTTTACGACTGGGAGAACGAACCCGATCTTTTGCAAGTTGCTCAGCCTTGTTAGTGAGTTGGCGACCTGTCTCGCTTGCCACATTTTTCATTCCCGTTGACAGGTTTTTAAATAATCTTTTAATTTTTTCAAACGACTCAAATTTAATGAGAATGGGCATATTTGAGTCCAGTTAAATTATTAAATTTGAACCAATCTATAAGGTTCCCAAAGCATCATCACCAAGGGTGGAATTGGTATCTGGTTCATCTCCAATAACCCTAGAGTTGATTCATCCGATTCATACAATTTTGATTTGTTTGCAAATAACAATTTTATCCATTGCAACATGCCTTGTTTAATTCCTTCAGGCACGTCACTGGCACTCAATCCATAACCCGCTATGAACTCAACTTCAACCGCACTGAATTTTCTCAACGAAGTAGGCCAGGAACTATTGTCATTCAAGGCAACTCTTCCCGGAGAAGATGCTATATCAACAAAATAGTCACTAACATCAAAAGTAGCCGTGGAATTATCACTATCATAGGTCTTTATAAAAATAATCGACTGCATTGGAGGTCGAGGAATTATGATGACCCGCCCATTCAATTTGTTCAGCGTATTCCCAGGCCGGAAAGGAAATTCATCCAGCCAAAGCGTCCAAGTCTGCGTTAAAAAAGATCTGCGCGTCCATTCCTCAGCCCGTTGACGAATTGCGGTAATCATTGAAGATATCAAACTATCATCGTCACTATCATCAATACGTAACAGGCTTTTGACTTCGACAAGGGTGACTGGTTCTACGGGAGGTGGCGTTTTTAGTTTTAAGGCCATTATTTTTTAACCATTTTTTTTCGAGTCTTGGCTCTCTTATTTTCGGGAGCCTTTCCCATGTTTTTAGTTTCATTTTTCTTGGCCCAACGTTTGCGAAGAAAAACTTTTGCAAGTTCATCAGGAATATCGACAACATCATCGGCGCAATAGGTAACAACCGAAATACCATCCGGAGAACCCTGCCGGGTTTTAAGCATTTTAATTTTCATAATTATTTTCCAGAAAGATTTCACCCTTTCCCGGAAAACCGGGAAAGGGAAAATACAGGATCAAATAACAGGAACATGATGTGGAATACCGCGAACCACCAACGCTGCTACCTGAGCACCTGTCGTAGCACCCGCAATGGTCAAAACAGAGCGAACGTACCGTTTGCTTCCTTTGTACCCAACACGTTGATTGATGTCGGAAGCCAGATCAACCAACGAACCTTCTTGATCGCTTGCATTTACATCATTCCAATTCGAGTTGTCATCCGATTCTTGGATCTTCGGTGTATGTGTTCCATCGGTCACAGTGCCCACGCTGAACACCACGGCAGATCCGTCGAATGCACGGAGGTCTATCCCCGCTCCATTTACATCAGCCATGTAATCATCAGGATCAATAGAATTGACCGCATCAAAATTATTTTTCATATCTCTCATCAATTTCTCCGTTAATAATATTTATTCAGTAACCCCCCTCAATCCCCCATAAGAAGGAGGAAGTTGAGAGGGTTTGCTTTTCTATTACCAGTGGCGGATCGCCACTTATGCGGCGGTTTTTTGGATAGCGAAGGCTTCGAAATTCGTTACATCTCCACCCGTGCGCTTGGTTGTGTAAAACAAAACGAACGGTTTCGAGCTAAACGGATCGCGAAGCACACGCAATCCCATGCGATCAACAATCGTATAAGCTTGACTGAAATCACCAAATGCAACAGATAGGGAGTTGGCCGCGACTTGCGGCATATCTTCCATACGTTCAATTGCATGGCCCAGCAAGGTTTGCGGTTCGCCTTCTTGAAATCCAGGTTGCCAGATATAAGAACCACTGGAATCTTTCAGTTTAGAAACTTCTTCAATCGCACTACGCGACATCAACCATTTTGCACTGGGGATGTATGGACTCTTCAAAGCATAGAAAAGTGTGCGCAGTCCATCTGCGGTCAGTGAGCTGGCATTACCGCTATTGATTTGCTGCACCTCTCCCGGATTTGTCATGCCTGCCGTATAAGTCAAAATACCGCGTGGCTTTCCTGTTCCATCACCGTTTATGAACGAAGCATTTTCGATGCGAGACATTTTATCGGCAATCTTCATCGACAACCATGCTTCTACATCGATGCGTGAATCGTCTAGCAATGTTTGTGTTGCTTTCGGCATCGCATAAAGTTCATGAACTGGAATGCGGCGCACACCAATCTGTGGAGTATTGGTTTCAGACCGAGCTGCACGTTCACTCGTCCAACCACTATCAGCTTCATTAAGATCTTCAGGAATTTCCAAAGCATCCGTAGAAATTGTTTCGACTGTTGCTAGATTACGCATAGGAGAAGTTTCAAAAACTTTCTGTACTGCACGCTCAGAAACTTCTGGAGTCATCCAATAACCCCCATCAGGATCACTATCTGAAGAAAGGAGTTTGACTTCTTCAGCCGACAATAACCCTTCCCCTTTTCTCAAATAATGCACCACCGCTTGCTTTCTTGCATGTGAGTGCGAGCCCTGTTTGTTATTACCATCCAGAGCCATTCCGGGGCGATTCAGCTTCGTTTCAACTTTTTCAATACGTTCCTTTACTTCGGTAAGGTTTTGAATTTCCTTGGCGATACGATCAACCTGTTCCTCCAGAACCGGGTCGGCAGACCCCTTTTTCTGAATTTCAGATAACCGCTGGTCATTTTTGGTTTTGTGCTCCAAAAAAGCCTGATTGAGCTCTTCCACGAGCTGTTTAATCTCTTCCATATTTCAATTCTCCTTCAAAAAAAAACCCCCGCCCAACCCCTATGAATAGTCCCTATATAATAAGGAAACTTTTCAATATTTTTTGAGGTCAAATGGGGGCTGATTTAGTTAATTTTGTTAGATTATGCCTCTTTTACGGCATTCAATAATTGGCGAAGGGAATGCCGAAGCATTCTTGCTTCCCTATAATCGGCTCCTTTTGTCCATGAGTGGGCTTGACCCGGCTCTTTTTGGGTGACAAGGAGTGATTTTAAATTGCGGATCGCCAGCCCGGTTTGCCGTGGATCCATTCCCACAGCGTTTTTTAGAAACTGGCCAATCAATTCTTCCTTCGTTTTCACACTAGTGACCTCTGCCTGACGATTCATGGGAAACGTAACAACGCTGTATTCCATAAGTTGAATCTCTTTCAGTCGGCGAATTTCAGGACGACCACGATCGGCCTCGTCTTTAATAACTCGAAAGCCTATGGAAAGTCCGGTTTTTCCGCCGATACTTTGAGCCATCTTCATCAAACTATGACGTTCGCGCGCTGCGTTAACATTGAGGTCAAGTAACCCGCGGACAAATAATCCACGTTCATCTTCATACGCTTCAACATTCCAACCAATTTGGCGGGTGGGATCGTGGTGGTCGAGAATAGGGAATCGCCCGTTACTCTCAATCAGTGTTTTTTTATAAGCGCCTTTTTCCACCACGTCGCCACCCAGATCTATAGACCCAAATGTGGAAGCATAGCCACAAAACTCTCCAGCATCATTGATAGCGTCCATTTTGAATGGAAACGATTTAATTTCTTTCATAGATCATTCACCTTCGATATTAGAATTATTTTGCAAACGCGGCGAAATCTGATCGCCTCCCGAAACATCATCAAATCCAACCATTCGACGTTTTTCATTCAACGTTAAAAAATCGCTTTGGTTAACACGGTTCCACAACGCCTCTTGATCTTCAGACAAAGCTTCGATACCGTCTTTGTTGTAATCCAATAAAAGGTTTTCGCCAAACCTAGGTACCAACCAGTTGTTAAGTGCATCCCGAAAACGATTTAACAACGGACAAACCACCTCGGTGTACAGTGCCTTACGTGCCTCTTTACGATTCTGATAAGTCGCCGGACTCAAACCGATCAATTCTGGAGGTACGTTATAAACCTGAGCAACTTGTAAAGAGCTCATCTTTAAACCCTCAATCCAGTCCATATCTTTAGGCGAAATTCCAAGTTCTTTCCATTCCAGATCCTGTTCTAACAACAACGGTTCGTGGGCATTATTGACCCCTTGAATTTGCTGACGCATTTCTGTTTTTAAACGCACAAATTGCTCATCAGTCAATCGCTGTTTACAAGTCAACGCTCCCGAAGGAACAGCTGCATTTTGCAATAATGAAGAATTCCATTTATCGCCACTATTTAATTTATCAATGGCTAAAGCCGCAACCTGCACCGGGGACAATCCATACCAATCATCTAACGGATGAAACAGTTTGAGATGAAGAATCTGATCGGAAGAAAACTTAACTGTGCGTCCTGAAACTGTATATTCATATCCACTCACAAAATGAATCGGATCAGGAACAACACGCATACGATCAGGCCGTAAAACATAAAGTTCTTTTGGCATAGCAGATCGGTCACCCGAGCCAATACATTCCAAATACGCATTTCCAGATAAATAAAGAAAACTGGCAGCAGATTCGATCCATTCAAATTTTCCCTGCATAGGATTAGGACGTTCAATCAGGTCGAGCAACGGGTGTTGCAAAATCTCGCGGCGGTCTCCATTTGGAGATCGGCGAAACAACAACCAGGGAACTCCGGCGACAGCAGAGGAAATTTCCTTAACACAGGAAAATAACACGCTGTTCTGCATGAATCCTTCTTTTGCCAAAGAGCTGTAATCTGTTTTCGGAGAAACCCCTTGCCCTCCCGGAATCCATAAAGTCATGGCCCGAGCAACGGCACTTTCCTTTTTACTGATACTTCTGAACCAATCGAAAAATTTCATATTTTTAAAAGAAAAAGGTTTATCAAACTATTAAAATTAATTCACAAACCAACCGCTATACCTGTCGGATTGGCATAAGAAATATTTGTATAGTTTGTATTGGGAAATTTATGTTGAGGTCGTCCTTCCCGATCAACTAATACAATCCAGTCAGCAGGCTGATAATAGGTTATCCAGTAAAACCCATTACTCGGGTCGTAAGAAATTCCTTGCAAGGCAGTAGGAATTGGATCCAATTTATCCATCACTACCGAGCTGATTAAATTCATGCCCAAATCAAAAAAATTAAGAGAATTCTGTTGGTTGTCGGTAATAATAATACGTTGCAACACAGGGTCGATACATAAGTCTTGCGGGCTAGTAATACCAAATGCTAAAAGATTATATGTCTGGATCAAACTACCATTTCTCTGGACATGATAAAGATTAGTAGCCCCCGGACCATCTGCTACCAGCCAAATTGTATAATCCCAGGGATCAATACAGACACCTTCAATTTGAGATGCGGAAGGATCAAACTCATTAATTCCAAATGAACTGATGGGTGAACCAGTATCAAAATCGATGTTCCATACGCGAATGTCGGTGCCAACTCCGCTACTATTATGCTCGGTAGAAACCCACAACGTATTATCAGAAGGGTCTAACGCCAATCCATCTGGGGGTGGATTAACCGTTGAAAATGCACTAACAGGAATAGAGTTTGCAATTTCATTCCCATTTTTATCCACCTTGAAAATTTTTCTAGCATCACTGGAAATAATCAGAGACCCCGATAAGAATCTGGTATTGGTAGCCGCTTGCGATAAGCTTGCAAATTTAGTCATTACTCGCCTGCCATATAATCGCCAGCGGAGGACCCTGCCGAGTTACTGCCCACCCGCACCCAGAACCCTTTTGCCTCATATCCCGCAGGGCAGTTTTTAAAAATAATTATTTCCCCTTCAACATTTTGAACTTCCAGATCACCAGAAATTCCGCAATAAATTACTCGACATACCCGAGACAATTGGTTTACAGCATGTGGAGTAACCGACTCCCAATGTACCGGAGGGCTTTCCAGTCCCTGCTGAGAATACCTATCCTTCCATCGGCTCGATCCTAATAATGCATCTTGTGCCATATTTTTTTCCTTAATATTATTTAATAACCGATTTTAAAAATTAAAAGTGGTTGTAAAGAATTCCATACTCGCAATAAGTAAGAGGAGGTTTAAACTTTCTTTCACAAATATGGAATCCTGAACAACCTAAAACTCACGGATCCACTAACTGAAAATTTTGTCAGTAAACTTTTTATTTAAAATGCTTCTACATCAAAACAATTATGAAACCGGTTTGTTTTTTCCATCTGCGTAACCAGTTTGTCAATAAAAGGGTCTTCCAAACTGTCCCATAATTCAGGTTCGCCTATAAGAAGCTCCATATTTCCTAGAGAACTTTTATAGTTTTTAAACCTCCAAGTTTGAGGCTCCACAAATTGGCTAGTTGTTTTCATAGTTGCCTCCGCTAATTTATAAAACTTCAAAATTTAAAAAAACATCAAACCACTCTGCGAATGCGGGGTCCGACAAAACCTGAAGCTATTAAATTAAATAACATTTCAAGAGCATCGGGTCCGTCATCATGGCTAGCTTTAGGAAAATATTTCAATTGCTCCAAAAGCAGGGTTTGATTTTTACGGAACCGAATGATTCCATTTTTTATATGTGGTTGTAATTTAGATATCCGCAATGTCTTGTCGCTAATGGGCCTCACCCCTTCAACGGGCGGGTATAATTTTCTCCGGGCGCCTTCTTTCAGTACCAGGTCTTTAAACAATTCTTGAAATTGAACCTCTTCAATAACGATTCGTTCAAACCGGTACTGTTTGTGATAATCAAACAACGCTTCCATAATAGAATCGGGATGACGCTTTTGAATATCTGCCTGAATAATATCGATGATTCCATCTGAATTAACTGCGCCGACTATAATGGCTGAAGGGTCCGCTTTCTTGGATGCAGAACCCATCGACGGATCGACCGCGCAATAGAATTGGATGTCTTTACCTACCAGGACTGGTTCTGGAATAAATCGAAACCATTCTTCCTAAAACAAGCAGTCATCTGGATTTACAGGTTCATTTTGTTTTTCAGAATCAAAGTATGCAGGCCCATCAGAAATCCTCATGGCCATCAAAAAGTAATAAGATTCTCCTTCAGGCCAGAGAACCTTCGTGCCCCTTAACATTTCTTGTTTATTTTTGTTAAAAAAGATTTCAGCTTTCTTTTCCGCATCAAGAGTTCGCGAGGTGTAGAGTGCTTCCCATTTCTGCCAATATTTAGAAGTAGACCACTTAATAACTGCTTTCCATTTTTTTCCCCGCCATCCAGGCCGGACCAATAGTCGAGAGAGAAGAGAATCGTAATGAAGGACCGTTCCGACAACAATGTAGACGGTATAACGACCCCCAATCTTCATCACCGCTTTAAAAAACCACTTTCGGTCTTTTTCTCGTTGCTCCGGGGAATCAATATTTTCATCGTCTTCAAGGTCATCGCAGATCACTAGATCAGGTCTGCGGTTTCCATGCCGAGCCCCTCTCAAACGTTTTCTTTTACCCCAGCAACGAACTGCTACTCCATTTCCTGTAACTAACTTAGCGGCCTTCCATGTTCGGCCGGGTCCACAGGCTTCAGGAAAATCTTCGATTAGTCTTTCATTTGCTTCTAGCTCTGTTTTTATCTGTTCTAGGAATTCTTCTGCCTGTTCCGAGGTATCAGAAATGATGACTATAAATTTTTTTCGCGAACCGACAATGCACCAAAGTGGCACTATTAAAGATGTCAAAGTTGATTTTGCATTTCCTCGAGGAGCAGCTAAAGCTTCTTTACCGCCTTTACCTGTCAATTCAGAGTCTAAAATTTGTTCCTGAAAACGTAAGAACATCTCTTTATGCATTGCTGAACAATTTTCAGTGAGATGATGAGGAAAATAATGTTTTGCGAAGAACTTCAGGTCATTCAGTGCTTTTTCTTTATGTCTTTCTTTTTGCTCTGTGCTTCTTTTTCCAAAAGGTTTGAGGATTTCTTTAATTCTTTTTCCTGTGGTTTGTTCAGATTTGCTTTTTCGACTTCCTGGTATTTCAGCCATTGCTGTATTACTTTTTCCTCAATTTCTTCAACATGGTCACCGATATAGTGCGCTGCAGAAATTTCATTATTTTCAGCTAAAAAAATTGCAATTGCCTGAAGAGCTTCGGATAGCAAACGCGACGGGTCTATTTTTTCTGTTTGTATTCTCAGTTTCAGAACATCACTGATTTTTCCGGTATAAGCGCAATAAACACGATGGTTTTTTAATTCATCGGGCGATTGTTTGATAAGTTCCTGAACTATTTCTTTGTTTTCTTCCAGTTCCGTTATTAATTTTGATAATTCATTCAAGCTCGTTGAAATAGGTTCAGGCAATTTTTTTTTCTCCCGCATTCAAAGCTCCCACAATCTGATTGACTGATTTATTCAGCTCATTCAATTGCTTGAAGATTCTTGTGATGAGTCCTTCTGTTTTGCCAACTGCAATATAGAAAGCTTTTTTATCGACGTATTGTTCAAAAATATACTTTTGATCATCTTGTCTTGCTCGTTCCAGTTCTCTAATTATGTTTTCCATATCTTCCTGGTTTTGCTTAAACTCATTCAGCCTTCTATTATTTTCCCCAATCATCCATCGAACAAACCAGCCAACGATTCCAAGAATCAATATGGCAAGTAAAGTCATCCATGGGGTTAATGTTCTAAATAGTTCCAAAGTCATAAAACTCTCAAAAGATAAAATTGAAAATAAAAAGCCTAGCCTGCATGAGGGAAGTTAATTTTTTTAACTACCTCATAAATTGTCTCTTTCTGATTTTGTTTTACGCCAGCCCTTAGGGTGGAGAGGCCCATGGCTTCTAGTAAAAGTGTCATCGAGTCACTGGATATAAATTGGTTAAGGGAAATATCCCCCGTGATTAAATTAAGCGATGACACGAAAAACATTAAAATCGAGACGATGTAAGTTTTTTTTCCATTTAACCAATTCATAAAAATTCCTAGAAAAATGTTTTTAAGAAGAGCGGGCCGGAATATATCCGGCCCATGTGGAGGCGGGATTCAAACCTTTGCGCAAAGGGTTAGAGGGGTTAGTTGCAAAAATGGGCTTCTTTTTTTATTTGCCAAAGAAACCCTTCTGGAAGTTGAAATTCTCTTTACCAAGAGAGAGTAACTAAGCACCCCCTTACTATATGTAATTGAGGGGAACGTATTAATTTTCTAAACCCTTGGAAAATGAAGGGTTTTTTTTCGTTAAAAGGGAAGTAGTGAAGGGAAAAGTTTTACAAAGGCGGACCAGGGGGAAATTATAAAAAACCTTATGTCTAAAAACTTTTGTTAATGCACGGGTTGAGTGATTTGTTTTTTGAACAAGGTTTTTGATGTTGCTTTTGTATCTCCTATTTAATATATTGATCCCTCATATCCCCCCTATTAACGTTTTTTTAATCCGACTAATTTATGGAAGCCAAAGAAGCTATTTGGAAAAGGTGTTTGGAAAAAATTGAGGAGAGTATTCTTCCTGATAGCTATGCAACTTGGTTTTCACCTACATATCCTCGCAATCTAGATAATGGTTTAATAACGATTGCGGTTCCCAACCAGTTTTATAGAAAATGTTTAATTGAAAACTACCGGGAGTTGATTGAAAACACATTGAAAACCGTTTCTGAAGAACCTATTCTTGTAGATTTTTGTATAGATTCTGAAAAACCCGCCCAAACGGAGCAACAAAATCAAAGCTCTGTGATTGTTGAAGAGCCGCAACCTATTGAACGAGGTATAGAACCTGAGCCTTGTACTAAAACATTAAGCCCTAAGTATAATTTTTCTAACTTTATTGTTGGTTCCAGCAACCAATTTGCTCATGCCGCAGCTTTAGCCGTTGCCAATAACCCCGCTATGGCTTACAACCCTCTGTTTATTTATGGGGCGGTGGGGCTTGGAAAAACGCATCTTTTACACGCGATTGGGAACAGTATTTGTTTGAACAACCCGGGTTCCAGGGTTCGGTATATTTCTGCAGAGAGTTTTACCGTCGACCTTATTGAGTCAATTAAAAAAGATAAAATGCCCTATTTTCGAAAGCGGTATAGGCCTCTTGATGTTCTATTGATTGACGATATCCAGTTTATTGCTGGCAAAGAACGGACTCAAGAAGAGTTTTTTTATACTTTTAATACCCTTTATGAATCACACAAACAGGTTGTTATCTCAAGCGATAGATATCCAAAAGATATTCACAACATGGAAGAGCGTTTGCGTTCCAGGTTTGAGTCGGGGTTAATTGCCGATATCAACACTCCCGACCTTGAAACCAAGGTTGCGATCTTATATAAAAAGGCGGAGCTCCATAAAAAAAGGATCCCACAAGACGTTGCTATGTTCATTGCAAGTAATATCAAATCAAATATTCGCGAACTAGAAGGGTTTCTATTAAGAATAATTGCTTATTCTTCGTTCACGCACAGAGAACTCAACTTAGAGCTTACGAAAGAAGTCTTAAAGGACTTTACATTTGATAAAACAAAGAACTTTACAGTGCAAAATATTCTTAAAACGGTGGCTTCTTACTACGATATAAAAGTCTCCGATATTAAGTCAAAAAGGCGAACTCGAGAGATCTCCACAACCCGTCAGATAGCCATGTATTTATGCCGCGAACATACAAAATTATCGCTTCCTGAAATAGGTAGACAGTTTGGTGGTAAAGATCACACAACCGTTATTTTCTCTCACAAAAAGATATCTTCAAGTATTAAAGAAAACAATGACTTAAAGGCTTCCGTCCGTGAAATTCTAAGCCTAATAGAAGAAGGAAAACCTGTATAAAACATGTCAAAAACAGGTTATAAAAAC
>JAJDAW010000100.1 GCA_029261635.1 Nitrospinaceae bacterium
TGATTCTGCAAATACCTCTCCCGCAAAACTAAAAAGTAAAAAGAAAAGAACGCCCGGTAAAACTTTTCTAATCATCATGAGCCTCAAAAGTTGAATTCACTACTCGGCAACTTTATCAAATATGCTCCTTGCAATCAAGCATCGTGAATGAACCCTAGATTAGCCATTTAATACAATAAATAAGCCCTTTTTTTCGTGAGGTCAAGAATCTGTCTCTCACATTGGTCTCTATTTAAACCGATAGGGAATATAAGCGGAATACAAATTTTTGGACTGTTTTCCAGCTTCACTCGTTTGTGGCAAAATTCTCTGGATATGCGAAGAGGCTATAAATTTAAACAAATTTTTTAAAATATTGACAAATTTCAGGCGATTTCATATAGTGGATGTATCCCAAAATTTGGAAAAACTCCAAATTATTCAATATTTTAACCAAGAACTGTCTGCTGTGAGGCAAAACTTGTTAATACGAAAAATATTCGTTTTTATTGTTTTAATTTGCGGCTTGCTGGGCGGCTGTGGAACGGTTGACCTGAAAGTACGTAAAAACCTCGATCACCCTAATATTCACCCCAGGACAGTAGCGATATTGCCTTTCACACTTGCAGGCCCCACGCCGGAAGGCATCCCCGCGCATAAATTATTTCGAGAATGTTTCTTTAACTATTTCAGCTATCTAGGCTATGTGGACATCCCGCTGGAAATCGTAGACTCAAAACTACAGGCGGCTGGGATGAGGAAATTTAAAAAAGTTCTTGAGCTTAGCCCGGAAAGATTAAGAGATATTCTGGGTGTGGATGCGGTGATCAAAGGTCAGGTGCTCGATACCAGTAATTTTACAGGTGGCATTCATGCTGAGACCTCTATTAAGGCAAAAATCGTAATGCTCGATTTAAGAACCGGTGAAACCCTTTGGGAAACGGAGCATAAAGAGAGCACCTATTCAGGAATTCTTTCTCCAACCGTTGTTGAAATTATCCAGGATCAAATGGAGAATGTGAAAGTTCATCAGGTACTTTATAAAACCGCCGAAATGTTTTCGCTCGGGATGATGAAAGAAATTCCTGATCCGGCTGGAACCTGGCAGGAGAAGATTCGATTGCCTCAAATCTCAAGTATCGAAACAAACCTGAAGCCTGACCAAAAACTTCAGCCTAATGATCAAATCTATGTAAACCTCAAAGGCGACCCAGGTTTAAAAGGCTCCTTTGGAATCGGCAGTTGGAAGTCGAATATCCCGCTTAAGGAAATTGTTCCCGGGATGTATTCAGGCAGCTATGTCATACAGGAAAAAGATGAAATCTCAAGCGCTCTTATAATTGGGACTTTAAAAAATCCACAGGGGCTGGCAGGAAAAAGATTTTATAAAAGTGGAACGGCTAAAATAGAAAAGTCATCTGATTTATGAAAAAAAAGCAATACAATAATTTTTTGCAAGGGTTGTTGATTGGATTAGTAGCTCTGTCCGTTTCCGCCTGCGCTAGCGATTTGCAGACAAAGGTTGCGGGCAACCTGATGACTCTTTCAAAAAATCAGACCGTTGCTATTCTTCCTATCGAGACAAGCGATGCAGGGCAAAAAGAAATGGCCGAAATGTTTCGTTTGGGCTTGTATGCGAATCTCAAGCAATCCAAATTCCAGTTGCTGGAACGCTATGTCGTTGACGGACTTTTGCAGCAGAACAAGCTGACAGATCCGTCAAACTATTTAACGATCAACCCCATGCAGTTTGGAGAAATTTTAGGGGTGGATGCTATCGTTTTCAGTCGTATCAATAAAGTAGAACGGTCCTATTTAATCGTGCACTCCTCCATCGAACTGAGTGTTTCCGTGCAAATGGTGGATACAAGAAGTGGGGAGATTCTTTGGCGGGCAGAACAGACCGAGCAGGACTTCTCGGGAATCGGAAAAATTCCAACGGGAATCACCACAGCGATTCTCGCACCGATTCAGTTCGTCACTAACAAGTTTAATCTTCGTCGCATGACTTCCAATATGGTGGACAAGTTGACCTCACTGATAAAACACCCCAGTGAAGCCAATGAAGAAAGCCAGTTCGTAGAACCTGTGATTGCAAAAAACGCCACCAGCGATTTAAAAAAAATTGAAGAACTGCAACAACTCAAATCCGAATGGCAGCAGGCTTTGGTTCTGGATGAAGAATCAGAGTTGTCTGATTTTGGCGTGGAAGCGCTCGAGGTTGCAGCCATACCTGCAAGTATTCCAGTCGAGCAAAATATAACAAGCACCCCTGTAGCCGTAAAAGAAACCAATCGAGTGGAATCTGAAATGAGTCCACTGCCCGGAAAACATGAAATCAAGCGATCTCAATCGGCAGAACCTATTCCAATGAATGCCTTGCGTGCTACAATTGCTGAACCGATAATAGTGATAGAAGGTGTAGAGAAAGAAGTTCTGCCAGCAACCCAATCAAACTCTGCGGTCAAGCAGTCTGCACCTAAAAAACCGTTGCTATACACTATTCAGGTTGGCGCATATAAAACCAAAGCCTATGCCAAGAAGCTGGAACAATCTCTTAAGAGAAAAGGTTATGATGCCTTTGTCACCCGTAGCTCAAAAAAAATCTATCGCGTTCAAGTAGACCGATTTGGCAGTAAAGAAGATGCTACCAAACTTGCCCAACGAATCCAGACCAAAGAAAAGTTAAAAAACTTTGTGACCCGTTTTTCCGGAGTTTAGAATCAATTCCTCCCCTGAAATTTTATTTTTTTAAATATCCATCCAGCAGGTCAAAAACTTTTAAAATTTCATCTTCGTTGTTATAAAAATGCGGGGAGAAGCGCACCAATCCATCGCGTACCGTAAGTTTAACTTTATTCTCCAGCATATATGAATAGAGAGAGCCGACATCTTTATCCAGAGCGAACGAAATATTCCCAGAACGTTCTTCTGACAAGGTGGAACTGTAAATTTCTATGTCTCGTCGATTCAACTCAGCAATTATGCGATCTCCAAGGTGCATCACACGTTCTTCGATATTGTCGATGCCTGTTTCGAGTAGCAAATCCAGCGCAGCACCAAAAGCGTGAATGCTCATCGTGTTGAGCGATCCCTCTTCAAATTTTTTTGCATCTTTTTTGAGAGTGAGATCATAGTCCATAAAATTCTCTGCGTTGACAACATTCCCCCACCCCATTGTCACGGGACGAATTTTATCAACCACCTTTTTTGATATATAAAATCCGCCCAGTCCTTCCACGCTAAGCATCCACTTATGCCCATCCGCAGAAAGGAAGTCGATGTGATCTCTTTTTACATCCATAGGTAAGACACCAAGGCTTTGAATAGCATCTACAAAAAATAAAACTCCCTTTTCTTTGCAAAAAGCACCTATGCGATTGAGGTCACTTCGGAATCCACTGTTACACTCCACTGAGCTGATGGAGAGTATTCGCGTTCTATCATCCACCTGCTTTACCAGGTCATCGAAAAGAACTCGCCCTTCAACGGATTTCACCATGCGCGTCTCTACACCTCTTTGTTTCAGGTTCCACCAAGGATAAACGTTGGCGGGGAACTCGATATCAGGGATGACAATATTGTCGCCCGGCTGCCAGTCGAATCCGTTTGCGACGATGGAGATCCCTTCCGAAGTGTTTTTGATGAAAGCTACTTCATCTATGTCAGCGTTGATGAGTTGCGCGAAATTATTCCGGGTGCGCTTCAGCTCCAGTATCCAGTTTTCGTAATGAACCGTGCCAAAACGAGTAGCATCGTCGACAAAGGCAATGACTGCTTTTCGCACTCGTTCTGGCAAAGGCGCAACTCTGGCATGATCGAAAAAAATAAACTCATTTGTTACAGGAAATTCTTTTCTTATATTTTTAAAATTCATTTTGAAGTCACTTAAAAAATATTTCTAGAAGCGTATTGATGTTGATTTGCTTATTTATGTGTTGACCTATTTCCTTCGGGCGTTGCAAGGCTAGGCCTTGAGGAAATAATGGCGATCTCATAGTTAAGCGCAATAATAATTGTTCGTGGCGAGTCTTGACCTGTAGGCCCCACGCCTAGTGGCGACTGGCGGCACGGAGGATGGAACGAAAACCGTATTTTTTGCGTATCTGGTCAATGCCCTGATAAAGCTGGTCCCAGCGTTTGCCATCTTTCAGGTCGAACAAATCTTCCTGCTGGTAAGGATGCGCCGTAAGAGAAGAAAAGGAAATTCCGATTAAGCGCACCTGCACCTTATGGTTAAAAAGTTTGCGAAATAGTATTGTAGCCGCTTTTAAAAGTGTGTGATCCGCCGCCGTTGGACAGCCCAAAGTTTGAGAGCGAGTCACCGTCTTAAAGTCAGAGCATCTTAACTTTAAAGTAACGGTTCTAGCAAACAATCCATTGCTTCGAAGTTGAGCCGCGGTTTTTTCTGTCAGGTAACTGAGTGTCGACTCAAGAAACAATGGGTCGGTGGAATCTGTAGCAAAAGTCGTTTCCCGGCTGATCGAACGCGGGTCTTCGGTTTCTGCATTGACCTCACTGCTACTGATCCCTCTGGCTTTGCGGTAAAGTGATGCACCCCATTTACCATAAGTCTCTTCCAATAATTCGAGTGACAGATGAGAAAGATCGGCAACCGATTTGATACCCATGCGGTTCAACCTAGCACAGCCTTTGGGTCCAATTCCCGGGATGCGTTTTATAGGAAGCGGCGCGAGGAACTGTTGTTCCTTACCTGGAGCGATCCACAACATGCCGTTTGGTTTACAATAAGCCGAAGCGATTTTCGCCATGAGCTTGTTTGTGGCAATTCCGATGGAGGCATTGAGACTGAGTCGGTCGCGTATTTCGTTACGAATTGTTTCGGCTGTTTTTAGAACTGGACCATGCAATTTTTCACATCCTGTTAAATCGACAAATGCTTCGTCGAGGGACATGGGTTCAACTAAAGGAGAATAGCTTCTGAGAATCTCGAACACTTTGGCCGAATACTCACTGTAAAGCCGGTGCGAACCACGCAAAAAAATAGCGTGAGGACAAAGCCGCTTCGCTCTCGCAATCGGCATGGCAGAATGAATGCCGAACTTCCTCGCTGCATAAGATGCAGCAGAAACAACACCCCTTCCTTCGACGCTTCCGCCCACTACTACAGGCTTGCCCTTAAGAGACGGGTCGAGCACTTCTTCGACAGACACGAAAAACGCATCCATATCGACATGTAAAATTTCGTTCAATTCAACCTCTTGCTTATCGATGGTTGATTATTTAGTGAATTTTCTTAAGACGCTGATGACCACACCTTGGATGGCGAAGTCGCCTTCACGAACATAGATGGGTTTCATATCCGGGTGTGCGGGTTGCAATCGTATGCGACCGTTCTCACGGTAAAACCGTTTCAAGGTTGCGCGTTCGTTATCGATCAATGCCACCACGGTTTCTCCGTTTTCCGCCACGCTACGTTTTTCTACGATTACATAATCCCCACTCTGAATATGATCGTCGATCATCGAATTGCCTTTGACACGTAATACAAAAACATCTTTGTCCCCGCCATCGGGCAAGAGCTCGACCACTTCGCGTTGGTCAAGAGCCTCTAAAGGTTTTCCTGCGGCGATTTCTCCCATTAGAGGATAGGACAACACATTGCCTGGCTCGGGTATCACTTCGATAGCACGGCTCAGGTTCTGCTGTTTGCGGATCAACCCCTTCTCTTCAAGATGTGCGAGGTGTTTGTGCACCGTTGCCGGAGAGCTGAGGTCGAACTGTTTGCCTATCTCGGCGATGCTCGGCGCATACCCTCGACTACGAATATGGTCTTTGAGATACTCATAGATTTCTCGCTGACGCTTGGTGAGATGCATGTTTAAATCTCCTTGATGATGTTTTAATCATAGGCGAAAATTAAACGAAAATCAAGTCCGCAGCGCGAACAGACAATAGATCTTCCCTCCTTGTTGCCTCCCATACATGTGAGTGGTAGGCTTGGAAATATGAAGAACAAACTAAAAATTCTATTCTTGTGTACAGGTAACTCTTGTCGCAGTCAGATGGCGGAAGGTTGGGCACGGCATTTGAAAGACGATGTTATTCAAGCGTTTTCGGCGGGACTCGAAGCGCATGGCCTCAATCCCAACGCGGTGAAAGTAATGCAGGAAGAGGGAGTGGATATTTCCCAGCAGAAGTCGCAACGCGTAGAAGAGGTAGAAACGATTCCTTTTGATATTGTAGTCACCGTTTGTGGGCATGCGGATGAGAACTGTCCGGTTTTTTCCTGTGCGACTACGGTTGTGCATCACGGGTTTGACGATCCTCCCAAACTGGCACAAACATCAAAGACAGATGAAGAAGCCTTGGGGCATTACCGTAGAGTTCGCGATGAAATTCGTACTTTTATAGAAACTTTGCCAGAAGGTTTGCATTAGTTATGAAATGGTTTGCGATAAAAATTATTTTTCTTCTCTCCCTTGCTATGTTTGTGAGTTACTCAATTGGAGAAGGGAATACGCAGGGCACTTCCACACGGATTGTCATTGTTGGAGATACAGGTACGGGCGAAAGAGCATATACTCCCGGTTTTATGGCAGTGCAAAAAGCCATGCGAGAAAAAAATGCTGATGCTCTATTGCATTTGGGCGACTTCGTTTACCAACCCAAGTTTTTTCCTCAATCCTGCCCCGATCGATATATTAAAGAAATCAAAGAGACTCTTTCTGATCCTTACCCGATAAAATTATTTGTAGCGGGGGATAACGACTTACCACCAAAAAAATGGAAACCAAAAGCTTCTGGCTGTTGGGATAAAATTGACCTCCTCGATTCTGGGTTTGACACCCCAGGTTTTCCTTCCCCTCGATCTATGGAAGGAACACGGGTGATCGGTAATGCGTTGATCGGCGTTATCCACAACTATCCCTGGCAAGACCCGACTTCCTGGCTTGCCCCGCGCATCAAGGAAGCCAAAGAAAAAGGCATGTGGGTTATTCTCGCTGTCCACGAACCGGCGATCACCACGGCCTGGTACCTCGACAAGCGTGATACGGTTCTTAAACAATTAAATGCTCTGAAACCTGATCTGGTTCTAGCTGGCAATCAACATTCTTACGAACGATTTCATCAGATGAGTCCGATTGAAGAAGGCGCTGTCGTTAAATCAGTGTCGGGAAAATATCATAGAGGGGGTGGGACGATGCACATTGTCTCGGGCGGAGGGGGTGCCACCTTCAAACCTTTCGCCGACCAGCAAAATAAAGATAAGCGTACTGCACCAAAAGATGTGTTTGATGCATTAGCTATTAGAGCGTTGATGAATCACTTCATCACTCTAGATATTTCAAAGGAAAAGCTGGAAGGTATTGTTTGGCGCGTGTGCGTTCAAGATGACCCTGATGATGAATGGGACCCTAGGTGGGAATCAGATAAAAAGTTTTGGCAATCCATTTCTTTGGAATGTGATGGCAAACCGGAGGGTGTTAGCGTTTATGAGAAGTTCAGTTTATCAACGCAATAAAAACCCCCTTAAGATTTCACGAAAATCTGTCAGGGGGGGATTTGTTATTCTTTGTCGTTTGATCCGGCGAGAATGGCATCTATTTCATCGCAGGTCTTTTTAACATCCTCAGCAGACTTATCCAGCGCTGCTTTTTCTTCTTCCGTCATTTTTAGCTCGATAACTTTTTCAATTCCATGAATGCCCATCATAACAGGCACACCAAAGAAAATTCCGCTCCAACCATATTCTCCTTCGAGATAAGCAGTGCAGGGGAGAATGCGACGTTTGTCTTGCAAAATAGCTTCTATCATTTTCACAACCGAAGCACCTGGCGCATAAAAAGCACTGCCTGTTTTTAAAAGAGAAACAATTTCTGCGCCGCCTTTTCGTGTGCGCTCTACCACTCGATCAATCTGCTCGGTGGTCATCAACTCCGTGATCGATATCCCAGAAACCGAAGTGTAACGGGGAAGAGGTACCATGGAATCGCCATGTCCGCCAAGAACCATTGCATCAACATCAACCAGAGAACAACCCAGTTCCAGCGAAACGAATGTTCGCAACCGCGCTGAATCGAGCACACCCGCCATACCTATGATTTTATTCTTTGGCAAGTTGCCCGTTTTCTTTGCCATGTAAACCATCGCATCGAGAGGGTTTGACACAACTATAATGATAGGGTCTCGGGAATGCTCCATGATATTCTCGGTCACCGATTGTACAATTTTGGCATTGGTGGCAAGAAGGTCTTCGCGACTCATTCCCGGTTTGCGGGGCAAACCTGCGGTGATAACCACGATATCTGAATTCGCAGTATCTTTATAGTCGTTGGTTCCCGTTACCAAGCTATCAAACACTTGCAGACAACTTGACTCTTGCAAGTCCAAGGCTTTTCCCTGCGGGACTCCTTCAACAATATCAATGATCACCACATCGCCGAGGTTTTTATATGCGGCGAGCTGGGCAACAGTAGACCCAACTTGACCTGCTCCAACGACTGTGATTTTTTTTCTTGCGCTTGACATAGCAGTTCCTCAAATGAAAGCAAACCTAAACCAGGTTTGGCTTGTTATTCGCCGAGGTTTTTATTGGAGCTCCCTAATAGGAGCTCCAAAAACTCCAACGTGTCCAGCGGTTGATTAATTCAAGCTGTCCAGTATTGAATTGAAAGTAGCACTACGACGCATTGCCTTTGCAACTTTTGCCGGATCGGTTCGGAAATAGCCACCGATATCCATAGCTTGGCCGTTGGTTGCATTCAATTCACTAATAATGGTATCCAATTTAGCTTCAAGTTGTTCAGCGACCGGAGCAAATTTTGCCTTGAGGTCTGCATCGTCATCTTGCGCTGCCAAATCTTTTGCCCAGTAGAGCGCTTCGTAAACATGGGTGCCAGCATTATCTAATTCACCCACTTTACGGCCCGGAGATTTTTTGTTTTCCATTAGTTTCCCGCTCGCACTTTCCAACGTATCTGCCAGAACCTGTGCTTTTGAATTGCCTTTGAACCGGCTAAAATGTGCAAGAGATTCAGAAAGTGCAAGAAACTCACCAAGAGATTCCCATCTTAAATGGCCCTCTTTAACGAACTGTTGAACATGTTTCGGAGCAGAACCACCCGCACCCGTTTCAAACAGACCGCCACCTTGAATCAGTGGAACGATAGACAACATTTTTGCACTGGTTCCCAGCTCAAGAATCGGGAACAAATCGGTCAGGTAATCACGAAGAACATTACCTGTAGCACTGATCGTGTCTTTACCTTCTTTTGCACGCTGTAGAGCATGTTTCATGGCATCGACAGGAGACATAACCTGAATTTCCAATCCATTCGTATCATGGTCTTTCAAGTAAACGTCTAATTTTTTAATTAACTCTGCGTCATGTCCTCTGTCTTTGTTCAACCAGAATACGACGGGTGTTTCAGACAATCGAGCTCTTGATACGGCGAGCTTTACCCAATCCTGAATGGGAATATCTTTTACGATACAACTTCTGAAAATATCTCCTGTTTCAACAGGTTGCTCAAGCAAGGTATTACCCGCAGCGTCGACAACTTTAATGGTTCCGTTATCAGGAGCTACAAAAGTTTTGTCGTGTGAACCATATTCTTCTGCTTTTTGAGCCATCAGACCGACATTGGGAACCGTTCCCATGGTGGTTGGGTCGAACGCACCGTTTTCTCGGCAGAAATCAATAGCTGACTGGTAAATACCTGCGTAACTTCCGTCTGGAATCAGAGCCAAAGTATCCGCTTCTTTTCCATCAGGGCCCCACATTTTACCTGAGGTTCGAATGGCAGCCGCCATGGAAGCGTCGATGATGATATCGCTTGGAACATGCAGATTGGTGATCCCTTTATCTGAATCAACCATTGCCATGGCTGGGCCATTGTCCAGACACGCTTTAATATCGGCTTCGATTTCTTTTTGTTTATCTGCTGGCAAATCTTTAATTTTTGCGTAAACATCCCCTAAACCGTTGTTGGGATTAACACCTATTTCCTTGAAAGTATCAGCATGTTTATTAAAGGCCTCTTCAAAAAACACGGTAACGCAGTGTCCAAAAATGATGGGATCGGAAACTTTCATCATGGTAGCTTTCATGTGGAAAGAAAATAGAACCCCTTCGTCTTTTGCTCTTTGGATAGCATCCTTCATGCATTGTCGTAAGGCCTTAACACTCATTTTTGTTGCATCTACAACAGCGTCTTTATCAAGAGGGACATTATCTTTTAAAACCTTTGTGCTGCCATCGCCACCCACAAACTCGATGCGGCCTTTTCCAGCAGATGCTTCTGAAATAGTTGTTGATATCTCATTAGAAAGGAAATCATTGCCGCTCATTTGAGCAACATTGGTTTTGGAATCTTTTGACCAGGCTCCCATTTTATGAGGGTTGCTCTTTGCATAATTTTTTACAGAAGCCGCTGCACGACGATCCGAATTACCTTGTCGTAAAACAGGGTTTACCGCGCTGCCCTTACAGACATCGAATTTTGCTTTGATTGCTTTTTCTTCATCCGTTTTAGGATCTTCCGGGTAATCCGGCAAATCATAACCCTGAGACTGGAGTTCTTTAACCGCACCTTGAATTTGCGGGTTAGATGCACTGATATTCGGCAACTTAATGATGTTTGCCTCAGGTTTCATAACCAACTCACCCAGCAGAGACAATTCATCTGGAATCTGTTGTTCGGGCTTCAGTCTTTCAGGGAATTGCGAAATGATACGACCTGCAAGTGAAATATCCTTGGAGCCAACTTTAATACCCGCTACTCCCGTGAAGGCTTGGATGATGGGTAAAAAAGAACCACTTGCTAATTCGGGTGCTTCATCAACTTTGGTGTAAATAATATCTGGTTGTTCGGACATCGATTTTGACCTCTAATTTAAGACAGTAAATAGATTATTAATAATATTTCAAAACGGTAGATAAAATCCGGGAAGTTCAATCCGATATGTCAATTGCAAGAAGGGGTTAAGCTAAAATATTACCCTGATATTGTCAAGCAAATTTGGATTGAAAAAGTGACCTTCTTGGAATTACGAAATCGGCAATTAGATAGAGTTTTGGTGTCTTGGTGAGCTTGCCGGAATATTCAATAGATAACGGCTATTAAAACAATGCGAATTAGGGTTTTCGCTAATATCTCAAGTCTGGCCTGTCAGGTCGTTGAACTTGTATTTTGCGAATAATTCTTTATTCTCTATTTAACAATCATAATTAATCCGAACCCTTAAATTAATGATTACACCCGATTATCGACTGGCAATTGATTTCAGCAGCGTCGAGGAAATTCCTCAAGACCCCAGGGAGCGCTTGCCTTATTTCAATGCGCTCAAAGAATTGATCCAATCTGAAAAAGAAAAGATCAAAGCTTGGCACCGTTCTGGAGCCGGTGGGCGGGAAGTGATTCAGTCCTATACCAGTTTGATCGATGAGGTCATTCGGCATGTCATTCTTTCAATGATCCGATTGGAAAAATATCAGTCCACTTCGGTACTTGAAGATTTTTCCCTAGTGGCAGTCGGCGGCTATGGAAGAGGGGAGTTAAACCCTCTTTCCGACATCGACTTGCTATTCCTGCTCCCTGAGAAGCCAAAACCCCTTACGGATACGTTCATACAGGATGCATTGTCTGTGTTTTGGGGATTTGGCATGGAAATCGGTCATAGTTCCCGCACGATTAAAGACTGTGTAAACCTGGCTAAAGAGGATCTGACCATCAAAACGTCGATGATCGAAACCCGGTTTTTGATTGGCGACCAGATTATTTATGGACGTTTCACAACTTCCATTAATAAGAAGGTTCTCCAAAAAGGGGTCAAAAAGTTTTTGAACTCAAAATTGAAAGAGAAGTACACACGCTATGGAAATGAGGAAGGCGTTGTCTGTCATCCGGAACCGGATATCAAAAATGGCCCCGGTGGCTTGAGAGATTATCATAATGCCCTTTGGGCAACGGCGGTTCGGTTCGGTGTCCATTCTTTCAGGGAAATTGGTGACGCGCAGAATATTTCTCCACAAGAAATCGAGTCGCTATACAACTCGGTAGACTTTTCCCTGCGGGTTCGTAATGAACTGCATTACCTGACAGAAAAAAAGACCGATGTTTTGTCCCGCGATATCCAGAAAGACCTTGCCGCCCATCTGGGTTACCACGCGTCTTTTGATGGGCAACCCGTTGAAGAATTTATGCGTGATTATTATCTGCACGCCACTAACATCTACAACTTCTCTGAAAACCTTTTCGAACATTGTCTGCAGGCCCGGCAATCTTTTATGCGAGTTCTTTCCGATCTTGCAAAAAAATCTTTGGGGAATGGTTTCAGCATTTCCGGCTCAACCCTGGTTTATGAGGGAGACCCAAAAAAAGATTTTAAAAAAGACAAGTCTCTCGTATTAACAGCCTTGGAGCTTTGCCGCCAACATCCCGTTTTACCCGACTACCAGTTGCGAAGACAATTAAGGTTGCACAAAAAGCTCGTCAGCGCGGAACATATGAAAGGGGAAGAGATTAGAAATTTTCTCTTCTCTATTCTTGGCGACAATGATTCGGAGAAAACACTGAGACTGATGCACGAAACAGAAATTTTAGAACAGGTTTTGCCAGAATTCGGATTGGCGCATTGCAAGGTCAACCATGATTTCTATCACCACTACACAGCTGATGAACATTCGTTACGCATCATCCGCTTTTTAGAAGAAATGGAATCATCTACACTGAGTAATCCCACCGACTTAACCACTATCTATAAGGATTACCCAAACAGAAAGACTTTGAAGTTCGCCGCGCTTTTACAGTCAGCGGGAACCCTTTCCAATATGGATGGTGAGTCTGGGCTGACCGGATTTTTAAAATTCATTGGCGAGAGACTGCGCCTGAAAGCAGATGAAAAAGAACTGCTGGAATTTTTAATAAAAAATATTTACACAATGGTCGAAACGGCTTTGTATCAGGACATTCATCAACCCAAAATAATTCAAAACTTCGCTAAAACAGTGGTCAACCCAGAACGTCTTGCGGCATTGTATCTGCTCAGCTATGCCGAGTTGCGTGCTGTAGCGCCGGGAACTTTAACGGCTTGGAAAAAACTTTTACTCTTCGAACTTTACGAACGCACTTTAAAATTCCTCCATTCCCCTGAATCGCTGGACCACCATCCACAAGCAACGAGAGTTGGGGTTTTTAAAGCCCTGCACCGTGAGCTTCCCGTTGATGATATCGAGGCTCACCTTCGTCTAATGCCAGAAGATTACTTGATGACGGCGCATTCTGAAGAAGTGGCTTTGCATATAAGATTGATCCGTTCGCTGAAAGACAAACCTTTCATATTGCATCACGAATTTAACGAAGAAGGAAAATTCCACAACCTCACTCTGTTTTGTGTTTCCGGGCAAGATTCGTTTAAAAAAATGGTGGGCGTCTTAACTGCAAAAAGCCTGAATATTCTGGGAGCCCATATCTACTTAAAGAAAGACGGGTATGTCATAGTCTCGGTTCAGGTTGAAGAAAGCGAAGTAGCCACAGGAGATAACTTTGAAACCTGGAAAGAAATAAAACTCAATTTGTCAGATTTGTTCTCAAGGGAAACCAGCCTGCAAAAAATGATGCGATCCCGCACTCGCTATGCAGGAGAGCAAAAAGGTTCCCATGAGGCTATTGTTCCGCGAGTTCAAGTGGAAAGAGAAACGGCAGACACTTTGACTGTCATTCGTGTTGAGGCTCGCGATCATTTGGGGATGCTTTATAAAATCGCATCCGTATTTGCTGATTTTGGCATTCTCATTCACCGGGCAAAAATATCGACTCAAGGGGACCGAGGTATCGATGTGTTTTACGTTTCACTGAAAGATCAACGTGTTACCTTCAATAAACTGATGAGCCGATTCAAAGCAAATATGATCGAAGTATTAATGATCGAAAAACTCGAAGACGTCCCTTAGCGGCGTGCCGCCGCTGGCGATAGGTCGGGGCGTTTTAAGGCGAACGATTATCGTTTCGCTTCTAGAAGTAGTGTTGGTTTAATATACTTCCCCCCTGACAAGGGGGGAATGAGGGGGGTTGGTTAAATTGAATAACTGGTGTCTTGGTTTGCTTGTGTGTTTGTTTTCTTCCTCAATGGCTTTTGCCGACCCTGTTGATTCTGAAGCCGGGCGCGACATTTTTTTCAAACATTGCAAAGCCTGCCACGGAAACAAGGGGGATGGCAAAACCTTCGCCGCAAATGTGTTGAACCCACCTCCAAAAAAATTCACCTCAGAAAAATCCAAACAACAACTGACAGAAAAACGAATGATCCGGTCTGTCACTGAGGGAAGAAAAGGCACCGCCATGATGCCTTGGGAATCGCGACTGACCACACAAGAAATCCAGGCGGTTGTGGATTACATTAGGCGGAAGTTAATGAATTCTCCCCAATAATAAATCTTTCCTACTTTTTCACTTCTTTGCCCAGTTTATTTTCTATTGAGGCCATTTTAGATTCTAGTCTTCCCGATTTGCCTTCGCGATAATCGATCTTGATGCCGCAGGTGATGCGTTTGCAGTCGGAGCGCATGGTTTCATAGCATTGTTTGACCACACCCATGACCTCATCGAACTCGCCTTCTAATACCGTCCCCATCGGGTTCAACTTATAAGGTAATCCGCTTTCATCGATAATTTTTAACGATCGACTGACCTGATCGCTCACACTTTCCCCTTTGTCCATGGGACTCATACTGAATTCCAGCAAAATCATTTCAATGACCTCCTTGTTACAAAAATAGAGAAAACCCCTTAGATTCAGGGTTTTCTTCAAGAATATTCTTGCATTTTAGGTGGGAATTATGAAATGATCAAGAAATCCTATATATCTTAAGTGGTTGCGGGAAATCCAAGTAAAGGTGGTACACGTTTTTTGTCCAAGCTAGACGATCTGCGCCAGCAGATTGATAATTTAGATGACCAGCTTTTGAAGCTGATCAACCGTCGTGGCCTTTTGGCCCAAAATATTGGTGAAGAGAAGTCCCGCCAGGGGAAGATGACTCATTTTCATGTTCCTCAGCGTGAGCGTGCTATTTTTGATCGGTTGAACGACCAGAGCAAAGGTCCGTTTCCTCCTTCATCCATCAATTCCATTTTTCGTGAAATTTTTTCTGCCACATTGGCTTTAGAAAAGCCTCTGAAAATTGCTTTTTTGGGTCCAGAAACTACTTTCAGTCATCAAGTTGCGATCAAACATTTTGGTCGATCTTGCAAGTTTAATCCCTGCTCCAACATCGAAAGCGTTTTTTCTGAAGTCGAACTAGGCAATTCAGATTATGGTGTGGTTCCTGTAGAAAATTCTATCGAGGGAGTTGTCAATCTCACACTCGATTGCTTTGTAGATTCTCCATTACATATATGTGATGAAGCTCAACTCGCCATTTCATTATTTCTGTTGGCGGGGAATGCGGATCGAAAAAAAATTAAAAAGATTTATTCGCATCCACAGCCCTTGGCGCAATCCAGAAACTGGCTGAACAAGAACCTTCCTGATGTGGAACAGATTCCCACTTCCAGCACCGCTCAAGCGGCGGAGTTTGCAAAACAGGAAAAGAATTCGGCGGCCATAGCTGGGCAATTAGCGGCTGAGGTTCATGGACTAAAAGTTATTGCTAAGAACATTCAGGATCGCGCTGAAAATCACACGCGGTTTTTGGTGATCAGTAAAGATCAGGCTAAAAGAGCCAAGAAGAATAAGACATCCATTATGTTTTCCATTGCCGATGAAGCGGGTTCGTTATTAAAAACCCTGCAATTGTTCGCTAAAAATAATGTCAGTCTGACTAAAATTCAATCGCGCCCGTTACGCAACAAGCCTTGGGAATATCTGTTTTATGTAGACTTTCTCGGCCATGTGGATGACAAGGTCGTCGAACGTGTTTTAAAAACACTTGGCAAACGGACTCTATTTTTGCGGGTTCTGGGTTCTTATCCTGCGCAAGGGTTGAAACAAGCATGAAGTTATTTGAAAAAATAACCATCATTGGTGTTGGCCTTTTGGGAGCTTCTTTGGCTAAGGCCTGTCGCAAATACAATCTTGTTGAAGAAATTTCGGGGTTCGGTCGCAATCGTGAAAATCTGGAAAAAGCCAAGTCTCTCGGCATTATTGACCGTTGCGCCGCAGACTTGGCAGATTCTGTAAAAAATGCCGACCTGATAGTTCTTTGTACGCCGGTATCTCGTATCGTTCCGTCGATTGAGAGCTTATTGCCACATCTAAAGCCGGGTGCTGTGATCACCGATGTAGGTTCGGTGAAAGGGCCGCTGGTTCATGAAGCGGACAATTTGATGCCAGAGGGGATTTTTTTTGTGGGTTCGCACCCAATTGCGGGTGGTGAAAAATCTGGCTTGGAAGCATCACGGGAAGATTTATATCTCGATGCGAAATGTATTTTAACGCCAACACCAAAAACCGATACTCATGCTCTAGAAAAAGTTGGTGCGCTTTGGGAATCGGTAGGCATGGACACGTTAATTCTCGATGCGGACGAGCACGATTTTGTTTTTGGTGCGGTGAGTCATCTCCCGCATATCGTTGCTTATGCATTAATGAATACTCTGGGAGCTTTGCGTACCAAACAGGATCATGAGGTCACTGCCTATTCAGGAGCGGGGTTGAAGGACATCACCCGAATAGCGTCTGGTGATCCGGTGATGTGGCGTGATATTTGTCTCTCGAATCAATCGCAATCGCTGGACTTGATAGATCGGTTTCAAAAAACGTTGAGCGAGATGCGAGATGTGATCGAAAAAAAAGACGGGCAGGCTTTAGAAGAAGCTTTTGCTGCCGCCAACAAGTACCGGCTGAAAGTAATTTAACGTAATGATCATCGCCATAGACGGACCGGCAGGCAGCGGTAAAAGCACAGTCGCAAAATTTATAGCAAAGAGGCTCAACTACCGCTATATCGATACGGGTGCAATGTATCGGGCGGTTGCCTGGTCTGCAGAAAAAAAAGACATTGATCTAGGTGATGAATATGCCGTGGGCCAATGGGTAACACAATTGAAAATTGAATTTGTAGCCGACCCGGCAGGGCAACAGGTAAAGGTTAACGGAGAAGATGCCACTGGTTTGCTAAAAAATGAAGTTGTTGGGCGAGGTGCCGCAAAAGTCGCAGCGCAGAAAAGAGTTCGAGAAATTCTCGTTGCCAAACAACAGGAGATCGGTCAGTCGGGAAACGTGGTGATGGATGGTCGTGACATTGGCACTCAGGTGTTCCCGAATGCGGAATTAAAATTCTTCATGGATGCGGATGCAGAAGAGCGCGGTAAGAGACGCTATTTGGAATTGAAAGAGAAAAATCTGGACGTTGACTTGGAAAATATCATTGCAGAGATAAAACAAAGAGACCACGAAGATAGAACCCGTGCCATCTCCCCCCTTTGCCCGGCAGAGGACGCAATAAAAATCGACACGACAAAATTTTCTATTGAAGAAGTCATTGACAAAGTTATGGAACAAATAAATTTAAAAAAAGAAACTCAAAATTAATTAATAACCTTTAACAAGCGAGAATCAGCAGGTCATGAAAATACCCAAAGAACTTTTAGAAAAAATGAACGAGGATGATAAGTCCGAGTTGGAAGGTCTGACGGCCACTGAAGAAGCGGTCTATCAGGAAATGGAGCAATATTTTAATGAGAGCCTCGGTCGGTTTAAGGCATCCCAAATTATCATGGGAAAGGTCATCGCCATTTCCAAAGGGCTCGCCACTGTTGACGTAGGTTTTAAATCAGAGGGAATGGTTTCTGTTTCCGAGTTTCCTGAAAACGGGAAAAACCTGCAGATTGGCGACGAAGTAGAAGTCTATCTGGAAAAAGTGGAAGACAACGATGGCAATGTCGTTCTCTCTAAAGAAAAAGCCAATAAAATTAAAATTTGGGATGATCTGGTTAAAACTTACGAAGCTGATGAAATCATTCAGGGTACCGTAATCGCGAAGGCGAAAGGCGGACTCACAGTCGATATCGGACTCAAAGCCTTTTTGCCTGGATCACAAATCGATCTTCGCCCCATTCGCAATCTGGAAAAACTGATCAGCGAAAAGTTCGATATGAAAATCATCAAAATGAACAAAAAGCGCGGCAATATTGTTCTCTCTCGCAGAATTCTTCTTGAAGAGCAGCGCAAACAAATTCGAACGGGCACGCTTGAGAAAATGGGCGAAGGCAACCTCATTGAAGGAATCGTTAAAAACATTACCGAATATGGTGTGTTCATCGACCTTGGCGGAATTGACGGATTGCTCCACATTACGGATATGTCTTGGGGCCGGGTCAATCATCCTTCCGAAATGTTTTCGATTGGTGACAAGGTAACGGTAATGATTCTGAAATACGATAAAGAGAAAGAGCGCGTTTCATTAGGACTCAAACAAACCAGCCCCGATCCATGGGTTGATGTCGATTCCAAATTCCCAGTGGAGACAAAAATTAAAGGTAAAGTGGTCAGCATCACAGACTACGGCGTTTTTGTCGAATTGGAAAAAGGCATCGAAGGTCTCGTGCATATTTCAGAAATGAGTTGGAGTCGGCATGTCAAACATCCAAGCAAAATGGTTGCTATTGGTGATGAAGTGGAAGCTCTTGTCCTCACCTTGGATAAAGAGAAGAAACGTATCTCTCTTGGCATGAAACAAATTGAGCCGAACCCCTGGGATAAAATTGAAGATAAATATCCCATTGGCACCGAGGTTGAAGGCACAGTAAGAAATCTGACCGACTTTGGCGCATTTGTCGAATTGGAAGATGGCGTTGACGGATTGATCCATATCTCTGACCTGAGCTGGAAAAAAATCAAGCATCCTTCTGAAGCGCTGAAGAAAAAAGACCGGATTGCCTCAGTCGTTCTCAGCATCGATAAGGATAATTGCAGAATCTCCCTCGGTGTTAAACAATTACTACCGGACCCATGGGATAAAATTGCAGGGAATTATCCGATCGGAACAGAAGTTTCAGGAACAATAATCAAAGTAACAAGCTTTGGTGCCTTTGCTGAGTTTGGCGATGGGCTTGAAGGTTTGATTCATGTTTCACAATTGAGCTCTGAAAAAATCACCGATCCTGAAGAAGCTGTGAAAATCGATGATGAGATCAAAGCAAAAGTGATCAAGGTAGACATAGCTAACAAAAAAATTGCCTTGAGTATCAAAGCTCATGCAGAAAACTTGGACCTTTCCGCAATCGAAAAGGAACAAGTAGACATGGAAGTTTTTAAAGAAGAATAAACTCGAAAACCCGGCCTCGATAGAGGCCGGGCTTGAGCATGTAAACTCCACCCAAGCCGGAAAGGTCATTTTTGAGAAAATTTTTAAAATGGATATTAGGTATATCTGCGTTCTTTTTTGCGGCATCCGTTATGGGTGGACTTATGCAGGAGGGTTGGAAAACCTCAAACAGTGAGATCGCTATGGTTCATGTCAACGGCATGTTGATGGATTCCACTGAAATTGTCCGACAACTTTCAAAGTACAGGCGAGACCCCCAAATAAAAGCGATCATTATTAGAATAGATTCTCCAGGCGGTGCAGTAGGGCCGGCACAGGAAATTTATGATGAAATCTATAAAGTAAAAGACTCCAAAAAGCTTGTTTACGCATCATTAGGCAGCGTGGCTGCTTCGGGTGGATATTACATTGCTTGTGCAGCGGACTATGTTTTGGCCAACCCTGGCACACTGACAGGAAGCATAGGGGCTATTATGGCTTTCAATAACGTGGAAGAGCTGGCTAAAAAAATTGGTGTGCGGCCCGCAGTGATCAAAAGCGGAGCATTTAAAGATTCCGGTTCTCCGCTTCGGTCAATGCAGCCGGAAGAACGCAAGCTTTTGCAAAGTGTGATAGACGATGTACACCAGCAATTTGTGGGAGCCGTATCGCTGGGAAGAAATCTCTCAGTGGATGAAGTAAAACTATTTGCTGATGGCAGGGTCATGACAGGAA